>NZ_JBFAWG010000002.1:0-387665 GCF_040680215.1 Streptomyces sp. NPDC052107
GGCGACCGGCGTGACGACCGTCGCGACGACCGCGGTGGCTTCCGCCGCGACGACCGTCGCGACGACCGCCGGGACGACCGGGGCGAGCGCGGCGGGTTCCGCGGCCGCGACGACCGCGGCGGCCGTGGGCCCCGTCGGGACGACCGTGGTGGGCGGCCCGGTGGCTTCCGGGGCCGTGACGACCGGCGTGACGACCGCCGGGGCGGTGGCCGCTTCCGTGACGAGCGCGACCGGGACCGCGAGCCGATCAAGCGGCTGCCGATCCCGGAGGACGTCACCGGTGACGAGATCGACAAGGACGTCCGGCAGGAGCTGCAGAGCCTGCCCAAGACACTCGCGGACGATGTCGCCAAGAACCTGGTGATGGTCGCCCGGCTCATCGACGAGGACCCCGAGGGCGCCTACGCCTACTCGAAGGTGGCCCTGCGTCTGGCGTCCCGCGTGGCCGCCGTACGCGAGGCCGCCGGGTTCGCGGCGTACGCCAACCAGAAGTACGGCGAGGCCCTCGCCGAGTTCCGGGCCGCGCGACGGATGACCGGCAGCGTGGACCTGTGGCCGGTGATGGCCGACTGCGAGCGCGGGCTCGGGCGGCCGGAGAAGGCGCTGGACATGGCCGGCGCCCCCGAGGTGCACAAGCTGGACAAGGCCGGTCAGGTCGAGATGCGGCTCGTCGCGGCCGGTGCCCGGCGCGACATGGGCCAGCTGGACGCGGCCATCGTGACCCTGCAGAGCCCGGAGCTCGCCTCCAACTCGGTCCAGCCGTGGACCGCGCGGCTGCGCTACGCCTACGCCGACGCCCTGCTGGCCGTCGGCCGGGAGGGCGAGGCGCGGGAGTGGTTCGCGAAGGCCGTGGAGGCCGACCGGGACGGCAGCACGGACGCCTCCGACCGGCTCGCCGAGCTGGACGGCGTGGAGTTCGTCGACGCTCTGGACGAGAGCGAGGGCGAGCCGCAGAAGCCGTCGCAGGAGGACGGCGACGAGGACTGACGCCAGTCACTGAAAGGCAGTCACTGAAAAGGGGGCAGGTTCCCGGTGGAACCTGCCCCCTTTCGCGTTCCCGGTGCTCAGATCTCCAGTGCCCGCAGCACCAGCCCCGACGCCGGCTTCGGGCCGAACGACGTCGACTTGCGGGGCATCGTGACGCCCTGTCGGGCCAGGTCGCGGACGACCTCCTCGCGGACCGGGTGCATCAGGACGGCCGTACCGCCGTCGCGTTCCGCCTTGGCGACCGTCGCGGCCGTGTCGTGGATGTACGCGATGTGGGCCGGGGAGTCCTCGGGGATGTGCCAGACATGGTCGAGGAGCGTGGCGTGCAGGACCGTGGCGTCCAGGGAGCGCCAGGCCGCCGGGTGGCCGGCCGGGATCGTCCGGGCCAGCAGGTCCGGGTCCGGGTGGTCGAGCAGGTGGAAGGCTCCGTCGCCGGCCAGCAGGAAGGCGTTGCCCGCGCAGGACGCGTCCGCCAGCGTCTCCAGTGCCTCGGCGAGCGGCGTGTCGAGGCGCCGTACCCGGAACAGGCCCTCCACGGCCGCGAGTGCGTCCGCGACCGGAAGGCCGTGCAGCAGGCGGTGGATGGCACGGACGCGCAACGGGTAGCGGGCGGTGTCGACGAGCAGGACCAGGCCGTGGTCCCAGGGGCTGGGGGAGGGATGCTCGGCGCGCAGCCGCAGATAGGTGGCCCAGCGGTGGTGGCCGTCGGCGATCAGGGCCTGCTGGTGGGACAGGTCGGACTGGATGCGGGCCAGGTCGGCGGGGTCGGTCACGGACCAGAGGCGGTGCTGGAAGCCGTCCTCGGTGGTCGTGGCCAGCAGCGGGGGCTTCTCCGCCGTGCGCTCGACGACCTCGGCCGCGGTGCCGTCGCCGCGGTAGGTCAGCAGCAGCGGCTCCAGGTTCGCGCGCGTGGCCCGCATCAGGGCCGCGCGGTCGGCGACCACGGGCGGCATGACGTCCTCGTGCGGCAGCACCACGCCCTCGGCCGGCTCCGAGACCCGCAGCGCGCCGATGACACCGCGCTGGAGCATGCCGCTCGCGTCCTGTTGCTCGTAGACGTACAGGCCGGGCTCGCGGTCCGCGGTGAGGATGCCCTCGTCCAGCCAGCGGCGCAGGGTGTCGGCCGCCTGCTCGGTGCGGGCGCTCGGGGTGCCGGCCTCGGGCAGGATCAGCCGGACGATGTTGTACGGGTCGGCGGACTGGAGGTGGTGCACCCCGTCGGGGCGTACGACGACGTCGTACGGCGGGGAGGTGACGGAGGCGAGGCTGCCGACCCGGTCGGGGTCGTAGCGAAGGCCGCGGAACGGGGTGAGTTCCAGGCCCTGGCGCGCCGTTGCTTCCGAGCGACCTGCAGTGTTCATCCCGGCATCGTACGTGTGTCGGTGGCGTGCGGGATGATCGGGGGAAAGACGGTCGAACGAGGAGCGATGTGGAATGAGCCAGGCGGTCAGGACGAGGCCCGAGGGCAGTGGGCAGCCCCTGAGCGAGGCGTACGACACGGCGCTGCTCGATCTGGACGGGGTGGTGTACGCGGGCGGGAGCGCGATCCGGCACGCGGTCGACTCGCTGGCGGTGGCGCGCTCGGGCGGGATGCATCTGGCGTACGTCACCAACAACGCGCTGCGGACCCCGGACACCGTGGCCGAGCATCTGACGGAACTGGGCATACCGACGGGCGCCGATGACGTCATCACCTCGGCGCAGGCGGTCGCGCGGCTGATCAGCGAGCAGGTGCCGGCCGGGGCACGGGTGCTGGTGATCGGCGGCGAGGGGCTGCGGGTGGCGCTGCGCGAGCGGGGGCTGACTCCGGTGGAGTCGGCGGACGACGATCCGGCGGCGGTCGTGCAGGGGTACGGCGGGCCGGATCTGACCTGGGGGCGGTTCGCGGAGGCGTCCTACGCGGTGGCGCGCGGGGTGCCGTGGTTCGCGTCCAACACCGACCTGACGATTCCCAGCGGGCGGGGCATCGCTCCGGGCAACGGGGCGGCCGTGGAGGTCGTACGGATCGCGACGGGCAAGGAGCCGCAGGTGGCGGGCAAGCCGCTGCCGCCGATGCACCGCGAGACGATCATCCGGACCGGCGCGAAGCGGCCGCTGGTGGTCGGGGACCGGCTGGACACGGACATCGAGGGCGCGTTCAACGGCGGGGTGGACTCGCTGCTGGTGCTGACCGGTGTCACCGACGGCGTCCAGCTGCTCGCGGCGCCGCCGCAGCACCGGCCGACGTATGTGGACGCCGATCTGCGCGGGCTGCTCACCGGGCAGCCGGAGGTCGGCCGGCTCACGGAGGGCTTCCGGTGCGGTGGCTGGACGGCTACGGCCGGGGCGGACCGGCTGGAGCTGGAGGGCGACGGGGAGCCGCTGGACGGGCTGCGGGCGCTGTGCGCCTCGGCCTGGACGGCGGCCGGCGACGGCTCCTGCGGGCTGGACGGGGGGAAGGCGCTGGCGCGGCTCGGACTGTGAGGCATCCCCGCCCCGGGGATCGAGATCGGTAGCGAGGGTAGGCTAACCTAACCTCGTGTTGGTCGACAGTCCTCCGGAACAGCGCGCGGAGACCGCCCCCGCGCCTCCAACCCGCCGGGCGGCAAGGGCCCTTGGGCTCCTGCTCTCCGCCGCGATCCTGGTGCTAGTCGCCCTGGCGAGCATCGCGATCGGGGCGAAAGCACTGTCGCCGGACCAGGTCTGGCACGGCCTGTTCCACGACACGGGGACCTACGGCGACGTCGTCGTGGACGAGCGGATCGCGCGCACGGTCCTGGGCCTGCTCGCCGGTGCCGCGCTGGGCCTCGCGGGCGCGGTGCTGCAGGCGCTCACCCGCAATCCGCTGGCCGACCCCGGACTGCTCGGCATCAACGCCGGTGCCTCGGCCGCCGTCGTCACGGCCATCACCTACTTCGGCGTCACCAGCCTCACCGGCTATGTGTGGTTCGCCTTCCTCGGGGCGGCGGCGGTCAGCGCGCTGGTGTGGTTCCTCGGCGGCAGCCGGGGTGCCACCCCGGTGCGGCTCGCGCTCGCCGGCACGGCGATCAGCGCCGCCCTGTACGGCTACCTCCAGGCCGCGATGATCCTGGACGACGCGGCGCTCGGCAGGATGCGCTTCTGGACGGTGGGTTCGCTGGCCTCGGCCACGAACTCGACCATCCTGCAGGTGCTGCCGTTCCTCGCGGTCGGCATGGTCCTGGCGCTCGCCCTGGCCCGGCCGCTGAACGCCGTCGCGATGGGCGACGACACCGCCCGTGCCCTCGGCGCCAACCTGGGCCGCACCCGCGCGCTCGCCATGCTGGCCGCCACCGTCCTGTGCGGCGCCGCGACCGCGGCCTGCGGCCCCATCGTGTTCGTCGGCCTGATGGTGCCGCACGTCGTGCGCTCCTTCACCGGCCCGGACCTGCGCTGGATCCTGCCGTACGCCACCGTCCTGTCGCCCGTGCTGCTGCTCGGCGCCGATGTCGTCGGCCGGGTCGTGGCCCGCCCCTCGGAACTCCAGGTCGGCATCGTCACCGCGATCATGGGCGGTCCGGTCTTCATCTTCCTCGTACGACGGCGGAGGACGGCCCAGCTGTGAAGACCCGATCCATGAACCGGGCCGTCCGCACCCCCGGCGGGCTCTCCCTGCGCCTGGACCCGCGGGCCCTGATCGTCGTCGTCCTGCTGCTGGCCGCCGCCTGCGCGGCGGGCGTCGCGCTGATCGGCACCGGCGACGCGAAGATCCCGGCGTCCGACGTGCTCCGGACCCTCGCCGGGAACGGCAACGCCTACCAGGACTTCATCGTGGGCGAGCTGCGGCTGCCGCGCGTGCTGGTCGGCCTGCTGGTCGGTGCCTCGCTGGGCCTGGGCGGCGCGCTGTTCCAGTCCGTCTCCCGCAACCCGCTCGGCAGCCCGGACGTGCTGGGCCTCTCCCAGGGCTCGACGGCCGGCGCGCTGGTCGTCATCGTGCTGCTGTCCGGCAGCACCACGCAGGTCACCGTCGGCGCGCTGATCGGCGGCCTGGTGACCGGACTCGCCATCTATCTGCTCGCCTGGAAGCAGGGCGTGCACGGATACCGGCTCGTCCTGGTCGGTATCGGTGTCTCCGCGATCGCCACTGCGGTCAACGGCTATCTGCTCACCAAGGCCGACCTGGTCGACGCGGCCCGTGCGGTGGTGTGGATGACCGGCTCGCTGGGCGGCCGTGACTGGGACCAGGTAGGGCCGCTGCTCGCCCTCTGCGCCGTCCTCGTCCCGCTGGTCCTCGTCAACGCGCGCGGCCTCAGGATGATGGAGATGGGCGACGACGTCGCGAACGCCCTCGGCGTGCGCGTACAGCGCGTCCGGCTCGTGCTGATGGTCTGCGCCGTACTGCTCACCGCCGCCGCCACCGCCGCCGCCGGACCCGTCAGCTTCGTCGCGCTCACCGCGCCGCAGCTGGCCCGGCGCCTGACCCGCTCGCCGGGCCCGAACCTGGTGCCCTCCCTCTGCATGGGCGCCGCCCTGCTGGTCGCCGCCGACTGGGCCTCGCAGCGCGCCTTCGGCGCCGACCAGCTGCCCGTCGGCGTGGTCACCGGCGTCCTCGGCGGCGGCTATCTGCTGTGGCTGCTGGTCACCGAGCGCAGGGCGGGCCGGATATGAGCGGCACCGACACGAACACGACTGGGAGCACTGTGAACCGCCTGTCCGCGCAGAACGTCACCCTCGCCTACGACCAGCGCGTCATCGCCGAACAGCTGTCCGTGGAGATCCCGGACAACTCCTTCACGGTGATCGTCGGTCCGAACGCGTGCGGCAAGTCGACGCTGCTGCGGGCGCTGTCGCGGATGCTCAGGCCGAGCGAGGGCCGGGTGCTGCTCGACGGGCAGGTCATCCAGTCGATGCCCGCCAAGAAGGTGGCGCGGACCCTCGGCCTGCTGCCGCAGTCGTCCATCGCGCCCGACGGCATCACCGTCGCCGACCTCGTCGGCCGGGGCCGCTACCCGCACCAGGGCCTGCTGCGCCAGTGGTCGGCGCAGGACGAGCGGGTCGTCCAGGAGTCGATGCGGCAGACGGGGGTCGCCGAGCTGGCCGGGCGGTACGTCGACGAGCTGTCCGGCGGGCAGCGGCAGCGGGTGTGGATCGCCATGGCGCTCGCCCAGCAGACCCCGCTGCTGCTCCTGGACGAGCCGACCACCTACCTCGACATCCAGCACCAGATCGACGTCCTCGACCTGTGCGCCGAGCTGCACGAGACCCAGGGCCGCACCCTGGTCGCCGTCCTGCACGACCTCAACCACGCGGCCCGCTACGCCACCCACCTCATCGCCCTGCGCGGCGGCGAGGTGATCGCCGAGGGCGCCCCGAACGACATCGTCACCGCCGAGCTGGTGGAGCGGGTGTTCGGGCTGCGCTGTCAGGTCATCGACGACCCGGAGACCGGGACGCCGCTGGTGGTACCGGCCGCTCGCAAGGCACGTGCCGAGCGGATCACAGCAGCTTCCTGAGCCGGAACAGATCCAGCAGGCTCGCCTCCAGCCGCACCCGGCCCTTGCCCCACGCGGTCGCGAAGTTCAGCCCGCCGTCCACCAGGGACACCAGGTCGTCCCCGGCCAGGGCGAGCCTGATCTGCGCCTTCTCACGCGGCGGGCCGGGATGGGTCTCGTCCACCTCGATCCGCCCGCCCGTCATCCGGCCGGCGAAGGTGACGTCCAGGTCGGTGATGTGACAGCTCACCGAGCGGTCCAGGGCGGCGGCCGCCCGAACGTCGCCCTCGGCGCCCTGCATGTTGTCCGAAAGCTTTCCCAGTGCGGCGCGGCACTCCTCGATCGTGGCCATCGCCCACGACGGTACCCCAGCGGTTCGGGGTAGCGTCGGGGCATGAGCGACTCGGTTGCGGAGACGGAGATCCCGCAGGAATCGGTGCAGGAGGCGGTGGAGGCACTTCAGGCGTACGACCCCGCCGCGCCCGCCCCCCTGAACGTCCCGCGCACCCCCACCGGCAACGCCGAGGTCGACGCCCAGCTGGAGCGGCTGGCCGACGCCGACCACCTCGCCACCGACGGGCACGTCGAGGTGTACGAGGATGTACACCGGGGGCTGCGCGACGCGCTCACCGCGCTCGACGCCCGCCCGGGACCTCCGGGGCCCCCGCCTTCGCACCAACAGGCGCCCTCACCGGCGTACCGACACAGGAGCTGAACCGAACGTGGCAGGAGTCGCACGCCGCCGTCTGGACGCGGAGCTGGTCCGCCGGAAGCTCGCGCGTTCGCGTGAGCACGCCAGCCAGCTGATCGTCGCCGGTCGGGTCACCGTCGGCAAGGCCGTAGCGACCAAGCCGGCGACCCAGGTGGAGACCGCGGCCGCGATCGTGGTCCAGGCCGACGACAGCGACCCCGACTACGTCTCCCGGGGCGGGCACAAGCTCGCCGGCGCGCTCGAGGCCTTCGTGCCGCAGGGGCTCGTGGTCGAGGGCCGGCGCGCGCTGGACGCCGGCGCGTCCACCGGCGGCTTCACCGACGTCCTGCTGCGCGCGGGCGCCGCGCACGTCGTCGCGGTGGACGTCGGATACGGACAGCTCGCCTGGTCTCTCCAGAACGATGAACGCGTCACCGTCAAGGACCGTACGAACGTACGCGAGTTGACGCTCGAGGCGATCGATGGAGAACCTGTGGATCTTGTCGTGGGCGATCTGTCCTTCATCCCGCTGGGACTGGTGCTGCCGGCCCTGAAGCGGTGCGTGAAGCCGGACGCCGACCTGGTGATGATGGTCAAGCCGCAGTTCGAGGTCGGCAAGGAGCGGCTCGGCAGCGGGGGTGTCGTACGGAGTCCGCTCTTGCGCGCGGAGGCCGTGCGGGGAGTGGCCGAGAAGGCCTGGGAGCTGGGGCTCGGGGTGCGTGGAGTCACCGCCAGTCCGCTGCCCGGGCCCTCGGGGAACGTCGAGTACTTTCTCTGGTTGCGGGCGGGGGCACCCGAGGTGGACCCGGCCGACGTCGACCGTGCAGTGGCGGAGGGGCCGCGTTGACACAGAACCTGGCGCGTACTGTTTTCCTGCTCGCCCACACCGGGCGGCCCGCGGCGATCCGCAGTGCGGAACTCGTCGTCAAGGGCCTGCTGCGGCATGGCATCGGGGTGCGGGTGCTGCAGGAGGAGGCGCGCGACCTGCCGCTGCCGGACGAGGTGCAGCTGGTCAAGGAGGCGACTCCGCAGTGCCTCGACGGGTGCGAGCTGCTGATCGTGCTCGGCGGAGACGGGACGCTGCTGCGGGGTGCCGAGTTCGCCCGGGCGTCCGGGGTGCCGATGCTCGGCGTCAACCTGGGGCGTGTCGGCTTCCTCGCGGAGGCCGAACGCGACGACCTCGATCGGGTGGTCGACCGGGTGGTGGCGCGGTCGTACGAGGTCGAGGAGCGGATGACCGTCGACGTCGTCGTGCACCGCAACGGGGACATCGTGCACACCGACTGGGCGCTGAACGAGGCGGCCGTGCAGAAGGCCGGCGCCGAGAAGCTGCTGGAAGTCGTGCTGGAGATCGACGGGCGCCCGGTGACGGGGTTCGGGTGTGACGGGGTGGTCCTGTCGACGCCCACCGGGTCCACCGCGTACGCGTTCTCCGCGGGCGGCCCTGTGGTGTGGCCCGAGGTCGAGGCGTTGCTGATGGTGCCGATCAGCGCGCACGCCCTGTTCGCGAAACCGTTGGTCACGTCGCCGGATTCGGTGCTCGCGGTGGAGGTTCTGCCGCACATTCCGCCGGGCGTGCTGTGGTGTGACGGGCGGCGGACGGTCGAGCTGCCGCCGGGGGCGCGGGTGGAGGTACGGCGGGGGGCCGTGCCGGTGCGGCTGGCCCGGCTGCACCACTCGTCCTTCACCGACCGGCTGGTGGCGAAGTTCGCGCTGCCGACCACGGGGTGGCGGGGGGCGCCGCACTAGCGTCTCGTTCGCGCGTGCTCCAATGCCGGGCAGATGGTGACCTGTCCGGGTGGCCCGAGGTGCGTCAACGTGGACTCCCTGAACCCGGGCAGCATCCAGGGCAGGGTCGTGCCGGACATCGCGGCGCTCGCCGGCAGCCCGGGATACGACCTGATCTTCCAGGGCGCTGCGTTCCCCGCCGGAGGCACCAGTGCCTCCGCCCCGCTGTGGGCGTCGCTGATCGCCCGCATCAACGCCCTGCTGCCGGCGGACAAGCAGCAGCGCTTCTTCACGCCGTTCCTCTACGACACCGGCATCAACGGCCAGCCGCTCGGCGAGGTCGCCTGCCGCGACATCGCCGCCGCCCACGACAACGCCTCGCACCCGCCCGCGGTGGGCTACCCGGTGAAGCCCGGGTACGACGCCGTCACCGGCTGGGGCACGCCCGACGGTGTCGCCCTGCTCAAGGCACTGCACTGAGGACGCTGCGCCGACGGCGCTGCGCTGCGGACGCAGCACTCGCCCGGGTGACAATGCGAAACCGATCCGCATCCGTCACCTGCACCTTCACACAACCGGACCGGGGCCCGTCGCACTCCGGCCCTTCGACCTCGTAAGGTCTTCTCCGTGTTGGAGGAGATGCGGATACGGTCGCTCGGGGTCATCGACGATGCCGTCGTCGAGCTGTCGCCCGGGTTCACCGCCGTCACCGGTGAGACGGGTGCGGGCAAGACCATGGTGGTCACCAGCCTGGGGCTGCTGCTCGGTGGGCGGGCGGACCCGGCGCTCGTGCGGATCGGGGCCGAGAAGGCGGTCGTGGAGGGGCGGGTCACCGTCTCCGCGGACGCCGCCGCCGCCGTACGCGCCGAGGAGGCCGGGGCCGAGCTGGACGACGGTGCCCTGCTGATCAGCCGTACCGTTTCCGCCGAGGGGCGCTCGCGGGCGCACCTCGGCGGGCGCAGCGTGCCCGTGGGGCTGCTCGCCGAGCTGGCCGACGACCTGGTGGCCGTGCACGGGCAGACCGACCAGCAGGGGCTGCTGAAACTGTCCCGGCAGCGGCAGGCGCTGGACCGGTACGCCGGGGACACGGTCGCCGTACCGCTCGCCAAGTACACCGAGGCCTACCGGCGGCTGCGGGCCGTCGCCGCCGAGCTGGAGGAGATCACCACACGCGCGCGTGAGCGGGCGCAGGAAGCCGACATGCTGCGGTACGGCCTGGAGGAGATCGCCGGCGTCGAGCCGCGCGCCGGAGAGGACGCCGAGCTGGCCGAGGAGGCCGAGCGGCTGGGGCACGCGGAGGCGCTGTCGTCCGCCGCGACGGCCGCGCACGCCGCTCTCGCGGGCAATCCCGAGGACCCCGAGGGCATCGACGCCTCCACCCTCGTCGCGGGCGCCCACCGTGCGCTGGAGGCCGTGCGCGCGCACGACCCGGCGCTGGCCTCCCTCGCCGACCGGATCGGGGAGATCGGGATCCTGCTCGGCGATGTCGCCGGGGAGCTGGCGGGGTACGCCGACGACCTGGACGCCGATCCGCTGCGGCTGGCGGCGGTCGAGGAGCGGCGGGCGGCCCTCAACGCGCTGACGCGCAAGTACGGTGACGACGTGAACGCCGTCCTCGTCTGGGCCGAGCAGAGCGCCGCCCGGCTGACCGAGCTGGACGGCGACGACGAGCGGATCGATGAGCTGACCGCCGAGCGGGACGCGCTCCGTGTCGAACTGGGCGGTCTGGCACAGGCGTTGACGGACGCGCGGACGGAGGCCGCCGAGCGGTTCGCCGCCGCCGTGACGGCCGAGCTGGCCTCGCTCGCGATGCCTCACGCGCGCGTGTCCTTCGCCATCCGGCAGACCGAGGACCCGGAGGGCGTCGAGGTCGGCGGGCGTACGGTCGCGTACGGGCCGTCGGGCGTGGACGAGGTCGAGCTGCTGCTCGCCCCGCACCCGGGCGCCCCGCCGCGGCCCATCGCCAAGGGCGCTTCCGGTGGTGAGCTGTCCCGCGTGATGCTCGCCGTGGAGGTCGTGTTCGCGGGCACCGACCCCGTGCCGACGTACCTCTTCGACGAGGTCGACGCCGGTGTCGGCGGCAAGGCCGCGGTGGAGATCGGGCGCCGGCTGGCGAAGCTCGCCAAGACCGCGCAGGTCGTCGTCGTCACCCACCTTCCCCAGGTCGCCGCCTTCGCCGACCGGCAGCTGTTGGTCGAGAAGACCAACGACGGCTCGGTCACCCGCTCCGGCGTCAAGGTCCTGGAGGGCGAGGAACGCATCCGCGAACTCTCCCGCATGCTGGCCGGCCAGGAGGACTCCGAGACGGCCCGCGCCCACGCGGAGGAACTCCTGGCGACGGCCAGGGCGGACCTGTAGCCGGTTCGGGTTCTAGGGTGGCGGGATGATCGCCAGCCGCAAGTCCCGCTCCTTCCTGCTGTCCGCCGCGCTCACCCGGGCCGGCCAGACCGTGCTGCGCATGGCGGCGCCCGGCGGGCGGGAGTCGTGGGAGCGGAAGAACTACGCCGGGCGCACGGTCGACCTGTTCGCCGGACCCGCCTCGGCGCTCGGTACGGCTGTCGCCGCAGCGCGGGTGCATCCGGGGGCCGGGCTCGCCGTGCTCGCCGCCGGGGTCTGCGGGGCGTACGACGATGTCGCGGGGGACCATCGGCGGGGGTTCCGGGCGCATCTCGGGGCGTTGCGGGACGGAGAAGTCACCAGCGGGGCCGTGAAGTTGTTCGGGATCTCGGCCGCGGGACTGGTCGCGGGGGCGGTGATGAAGGAGCGGGTGCTGGACAAGGTGCTCGCCGGGGTTGTCATCGGCGGTGCCGCGCACTTCGTGAACCTCGTCGACGTACGGCCCGGGCGGGCCGCCGGTGCGGTGTTCGCGCTCGGGGCGCCGGGGCTGTTGCGGAAGGGGCCCGCGGCCGGGCTGTCGGCCGTCGCGATGGGCGGCGCCGCGGCCGTGCTGCCCGACGACCTCGGGGAGCGCGTGATGATCGGGGACACGGGGGCGCACGCGCTCGGCGCCGCGCTGGGGGCGGCCTTCGTGGCGGGTAACCGGCGCGCGGGACTGTTCGCGCACGCCGCCGCGGTCGTGGCCGCCGCCGTATACGGGGACCGGGTGAGCGCGTGGGCGCGGGCGCTGTGAGCGTCTGACCTCGCCGGACGCGGTCGGACGGCGTTCGGCCGTGCCGCCGTTTTCCTCACTCGTGTGGGTGACGTGCTCCGGCGCACTGCCCCGGCCCGCCGCACAGTGCGCCCTCCGGATTTCCCGTAACGGCCGTTCCCCCTGGCATGCTTGAGGGCACACGGTCCGCGCGGGAGGCGCGCGGGGTATGTCCTTCCACCCCCCCTGAGCCCGCTACCTTCTGTACGTTTCCTCGTGACCGCCCACGCCGAACCAGGAGCCCCGGCCCCGTGAGCCCCCTGAGCAGCAACGCACCGCACGGCCAGTCGCCGCTGCGCACCGTGCAGGTGCTGGGCGGAGGCAACGCCGGCAGCAGCGCGCATGTGCGCTCGCTGGCCGAGGGGCTCGTGGCGAGGGGCGTACGGGTCACGGTGTGCGCCCCCGTCGAGGCCGACCGCGCCTACGACTTCACCGGCGCCGGAGCCGATCACGTGCACGTGCCGCGCAGCAGCGACCCCGTCTCCGTGGCCGCGCTGCGGACCGCCTGCGCCAACGCCGACCTGGTGCACGCGCACGGGCTGCACGCCTCCTTCCGGGCCGTTCTCGCGCTCAGCGGCCGGTCCACTCCGCTGGTGGTCACCTGGCACAACCGGGCCCAGACGGAGGGTCCGCGGGCGCATCTGCTGCGGCTGCTGGAGCGGCGGGTGGTGCGGACGGCGGCCGTGGTCCTCGGCACCAGCTCCGACCTGGTGGACCGGGCCCGGGACACGGGGGCGCGGGACGCCCGGCTCGCCGCCGTCGGCCTGCCGGGGCAGCGGCGGCCGGTCGTCCTCGACGACCCCGACCGGCTGCGCCCCAAGGTACGGGCCGAACTCGGTGCCATCGGCCGCCCGTTGCTCATCGCGGTCGGCTCCCTCGACCGGCATCGCGGCTACGACCTCCTGCTCGACGCGGCCCGCGCCTGGCGGGACCTGGACCCCGTGCCGCTGGTCGTCATCGCCGGGGAGGGGCCGCTGCGGGCGGCGCTGCAGCGGCGGATCGAGGACGAGGAACTGCCGGTGCGGCTCATCGGGACCCGCGAGGACGTGCCCGAGCTGCTCGCCGCCGCCGATCTGGCGCTGCTGACGAGCAGTTGGGAGTCGCGGTCCGTCCTCGCCCAGGAGGCTCTCCACGCGCGCGTGCCGCTCGTCGCGACCCGGGTCGGCGGCATCCCCGACCTCGTCGGTGACGCGGCCGAACTCGTCCCGTACGGCGACCCGGAGGCGCTCGCGTCCGCCGTCGTACGGCTCCTCGCGGACCCGGAGCGCCGGGAGGAGCTGCGGGAGCGCGGGGTGCGGCAGGCCGCGAGCTGGCCGACCGAGGACGAGACGGTCGCCCAAGTGCTCAGCGTCTACGACGAGTTGACCCAGCCGCAGCCGCTGGCTTAGGGCACGTGTCTGCGGGCCCGCAGGGCCAGGCTCAACGCCAGGACCGTCTGCGGGTCGTCGAGGTCGGTGCCCAGCAACTCCCCGATGCGGGCGAGCCGGTTGTACAGGGTCTGCCGGTTGAGGTGCAGTTCGCGGGCCGTCTCCGCCTTGCGGCCGGCGTGCGCCAGATAGGTCTGCAGGGTCGGCAGCAGCGGCGGCTTGGACCGGTTGTCGTGGTCGCGCAGCGGGCCGATCGCCCGGTCCACGAACGCGGCGAGGTCCGGGTGGTCGCGCAGCCGCCAGAGCAGCAGGTCGATGTCGAGGCGGCGGGCGTCGTACCAGGGCCGGTCCGTCAGGCCCTGCGCGGCCGTCGCCGTCTCCGCCGCGTGCCGCAGCCCCGCGGAGGCCGCCGCCCAGCCGCCCGCCACGCCGACCACCACGACCGGCGGCGGCGAGCCCGGCCGGCGCATCCCGGCCCGCTCCACGCCCGCCCGCAGCGCGGCCGCCACCCGATCCGCGACGGCCGACCGCTCGGACTCCGAGCGCAGCCCGAGCAGCACCAGCACCCGGCCCTCCACCGGCCGCACGCCCAGCAGCACCGGCACGCCCACCGCGGCCAGCTCCTCGGAGACCGCCCGCGCCAGCACCGCCCAGCCACCGCCGGGGGAGAGGCTGTCCCCGATCCGCATCACCACGGGCAGCAGCGGGCTGTCGCCGGGCTTGAAGCCGAGGACCCGGGCCTGCGCCGGGGCGTCTTCCGCGGTGATCCGGCCCTCGGCGAGATCGGTGAGGAAGTCACCGCGCCCGCGCGCCGCCAGCTCCTCCTCCTGCCGGGCCTGCATCAGCACCACCGCCAGGATCCCCGCGGCCCGCTCGGCGGCGATCCGGTGCACCGGGGCGAGCGGTGCGCGAACCGGCAGCAGGACCAGGCGGGCGCGCACCGAGCCCGCCGTACCGGGGCCGCCGCCGGGCACGTCCACCAGCACCGAACCGGCGGGCGGCGGCACGTCCTTGTGCGGGCCGCGCAGCCCCTCCCACACCTGGAGCGGGTCCGCGCCCTCCGGCCCCTCCCCGGCGGCGTACAGCAGGCGGCCGTCGGCCGTCTCCAGGAACACCGGGTTGCCGCTGAAGTCCGCCAGGATGCCCAGCACCTGCGGCACCCCGCCGCCGCCCAGCAGGGCCTCGGTGCAGCGCCGGTGCACCTCCTCCGCGCGCTGGAGCAGGGCGTAGTGGCCGTTGACGATCTCGGTGTGGATCTCCTCGGTCACCGTCACGAACGGCACCTCGCGGTGCAGCTGGACCAGCGGCAGCCCGGCGGCGCGGGCGGTGTCCACCAGGGCCGCGGGCAGCCGGCTGAAGCGCGGGCCGAGCTCCACCACCAGGGCGGCGATCCCGCGCTCGGCGAGGGTGCGCACGAACGCCCGCTGCTCGGCCGGACGCGTGCCGAGTCCGTAGCCGGTGGTGAGCAGCAGCTCGCCGCCCTTGAGCAGCGAGGCGATGTTGGGCACCTCGCCCGCGTGCACCCAGCGCACCGTGCGACCCAGCCGGTCGGCACCCGCCAGGATCTCCGGCAGCCCGCTGCGCAGCCCCGGCAGTTCCAGCGCCCGCTGAACGGTGATCCCGGCGCCCTGGGTGTCGAATCGGTTGTCCGTACGGCTGTCCATGCAGCGGACGCTACCTGCGTAAACGCCCTCGGGACAGCTCCCGGTCAGATGGGCCTGATGTTGTGGTTGAAGCGGAAGACGTTGTCGGGGTCATAGCGACGCTTCACCTTCTCCAGCCGCAGCAGATTCCCGGCACCCAGGCCCGCCCGGACGCGCTCGGGGCCCTCGTCGCCGACGAGGTCGAGGCAGACGGCACCGGTGCTCCAGGGCCGTACGTCGGCGCACGCGTCCCGTACCCAGGCCATCGCCCGCTCGTCGTCGGCGGGGTCCGTCCAGCAGGCGAAGGCGTGCACCATCCAGGACGCGTCCCGGTACGGCACCGGGTACGCACCGGCTCCGGCGGCGATCGCGCCGCCCAGCGGGAAGATCACGTGCCGGCTGCCGTTCGACGCGGGCATGCCGTCCGCGCGGGCGCAGAAGAGGTCCACCAGCTCCTCGGGCAGGTCCGTCAGGCACTCGGCCGACCAGTGGTTCCGGAGGCCGGACAGGGGCTCCAGCAGGCACTGCGCGTCCGCGTACGGCAGCGCGCCGAGGGCCTCCGTCTCGTGCGGCAGTGCCAGCAGCGGCTCGGCCAGCTTGCGCAGCCCCGCCTCCCCACCGGCGTACGTCAGCAGCGCGCCGCACAGCACCCTGTCCAGGGCCGGATACATCGCGGCGCCGCTCACCTCGTCGGGACCGGTACGGACGATCTCGCGGAAGGTGCGGACCACGTCCGGGCCGAACTCCGGCAGGAACAGCAGCAGCGCGACCGAGAACTCCGGCAGTTCGTGCAGCTCCAGGGTGAGCGCGGTGGCGATGCCGAAGTTGCCGCCCCCGCCGTGCAGCGCCCAGAACAGCTCGGGGTTCTCGTCGGCGTTGGCGTGCACTCGCTCGGCGTCGGCGGTCACCAGCTCCACGCCGATGAGGTTGTCCACGGCCAGGCCGAAGGCACGGTCCAGCAGGCCGGTGCCGCCGCCGAGGACGAATCCGCCGACACCGGTGGCCGGAGCCCGGGCGCCGGGGGTCGCGAGGCCGTACGGCTGGCCGGCCCGGTCCAGATGGCTCGTCGTGGCCCCGCCCTCGACCCGGACCGCCTCGGCCGCCGGGTCGACGGTCACCTCGTGCATCCGGCGCAGATCCACGACGAGCGCGCCGTCGACCCGGGCCCCCACCAGCCCGCGCCCGCCGCCACGGACGGCGATGTGCAGATCCAGGTCACGTGCGAAGCGCACGGCTCGGACGACGTCGGCCGCGTTCGCGCACTGGGCGATCACGGCCGGGCGCCGGTCGTTCATCGCGTTGAAGACGGCCCGGGCCTCGTCGTAGCCCGGGTCCCCCGGGGCGAACGCCTCGCCGGCCAGATCCTCGCGGAGCGCGGCGAGGGCGGCGTGGGCCCTGGAACGGGAAGCCATGGCAGCCCCCTTTCCGGCAGGGTGCCGCCTTCCAGCCTAGGCGGGCCGCTCAGCCCCCGTACGCCCCCGAAGCCGTCAGCCGCAGAGCCGTGTCGATCAAAGGCACGTGGCTGAACGCCTGCGGGAAGTTGCCCACCTGCCGCTGCAGCCGCGGGTCCCACTCCTCGGCGAGCAGGCCGAGATCGTTGCGCAGTGCGAGGAGCCTCTCGAACAGCTTGCGGGCCTCGTCGACGCGGCCGATCATCGCCAGGTCGTCCGCCATCCAGAACGAGCAGGCCAGGAAGGCGCCCTCGTCGCCGGGGAGGCCGTCGACGCCCGCGTGGACGCCCTCCGTCGGGTAACGCAGGATGAACCCGTCCGGGGTGGACAGCTCGCGCTGGATCGCCTCGATCGTGCCGATCACCCGCTTGTCGTCCGGCGGCAGGAAGCCCATCTGCGGGATCAGCAGCAGCGAGGCGTCCAGCTCCTGGGAGCCGTAGGACTGGGTGAAGGTGTTGCGTTCCTTGTCGTAGCCCTTTTCGCAGACGTCCCGGTGGATGTCGTCGCGCAGTTCCTTCCAGCGCTCCAGCGGGCCGTCCGCGTCCCCGGACTCGATCAGCTTGATGGTGCGGTCCACCGCGACCCAGGCCATCACCTTCGAGTGCACGAAGTGCCGGCGCGGGCCGCGCACCTCCCAGATGCCCTCGTCCGGCTCCTGCCAGTGGTCCTCCAGATAGCGGATCAGCTTGAGCTGGAGCAGGGCGGCGTAGTCGTTGCGGGCCAGGCCCGTCATGTGCGCCAGGTGCAGGGCCTCGGTGACCTCGCCGTACACGTCCAGCTGGAGCTGGTGCGCGGCGCCGTTGCCCACCCGGACCGGGGCCGAGTGCTCGTAGCCCGGCAGCCAGTCCAGCTCGGCCTCGCCCAGCTCGCGCTCACCGGCGATGCCGTACATGATCTGCAGGTTGTCCGGGTCGCCTGCGACCGCGCGCAGCAGCCACTCGCGCCAGGCGCGGGCCTCCTCGCGGTAGCCGGTGCGCAGGAGGGAGGACAGGGTGATCGCGGCGTCGCGCAGCCAGGTGTAGCGGTAGTCCCAGTTGCGGACCCCGCCGATGTCCTCGGGGAGCGAGGTCGTCGGGGCCGCGACGATGCCGCCCGTGGGGGCGTACGTCAGGGCCTTCAGGGTGATCAGGGAGCGGATCACCGCCTCGCGGTACGGTCCGTGGTACGTGCAGTGCTCGACCCACTCGCGCCAGAACTCCTCCGTCGCCTCCAGCGAGGCCTCCGGCTCCGGCAGCGACGGCGGCTCCTTGTGCGAGGCCTGCCACGAGATGGTGAAGGCGATCCGGTCACCCGGAGCGACCGTGAAGTCCGCGTACGTCGTCAGCGACTTTCCGTAGGTCTCGGCCTCCGTGTCGAACCACACCGAGTCCGGTCCGGCGACCGCCACCGTACGGCCCTCGTGCTTGTGCACCCAGGGGATGACCCGGCCGTAGGAGAACCGCATCCGCAGCGCGGAGCGCATCGGCACCCGGCCGGTGACGCCCTCCACGATCCGGATCAACTGGGGCGCGCCCTCACGCGGGGGCATGAAATCGGTCACGCGGACCGTGCCGCGCGGGGTGTCCCACTCCGACTCCAGGATCAGCGAGTCGCCCCGGTAGCTGCGCCGGGCGGCCGCGGGCGGCCGGCAGTCGGCGGCGTAGGCCGGGCCGAGCCGCCAGAAGCCGTGCTCCTCGGTGCCCAGCAGGCCGGCGAAGATGGCATGCGAGTCGAAGCGGGGCAGGCACAGCCAGTCCACCGTGCCATCCCGGCAGACCAGGGCTGCGGTCTGCATGTCTCCGATGAGTGCGTAGTCTTCGATGCGCCCGGCCACGTGCAACTCCAGTCGAACGGCCACGTCACCCCCGCGCAGGGGGCTGTCGCTAGTGCGGTCAAGGGGTCGTTGTTATGCGTCGTTGAGCGGTGAAGCAAAGCAGCCCGCCGAGCCCTGAGGCAATACGACAGTCTTTGCTCAACGAACTGCCGCGCTCACGTTGTTCCGGGTGGTACAGGCGGGGGTGTGCCGTCGTTCCGGCCGGGCTCGGCAGCGAGTGTCCGAGCAGGATACGACGCACGTAGATGATCTGCGTGCCGCTCCGGGCAACCTGTGTGGGCCGAACGGGTGAGCAGCGGGTGATGACCATGTGACGTTTGCGTGCCTGTGCACAGTGTGCCGGATCGTCCTGTGCGCGGGCGAGCGCGGAGCGTGGCCGGAAGCCATCTGCGCCGGGCGCTGATACCCTGGTAGCCCGTGGACCGGTGGGCCTGAAACCCCCGAACCGCAGCGACGGCACCTCCGGAGGCATCCGGGACGGCAGCCGCACCGCATCACAGACAGCGACCACGGGAGCCCCCTCTTGGCCATGCCGCCCAAATCCACGACGACCAAGCACATCTTCGTCACCGGGGGCGTCGCCTCCTCGCTCGGCAAGGGCCTGACCGCCTCCAGCCTGGGCATGCTGCTCAAGGCCCGCGGCCTGCGCGTCGTGATGCAGAAGCTCGACCCGTACCTGAACGTCGACCCGGGCACGATGAACCCCTTCCAGCACGGTGAGGTGTTCGTCACCAACGACGGCGCCGAGACCGACCTGGACATCGGCCACTACGAGCGCTTCCTCGACCGGGACCTGGACGGCACCGCCAACGTCACCACCGGCCAGGTGTACTCCACGGTGATCGCCAAGGAGCGGCGCGGCGAGTACCTGGGCGACACGGTGCAGGTCATCCCGCACATCACCAACGAGATCAAGCACCGCATCCGGCGCATGGCCACCGACGAGGTGGACGTCGTCATCACCGAGGTCGGCGGCACCGTCGGCGACATCGAGTCGCTGCCGTTCCTGGAGACCGTCCGCCAGGTCCGCCACGAGGTCGGCCGGGACAACGTCTTCGTCGTGCACATCTCGCTGCTGCCCTACATCGGCCCCTCCGGCGAGCTGAAGACCAAGCCGACCCAGCACTCCGTCGCCGCGCTGCGCAACATCGGTATCCAGCCGGACGCGATCGTGCTGCGCTGCGACCGCGAGGTGCCGACCGCGATCAAGCGGAAGATCTCGCTGATGTGCGACGTCGACGAGGCCGCCGTGGTCGCCTGTCCCGACGCCCGCTCGATCTACGACATCCCGAAGGTCGTGCACTCCGAGGGCCTGGACGCCTACGTCGTGCGCAAGCTGGACCTGCCCTTCCGTGACGTCGACTGGACCACGTGGGACGACCTGCTGGACCGCGTCCACAACCCCGACCACGAGATCACGCTCGCGCTGGTCGGCAAGTACATCGACCTGCCCGACGCCTACCTGTCGGTGACCGAGGCGCTGCGCGCCGGCGGCTTCGCCAACCGGGCCCGGGTGAAGATCAAGTGGGTCACCTCGGACGACTGCAAGACCCCGGCCGGCGCCAAGGCCCAGCTGTCCGACGTCGACGGCATCTGCATCCCCGGCGGCTTCGGCGACCGCGGTGTGCAGGGCAAGGTCGGCGCCATCAAGTACGCCCGCGAGAACAAGATCCCGCTGCTCGGCCTGTGCCTGGGCCTGCAGTGCATCGTGATCGAGGCCGCGCGCACCCTGGCGGACATCCCGGACGCCAACTCCACCGAGTTCGACCCGGCCACCGGCCACCCGGTCATCTCCACCATGGCCGAGCAGCTGGACATCGTCGCCGGTGAGGGTGACATGGGCGGGACGATGCGTCTCGGCATGTACCCGGCGAAGCTCGCCGAGGGCTCGATCGTGCGCGAGGTGTACGACGGCAAGGAGTACGTCGAGGAGCGGCACCGCCACCGCTACGAGGTCAACAACGCCTACCGCGCGGAGCTGGAGAAGAAGGCCGGCATCCTCTTCTCGGGCACCTCGCCGGACGGCAAGCTCGTGGAGTACGTGGAGTACCCGCGTGACGTCCACCCCTACCTGGTCGCCACGCAGGCCCACCCGGAGCTGCGCTCGCGGCCGACGCGTCCGCACCCGCTGTTCGCGGGCCTGGTGAAGGCCGCGGTCGAGCGGAAGATCTCGAAGTAACACAAGGGTTGTACGGTGGCCGGGGCGCGCGCATTCAAAACGATCGCGCCCCGGCCGCTTGGCGCTTTGGGGAAGGACAGGGCATGACGATCAAGGACACCCCCGAGGAGTGGGAGATCCGGGCGACGGAGACCCCCTTCGTGGGCAACAAGACCTCCGTCCGCACGGACGACGTGGTCATGCCCGACGGATCGGTGGCCCGCCGCGACTACCAGGTCCACCCCGGCTCGGTCGCCGTCCTCGCCCTCGACGAGGAGGACCGGGTGCTGCTGATCAACCAGTACCGCCACCCGGTGCGGCACAAGCTGTGGGAGATCCCGGCCGGTCTGCTCGACGTGCCCGGCGAGAACCCGCTGCACGCCGCCCAGCGCGAGCTGTACGAGGAGGCGCACGTCAAGGCCGAGGACTGGCGGGTGCTGACCGACGTCTACACCACGCCCGGCGGCTGCGACGAGGCCGTACGGATCTTCCTCGCCCGCGACCTGTCAGAGGCGGAGGGCGAGCGGTTCGAGGCGGAGCACGAGGAGACCGACATGGAGCACGCGCGCGTGCCGGTCGAGGAGCTCGTACGCCGGATCCTGGCCGGTGATGTGCACAACAACTGCCTGGTCGTCGGCGTCCTCTCCCTGGTGGCCGCGCGCGGCGGCGACGGCATCGACGCGCTCCGCCCGGCCGACGCGCCCTGGCCGGCCCGGCCCTTCCAGTCCTGAGCCGCAACCGGAGCCCAGCCCGGGGCCGCACCCGGCGCCCGGAAGCGCGCCCGATCGGTGTACTGGTGTGACGATCGCCTGATCCGATCAGGGGACCTGTCCGTCACGCTCCTCACGGCACCTCGCAGAGCGTGAACTAGGCTCTTGCACGCCCGTAGCGGAAGATCCGGCGGGCTTGCGCGTGCGGTGGGACGGGAGTGTGGCCCGTGACGGATCAGGCGGTGGACACAGACGGCGTGCGACTGTCGGCGCACGAGGCTGCACAAGACCATTTCCTGGGCCGCACAAGGGAGTTGAAGGAGCTGCGCGCCGACATCGAGCGCGCGGGGCTGGACACCCTCTCCGGCCGCAAAGCGCCACGCGCGCGCGTGCTGCTGATCGCGGGCCGCCCCGGCTCCGGCCGGACCGCCCTGGCCGAGGAACTCGTCCGGCAGATCGAGGGCCGTTACCCCGACGGAGTGCTGCGGACCCGGCTCAGCGAGCCCGACGGCACCCCCGTCCCCGTCGGGCGTGCCGCCCGCGACCTGCTCGCCGCGCTGGAGCTGCCGGCCCCGGCCGGCGCCGCCGAGGACGACCTCACCGAGGCGCTGCGCACCGCCCTCGCCGACCGGCGTGCCGTGTTGCTCCTGGACGACGCGGCCGGCGCCGAGCAGGTCGACGCGCTGCTCCCGGAGGCACCGGAATGCCTGGTGGTGGCCGTCTCCGCGGGCCCCCTCACCGGCATTGCGGACGTCCGCCCCTGCACCCTGGGCGGCCTGGACACCAAGTCCGCGTTGGAACTCCTCACCCGCTACACCGGCACCGTCCGCATCACCGTCGACCCGCGCTCCGCCGAGAGCCTGGTCGAGGCCTGCCAGGGCCATCCGACCGCGCTCGTGCTGGCCGGCGGCTGGCTCGCCGCCCGCCCCAAGGCCGCCGTCTCCGACCTCGCCAAACGGCTGCACACGGCCGCCGACGACGGCCCGGACGGCACCCCGCCGGCCCGGGTCTTCCGGCATGTCCTAGCCGACCTGCCCGGCCCGGCCGCCCGGATGCTGCGCCTGCTCTCCCTCGCCCCGGCCGGCCTGATCGACCCGCACACCGCCTCGGCCATCGCCGGCTGCTCGGTGAGCGCCGCCCGCGCCGGCCTGGACGACCTCGTCGCCCTCGGCCTGCTGCGCGCGGTGGACTCCCCACTGCCCCAGTACGACGTCCCCGGCTGTCTGCACCCGCTGCTGCGCGCCTGCGCCGAGAGCCAGGAGCGGCCCGCGGAGCTGCAGCTGGCCCGGGCCCGGATGCTGGAGCGGACCGTGCGGCTGCTGCAGTCGTGCCGGGCGATCACCGAGACGGACAGCCCGCAGGCCCGGGAGAAGCTGGGCGCGATGCCCGCCGAGGTGCGCTTCCCCAACCCCAGGGCGGCCGCCGACTGGCTGCGCGTCCGGCGCCCCGCGCTGCTGGCGTGCGCACGTCTGGCGGTGGCCGACGGCGAGCTGGACACCCTCGCCCGGCGGCTGATGTCCCAGCTGGTCAGGGCCATGGTGGCGCACGAAGGCACGCAGGCCGCCGCTCCCGACCTGTACGAGGTGCACAGCCTGGTCCTCGATGTCGCCAAGCGGCGGGGGCTGGCCCGGGAGGAGGCCGCGGCCCTGCTGAACCTGGGCGACGTGGACGCGCAGACCGGCCGTACCCAGGCCGCCCTGGCACGATATCGGCTGGCTCTGGCCGCCGGACGCAGAGCGAATGACCCGTATGCGACCGGCCGCGCAATGGAATCCGTAGGTGGTGCCTACCAGGAGCTCGGGGACTACGAGCGGGCCGCGGACTGGTTCGGCCGGGCCCTCGCCGAGCGGCTGGCGCGCGGCGAGCGCGAACAGGCCGCCCGGCTGTACGGCCGGATCGCCACCGCCCACACCTACGCGGGCCGCTACGGCGAGGCCCTGCGGAACTGGCGGGCCGCCGTCGCCGGCTACCGCAGGGGCGGCGATGTCGCCGCCCACGCACGGGCGTTGAGCGAGCTGGCCAGGGTGCAGGAGTACGCGGGACGGTTCGAGGAGTCCCTGCGCACCTGCCACGAGGCGGTGGAGTGGGCGCGGCGCGCCGACGACCTCCGGTTGCAGGCCGCGCTGCAGCTCCGGCTCGCCGACACGCTGGACCACCTCGGCGACCCGGCCGCCGCCCGTCTGCACCGCGCGGCGGCCGGGCGCATGCTGGAGGAAGAGGGCCCGGAGGACGAGGCAAGCCCCAAACAGGACGCCGATGCCTGCGAAATCCGCAGTGCATCCAGCGAAGATTGATGCAATGAAAGGCTAGACAGTCAGAACACCTTCATTAAACTGGCTCTGCCGCACGTTCTCCTGCGGTGTCTCCCGGTATGCCCTTGCATGTCTGGGTACGTCTTAAAGCACCCCCATACCCTCTGAGCCAAGGACCGTGATCGACGTGAAGGTCGGCATCCCCCGCGAGGTCAAGAACAACGAGTTCCGGGTGGCCATCACCCCCGCCGGTGTGCACGAGCTGGTGCGCAACGGGCACCAGGTCGTCATCGAGCGGGGCGCCGGCCTCGGCTCCTCTATCACGGACGAGGAGTACGTCTCCGCCGGTGCCGCGATCCTCGGCACCGCCGACGAGGTGTGGGCCACCGCCGACCTGCTGCTGAAGGTCAAGGAGCCCATCGCGGAGGAGTACCACCGCCTCCGCAAGGACCAGATCCTCTTCACCTACCTGCACCTGGCCGCCTCCAAGGAGTGCACGGACGCGCTCATCGAGTCCGGCACCACGGCCATCGCCTACGAGACCGTCGAGCTGCCGAACCGCGCGCTGCCGCTGCTCGCCCCGATGTCCGAGGTCGCGGGCCGGCTGGCCCCGCAGGTCGGCGCCTACCACCTGATGCGCGCGGCCGGCGGCCGTGGCGTGCTGCCGGGCGGCGTCCCCGGTGTGACCCCGGCCAAGGCCGTCGTCATCGGCGGCGGTGTCTCCGGCTGGAACGCCACCCAGGTCGCCGTCGGCATGGGCTTCGACGTGACCCTGCTCGACCGCGACATCAACAAGCTGCGCGAGGCCGACAAGATCTTCGGCACGAAGGTCAAGGCGATCATGTCCAACTCCTTCGAGCTGGAGAAGGCCGTCCTCGACGCCGACCTCGTCATCGGCGCGGTCCTCATCCCGGGCGCCAAGGCCCCGAAGCTGGTCACCAACGAGCTGGTGGCCCGGATGAAGCCCGGAAGTGTCCTTGTCGACATCGCGATCGACCAGGGCGGCTGCTTCGAGGATTCCCACCCGACGACGCACGCCCAGCCGACCTTCCAGGTGCACAACTCGGTCTTCTACTGCGTCGCCAACATGCCCGGCGCGGTGCCCAACACCTCCACCAACGCCCTCACCAACGCGACGCTGCCCTACATCGTCTCCCTCGCCGACAACGGCTGGGTCGAGGCGCTGCGCCGCGACGCCGCGCTCGCCAAGGGTCTCAACACCCATGACGGCAAGGTCGTTTACAAGGAGGTCGCCGAGGCCCACGGCCTGGAGCACGTCGAGCTGGAGACCCTGCTCGGCTGACCCCCGTGACCTGCTGAGTCGCTAAGTCACCAGGTCATAAAAGGCGATTCGTCAACACGGCTCGTCAACCGTGCGCACCCGGCCGGACCTTGCCCGACAAGGTCCGGCCGGATGTGTGTATGGTCACTTGGCGACTCTTGGTCAACTCGCCTCGAACGCAACCCTTCGACCGATTCGTACACCGGTGAAACCTACTGTGCGACGGCCGTACGCCCTTGACAGCGAGATGTTTCATTGCCGACACATCCTGCCGGGTCCGGCGGATTGTGTTGCTGCGGACCGCCGACACGCCATAGAGTCGCCAACCGTCGGCATGGTGCCACGCTGACCTTGTCTAGAAGTTTCCTGGTCACCAAGGAGGTAAGACGACTTGTGAATGAGTCGACATTTTCTCCCGGGGGTGGTCAACCAGGAATGCCTGCACGGGGCCAGGGCCCCGCGGGATTCGAGGCTGTCGGCTCCGTAGCTGTGCGCACCTTCGCAGCCCACCAGAGTTCCGGTCCGCAGGCGGCCGGGACAGCACACCCGAGCATGGATGGCCATCACGTGAACGCCATGGCCGGCGACGGAAGTGGCGCGCCCCACAACCACTTCGCCGACTACGACGAACTGCCCGAGGGGCACTTCTACGACCCCGACGCCGAGTACGAGCCCGATCCGGAGTACGCGGCCACGCTCGCGCCCGACGCGGCCCGCCAGCGCCGCGAGCGCATCGGTCCGACCGGACGCCCGCTGCCGTACTTCCCGATCCCGGGCCCGCTGACCGACCACGGCCCCGCGAAGATCATCGCGATGTGCAACCAGAAGGGCGGCGTCGGAAAGACAACGTCGACCATCAACCTGGGTGCCGCGCTCGCGGAGTACGGCCGGCGCGTGCTGCTCGTGGACTTCGACCCGCAGGGCGCGCTGTCGGTGGGACTCGGCGTCAACCCGATGGAGCTCGACCTGACGGTCTACAACCTGCTCATGGAGCGGGGCATGTCCGCGGACGAGGTCCTGCTGAAGACAGCGGTCCCCAACATGGACCTGCTGCCCTCCAACATCGACCTGTCGGCCGCCGAGGTCCAGCTGGTCTCCGAGGTCGCCCGTGAGTCGACGCTGCAGCGCGCCCTGAAGCCGCTGATGCCCGACTACGACTACATCGTGATCGACTGTCAGCCCTCGCTCGGCCTGCTCACCGTCAACGCCCTGACGGCCGCTCACAAGGTGATCGTGCCGCTGGAGTGCGAGTTCTTCGCCCTGCGCGGTGTGGCCCTGCTGACCGAGACGATCGAGAAGGTCCAGGAGCGGCTCAACCCCGAGCTCGAACTGGACGGCATCCTCGCCACGATGTACGACTCGCGCACGGTCCACAGCCGTGAGGTGCTGGCGCGTGTGGTCGAGGCGTTCGACGACCACGTCTACCACACGGTCATCGGCCGCACGGTCCGCTTCCCGGAGACCACGGTCGCCGGTGAGCCGATCACCACGTACGCCTCCAACTCCGTCGGTGCCGCCGCCTATCGCCAGCTCGCCAGGGAGGTGCTCGCCCGGTGTCACGCCGAGTGAGTCTGCCCGGGGCCGACGAACTCTTCCGTACGACAGGGGGGACGGCGCTTCAGCCGTCGACTCCTCGGCGGGCGGCGGGCGGTGAGGCCCGGGTGCCGGCTCCCGCCGGGGAGAGCGACGACGCGGCCGCCGCCGAGGACGCACCGCAGTCGGTGCCGGTCCAGGGCGGTGACGGCGAGGGCGCGGAGCATGCCGCGGCGGAGGCCGAGCAGGACGGGGCCGGCGAGTCCCGCACCCGCCCGGCGCGTCGGCAGGCGGCGCAGGACGATTCGGGCGCACCCTCCGCCGCGGCGTCGCGGAAGCGGGGGCGGGCGGCGGCGAGGCGGCCCAGTGGGCGCGAGCGGCACGACGAGAAGATCACGGTGTATGTGTCGGCCGAGGAGCTGATGGACCTCGAGCACGCCCGTCTGGTGCTCCGCGGTGAGCACGGGCTCGCGGTCGACCGCGGGCGGATCGTCCGCGAGGCGGTGGCCGTGGTCCTGGCCGACCTGGAGTCCCGCGGGGACGCGAGCATCCTCGTACGCCGGCTGCGGGGGCGGTAGGGGTAACCTGCGGGGGCCATGACCTCGAACGACGTTCCCGTCCCCGGCGCCGGCGCCGGCCGTCGGCGTGCGCTGGGGCGGGGTCCAGGGGTCCCGCGCGTGGGTCCGCCGGCGGTGCCGCAGAGCGAGCCGGCGCCCGAAGTGGAGGTTCCGGCGCAGGCCGGTGGGCACGACGGCCTGCCGGAAGAGGCCCCCGTAGCCACCCCACCCGAGAGACCGGCGTCCGCCCCACCCGAAGAACCGGCGTCCGCGCCGCCCGAAGAACCGTCAGCCACCGTGCCGGAAGCGCTGGTGGCCGCTGAGCCAGCAGCGCCCGCAGTTGCCGGTTCCGGGGGGTCCGTGCCCGCCGTGCCGGAAGCGCGGGTGGCCGCCGAGCCGGAAGCCCTCGACGTCGCCGAACCCGAAGCTCCCGTGTTCGACGACGCCGCGGCGTCCGCGGTCGCTCGACCCGGGGAGACCGTGGAGTCCCAAGGCTCCGCCGACGGTGTCTTCAAGGTGCGGCTCGCCAACTTCGAGGGCCCCTTCGACCTGCTCCTCCAGTTGATCTCCAAGCACAAGCTGGACGTCACCGAGGTCGCGCTCTCCAAGGTCACCGACGAGTTCATGGCGCACATCCGGGCCATGGGGCCCGACTGGGACCTGGATCAGACGACCGAGTTCCTGGTCGTCGCCGCCACGCTGCTCGACCTGAAGGCGGCCCGGCTGCTGCCCGCCGCGGAGGTCGAGGACGAGGCCGACCTGGCGCTGCTGGAGGCGCGGGACCTGCTGTTCGCGAGGCTGCTGCAGTACCGCGCGTACAAACAGATCGCGGACATCTTCAACCGTCGGCTCGACGACGAAGCGCGGCGCTGGCCCCGTACCGTCGGCCTGGAACCGCACCACGCCGAGCTGCTGCCCGAGGTCGTCATCAGCATCGGCCCCGAGGGGTTCGCCAGGCTCGCGGTCAAGGCGATGCAGCCCAAGCCCAAGCCGCAGGTCTACGTCGACCACATCCACGCCCCGCTGGTCAGTGTGCAGGAGCAGGCCGGAATCGTGGTCGCGCGGTTGAAGGAGCTGGGTGAGGCCAGCTTCCGGGCGCTGGTCGAGGACACCGACGACACCCTCACCGTCGTGGCCCGGTTCCTCGCCCTGCTGGAGCTGTACCGCGAGAAGGCCGTCGCCCTGGAGCAGGAGACCGCGCTCGGGGAGCTGCTCGTGCGCTGGACCGGCGGGGACACCGACACGGCACCGATGGTCACCGACGAGTTCGACCGGCCGCCCGAGCCGCCCAAGGAGGAGAAGAAGGCATGAGCGAGACCACAGCGCTCCCCCAGGGACTGCGCGGCGTCGCCGACCTCGACCTCAAGCCCGCCCTGGAGGCGATGCTCATGGTCGTGGACGAGCCCGCGACCGAGGAGCACCTGGCCAAGCTGCTGGAGCGGCCGAGACGGCAGGTCGTGGACGCGCTGCGGGAGCTGGCCGACGAGTACACCGTGCAGGGCCGCGGCTTCGAGCTGCGGTTCGTCGCGGGCGGCTGGCGCTTCTACACCCGGGCCGAGTACGCGCCCGCGGTCGAGC
The DNA here is from genome assembly GCF_040680215.1 of Streptomyces sp. NPDC052107. NCBI lineage: Bacteria > Bacillati > Actinomycetota > Actinomycetes > Kitasatosporales > Streptomycetaceae > Streptomyces > Streptomyces sp. NPDC052107. The sequence continues at coordinate 28,328 of NZ_JBFAWG010000002.1, forward strand.
GACTGGTCCTGGACGGCCAGACCGCCCGGCTCACCCAGGCCGCGCTGGAGACCCTCGCGGTCGTCGCCTACCGCCAGCCGGTCAGCCGCAGCCGCGTCTCCGCCGTACGCGGGGTCAACTGCGACGGTGTGATGCGCACCCTCCTGCAACGGGGTCTGGTCGAGGAGGCGGGCACGGAACCCGAAACAGGTGCGATCCTGTACAGGACGACGAACTACTTCCTGGAGCGGATGGGCCTGCGCGGCCTGGACGAGCTTCCGGAACTCGCGCCCTTCCTCCCGGAGGCGGAGGCGATCGAGGCCGAGACCCAGGAAGGGGTGCCGTCGTTCGACCCGGACGCGCCCGACGCGCCCGGTGCTCAGGACGCAGACGACTAAGACGGAAACCTTGATGCGAAGCAGCGGCAGCGGCAGGAACAGCGGCGGGCGCGGTAATTACCGCGGCGCCGGCAACAACCGGGACGAGCGGCAGGGGCAGGGCCGTCCCAGCAAGCCCCGCCCCGAGGAGCGCCGCTACGACGTCGGCCCCGGGGCCACGAAGGACGGCCCCAAGTCCGGGCGCGGCGGCACGGCCCGCGGTGGCGCCAAGGGCGGCCCCAAGCAGCCCCAGCAGGGCGGCGGGCGCGGCCGTACGGCCCCCGCGCGCTCGCGTGAGTACGAGGCGCGCGTCGAGGAGCGCAACCGGGAGCGCTACGCCGGCAAGAAGGACATCAAGCTGCCCAAGACCTTCCCGGGTGCCGAGCAGGAGGGCGAGCGGCTGCAGAAGGTCCTCGCGCGCGCCGGCTACGGTTCGCGGCGGGCCTGCGAGGAGCTGATCGAGCAGGCGCGGGTGGAGGTCAACGGCGAGATCGTCCTGGAGCAGGGCCGCCGGGTCGACCCGGAGAAGGACGAGGTCAAGGTCGACGGCCTGACGGTCGCGACGCAGTCGTACCAGTTCTTCTCGCTGAACAAGCCCGCCGGTGTCGTCTCCACGATGGAGGACCCGGAGGGGCGGCAGTGCCTCGGGGACTACGTCACCAACCGCGAGACGCGGCTGTTCCACGTCGGCCGGCTGGACACCGAGACCGAGGGCGTCATCCTGCTCACCAACCACGGTGAGCTGGCGCACCGCCTGACCCACCCCAAGTACGGCGTGAAGAAGACCTACCTCGCTGCGATCGTCGGCCCGATCCCGCGCGACCTGGGTAAGCGCCTGAAGGACGGCATCCAGCTGGAGGACGGCTACGCGCGCGCGGACCACTTCCGGGTCGTGGAGCAGACCGGCAACAACTACCTGGTCGAGGTGACCCTGCACGAGGGCCGCAAGCACATCGTGCGGCGCATGCTGGCGGAGGCCGGCTTCCCGGTCGACAAGCTGGTCCGCACCGCCTTCGGCCCGATCACCCTCGGCGACCAGAAGTCGGGCTGGCTGCGGCGGCTGTCCAACACCGAGGTCGGGATGCTGATGAAGGAAGTCGACCTCTAGATCGACCTCCAAGTCGACCTCCCGAACGCCTTGCCGTGATCACCATCCCCCTTTATTGTCAGGGTGACGATAAAGGGGGATGGTGATCCTATGTCCAAGCACGCGGCCACCGGCGCACTGCTCGGCCTCGCCCTCGGGGACGCCCTCGGCTTCCCGACCGAGTTCAACGACGTACCGTCGATCCTCGCCAAGTGCGGGCCCTGGCGGGAGATGGAGCTGCCGCGGCGCGCCTTCGTCTCCGACGACACCCAGATGACCCTCGCCGTCGGGCGCGCGCTCAGGACGGCCACGGACCGCGGGTTCCTCGCCCCGAAGCGGCTGGAGCGGCCGCTGCGCGAGGAGTTCGTGGACTGGTACCACTCGCCGGAGAACAACCGCGCCCCGGGCCGCACCTGCCTGACCGCGTGCGGCCTGCTGAAGGAGGTGGGCCGCGCCTGGCAGGACGCCAGCCAGGTCGGCTCCAAGGGCTGCGGCGCCAACATGCGGGTCGCCCCCGTCGGGCTCGCCCCCGGTCTGAGCCCCGAACAGCGCTCCGGTGCCGCCCAGTTGCAGTCCGCGCTCACCCACGGCCACCCCACCGCGCTCGCCGCCTCCGACCTGACCGCCCACGCCGTCCACCTGCTCGCGCAGGGCACCGACCCCACGGGACTGGTCGGACAACTCCGCTCCTACGCCCTGGAGCACCGCACGCACTACGACCACACGTGGCTCGGCGACCTGTGGACCCGCTCCCAGGACCCGACCCCCGAGCACTTCATCGCGCGTGGCTGGGACGAGTGCCTGGCCGTCCTCGACCGGCTCCAGGAGGCCGTGCGGACCGTCTCCCCGGAGACCGACCCGTGCCTGGCCACCGGCGCGGGCTGGATCGCCGAGGAGGCCCTCGCCACCGGGCTGCTGTGCTTCCTGCTCTTCCCCGACGAGCCCGTCACCGCCCTGCGCCGGGCGGCCTGCTCCTTCGGCGACTCCGACTCCATCGCCTGCCTCACCGGGGCCTTCGCGGGCGCCTGGCTGGGCGAGGAGGCCTGGCCGGCCGACTGGAGCGAGCGGATCGAGTACCGGGGCGATCTGTTGGCGCTGGGCACGCTCTGGGACGCTTAGGTCCATGATCGACGACCTCGACATCGACCTGAAGCCCGTGGTCGCGCAGCAGCCCGACCCCCTGCTGTTCGCGACCGTCTCCGGAGCCCATCTGTACGGCTTCCCCTCGCGGGACTCGGACGTGGACCTGCGGGGCGTCCATCTGCTCCCGGCGGCCGACCTCGTCGGGCTGCGCGAGCCGGAGGAGACCCGGTCCCGGGCGTGGGTGCGCTACGGCGTCGAACTGGACCTCGTCACCCACGATCTGCGCAAGTTCGTACGGCTGATGCTGCGCCGCAACGGCTATGTGCTGGAGCAGCTGCTCTCGCCGCTGGTCGTGCACACGGGGGACACGCACCGTGAGCTGGCCGCCCTCGCCCCCGGCGTCCTCACCAGCCACCACGCCCACCACTACCGGGGATTCGCGGTGACCCAGTGGCGGATGTTCGAGAAGACCGGCGAACTCAAGCCGCTGCTCTACACGTTCCGGGTGCTGCTCACCGGCATCCACCTCATGCGCAGCGGCGAGGTCCAGGCTCACCTGCCCACGCTGCTGGAGCACCTCGACGCCCCCGGCTATCTGCCCGAGCTGATAGCCGCCAAGGCGGAGCGCGAGCACGGCAGCGCCGCTGTCCCGCACGCGCGCGTGGAGGCCGACGTGGAGCGGCTGCACGCCGAGCTCGACGAGGCCCAGTCAGCCTCGTGTCTGCCCGACGCGCCCAGTGCGTACGACGCCCTGCACGACTTCGTGGTCCGGGTCCGCTTGGCGGGGTGAGACGGGACGGGTGTGGCCTGCGGGGCCGCTGTGACGCTGGAGTGCGACTGCGGTTACCGCGGGGCAGGTGCCGTGCCGGCGTACGCGCTGTGTGCCGAGGCCCGGCGGGTGCGGAACAGGAAGTCGGCCACGCGCGCGTGGTCCGGCTCCGGCGACAGCGGGCTGTGGTGCAGGGCCTGTTCCGTCTCCGTTCCCAGCCGGGCCATCCACCTCTCGACCTCGGCCCAGGAGACCTCGCCCCGCTTCACCGCGAGCAGCGGCTCCCGCTGGTCGCCGACGTCGATCCGCATCTCGCCCGTGCGCAGCAGCTCACGGGCGCTCGTCAGCAGGCGCAGCAGATGCATGGCGTGCTTCCAGCGCGGGGCGCCCTGCGTGCGGACGTCGGCGTCCAGCTTCTTGCGCTGGCCGAGGGCATAGCGGGTGAAGGTGTCGTAGGCCCGGCGGGAGAGGAAGGCCTCGCGCAGGGACAGCAGCTCCCGGCCGGTGTCGTCCACCTGCTCCACCAGCGGCGAGTGCAGGCACTCCAGGATGTTCGGGTTGCCGCGCAGCGCCAGCTCGCAGAACCGCTCCAGCTCCCAGGAGAACTGCTCCTCGCCCGGCCCCTCCACATGCGTCGGCGGCTTCTCGAACCGCCAGAACAGGGGGGTGGGGGCGAGGAACACACCCCGCCGGTCGGTGTCGCTCGTGTCCGTCGCCAGACCGAAGGCCCGGGAACCCATGACACAGGCATAGATGGTGTGGTCGCGCACCAGGGCCTCGGGCTCCATGCCGGGAGCGTACGCCGACCCCTCACGTCAGTTTGATCGAATTTCCCTCCACCTTGATCGACTTCGCCGGGAGCGGCCTTTTCGCCGGGCCGTGGGCCACCGAGCCGTCGGCGACGTGGAACTTGCTGCCGTGACACGGGCAGTCGATCGTGCCGTTCGCGACCCTGCTCACCGTGCAGCCCAAGTGCGTGCAGATCGCCGAGAAGGCCTTGAAGTCGCCCTTCGTCGGCTGAGTGACGACGACCTTCTTGTCCTTGTAGATCTTGCCCCCGCCCTCCGGGATGTCACTGGTCTTGCCCAGCTCCTCGCCGCCACTCGTGCTGCTCCCGCCACCGCATGCCGCGACGGGTGCGACGACCGCCGCCGCGCCCGTCGCCAGAACCGTGCGCCGCGTCGCGCCCTCAGCCATGCCGACCTCCGTACAACACGTCGAAATCGGTAAATACAGGATTCACCGCATCGTCTCAGCGGTCGGGCACCGTGCGCTTCGTCCGCGCGTGCTGACTACGCTGGACGGACCAAGAAGAGATCCGCATGTCAGCAGGGAGCAGCGCCGTGGCGGTACGAGCGGTCCGGGGAGCCGTCCAACTCGAGCGGGACGAGGCCGGGCACATGGACGAGCAGGTCGGAGCCCTGCTCACCGCCGTCCTGGAGCGGAACGGGCTGACCGCCGACGACCTGATCAGCATCTGGTTCACGGCCACCCCCGACCTGCACAGCGACTTCCCGGCCGCCGGCGCGCGCAAGCTCGGCATCGTCGACGTCCCCCTGATCTGCGCCCAGGAACTGGACATCGAGGGTGCCATGCCCCGGGTCGTACGGCTGCTCGCGCACATAGAGTCGGACCGGCCCCGTTCCGACATCAACCACGTCTACCTCGGCGCCGCGGCCGCCCTGCGCAGGGACATCGCCCAGTGAGAACCGCACTCGTCATCGGCACCGGCCTGATCGGCACCTCCGCCGCCCTGGCCCTCGTCCAGCGTGGCGTCACCGTCCACCTCGCCGACCACGATCCCGGGCAGGCCCGTACGGCCGCGGCGCTGGGCGCCGGTACCGACGAGGCCCCCGAGGGCCCGGTCGACCTGGCGATCGTGGCCGCCCCGCCCGCCCATGTGGCCGGAGTCCTCGCCGACGCCATGCGCCGGGGCGTGGCGCGCGGCTACGTCGACGTGGCCAGCGTCAAGGGCGGCCCGCGCCGCGAGCTTCAGGCGCTCGGCCTTGACCTTTCGTCGTACATCGGCACCCACCCCATGTCCGGCCGGGAGAAGTCCGGCCCGCTGGCCGCGACCGCCGATCTCTTCGAGGGCCGCCCCTGGGTGCTCACCCCGACCCGGGACACCGACACCGAGGTGCTCAACCTCGCCCTGGAGCTGGTCTCGCACTGCCGGGCGGTACCGGTCGTCATGGACGCCGACGCCCACGACCGCGCCGTCGCCCTCGTCTCGCACATGCCCCACCTGGTGTCCAGCATGGTCGCCGCGCGCCTGGAGCACGCCGAGGAGGCCGCCGTACGGCTGTGCGGGCAGGGCATCCGGGACGTGACCCGGATCGCCGCCTCCGACCCGCGCATGTGGATCGACATCCTGTCCGCCAACCCGGGCCCGGTCGCCGACCTGCTCTCCGACGTCGCCGCCGATCTGGGCGAGACCGTCGAGGCCCTGCGCGCCCTGCAGTCCTCCGACGAGGCCAAGCGGCGCGAGGGCACCGCAGGCATCGAGGACGTGCTGCGCCGCGGGAACGCGGGCCAGGTGCGGGTACCCGGCAAGCACGGCAGCGCGCCGCGCGTGTACGAGACCGTCGTCGTGCTCATCGACGACCAGCCCGGCCAGCTGGCCCGCATCTTCGCGGACGCCGGACGCGCCGGGGTCAACATCGAGGACGTGCGCATCGAGCACGCGACCGGGCAGCAGGCCGGTCTGGTGCAGCTGAGCGTGGAGCCGAAGGCGGCGCCGGTGCTGAAGGAGGCGCTGCGGGAGCGGGGCTGGGCGCTGCGGCAGTAGGGCGGCCCTGTGCGTCCGTACGAGTGACCCGCACCCAGTAACCTTGTGCAGGGCGCTCCTGCCCCCGCACCCGCCCACACCGCACCAGGAAGGTGTCCCTCCGTGGAAAACGGCGCCGCCCCGACCGCCAAGCCCGTGATCGTCGCGATCGACGGCCCCTCCGGCACCGGCAAGTCGAGCACGTCGAAGGCCGTCGCCGCGCAGCTCGGCCTGAGCTACCTGGACACCGGCGCCCAGTACCGGGCGATCACCTGGTGGATGGTGAACAACGGCATCGACCTGGAGGACCCGACCGCCATAGCCGCCGTCGCGGGCAAGCCGGAGATCGTCTCCGGCACCGACCCGGCCGCCCCGGCCATCACGGTCGACGGCGTCGACGTGTCCGGCCCGATCCGCACCCAGGAGGTCACCTCCCAGGTCAGCGCGGTCAGCGCGGTGCCCGAGGTGCGCTCCCGGATCACCGAGCTGCAGCGCTCCCTGGCCACCGGCGCGGAGAACGGCATCGTGGTCGAGGGCCGTGACATCGGTACGACCGTCCTCCCGGACGCCGACCTGAAGATCTTCCTCACCGCCTCCCCGGAGGCCCGCGCGGCCCGCCGCAGCGGCGAGCTGAAGGGCGCCGACATCCACGCCACCCGCGAGGCCCTGATCAAGCGGGACGCGGCCGACTCCTCCCGCAAGACCTCGCCCCTCGCCAAGGCCGGCGACGCGGTCGAGGTGGACACCACCGAGCTCACCCTCACCCAGGTCATCGAGTGCGTCGTCACCCTGGTCGAGGAGAAGCGGGCCGGGAAGTGAGCCTTCCGTCAGCTCCTTCGGAGAAGCTCCCCTCGCTGCGGGGCGCCGAGGTCGGGCGGCGCATCGGCGTCGGCCTGATGCACGGGCTGTGGAGGCCGCGCGTGCTCGGCGCCTGGAAGGTGCCCACGAGCGGCCCCGCGATCTTCGCCGTGAACCACTCCCACAACATCGACGGCCCGATGGTCATGGGCGTGGCACCCCGGCCGACGCACTTCCTGATCAAGAAGGAAGCCTTCATCGGCCCGCTGGACCCCTTCCTGACCGGCATCGGCCAGCTGAAGGTGGACCGCGCCGCCGCCGATCGCACCGCGATCATCCGGGCCCTGGGCGTGCTGGAGGCCGGGGGAGTTCTGGGCATCTTCCCCGAGGGAACCCGGGGCGAGGGCGACTTCGCCTCGCTGCGGGCCGGGCTCGCCTACTTCGCCGTACGCAGCGGGGCGCCGATCGTGCCCATCGCCGTACTGGGAAGTTCCGAGCGGCGCGGCCGGTTGATAAAGGGGCTCCCGCCCCTGCGCTCCCGCATCGACGTCGTCTTCGGCGACCCCTTCGACGCGGGCGACGGCAGCGGCCGGCGTACGCGCAGGGCGCTGGACGAGGCGACCGAGCGCATCCAGAAGCAGCTCACCAACCACCTGGAAAACGCCAGGCGCCTGACCGGGCGCTAGGCGACACTTGAGTAGTGGATCAGCCCGCGCGGGTTCACCCCAGCCAGGGCCTGTTCCACCGATCACCACGAAGAACGACGAGGTACGGACTACATGAACGACGACATCCAGCCCGGCGACTCGGCTGAGCACGAGTACGAGCACGGGGCTCTCGGCGACGCCGAGTACGCGGAGTTCATGGAGCTCGCCGCGGAAGAGGGCTTCGACATCGAGGACGTCGAGGGCGCCATCGAGGCGGCGGGCCACGGTCCGCTGCCCGTCCTCGCCGTCGTCGGCCGCCCCAATGTCGGCAAGTCGACCCTGGTGAACCGGATCATCGGCCGCCGCGAGGCGGTCGTCGAGGACCGGCCGGGCGTCACCCGCGACCGCGTCACCTACGAGGCCGAATGGGCCGGCCGCCGCTTCAAGGTCGTCGACACCGGCGGCTGGGAGCAGGACGTCCTCGGCATCGACGCCTCCGTGGCCGCCCAGGCCGAGTACGCGATCGAGGCGGCCGACGCGGTCGTCTTCGTCGTGGACGCCAAGGTCGGCGCGACGGACACCGACGAGGCGGTGGTACGGCTGCTGCGCAAGGCCGGCAAGCCGGTCGTGCTGTGCGCCAACAAGGTCGACGGCCCGAGCGGCGAGGCCGACGCCGCCTATCTGTGGAGCCTCGGCCTCGGCGAGCCGCACCCGGTCTCGGCGCTGCACGGCCGCGGCACCGGCGACATGCTCGACGCGGTCCTGGAGGTGCTGCCGGACGCGCCGCGTGCAACCTTCGGCGGGGGCGGCATCGGCGGCCCGCGCCGCATCGCGCTCATCGGCCGCCCGAACGTCGGCAAGTCCTCTCTGCTGAACAAGGTCGCCGGCGAGGAACGCGTCGTCGTCAACGAACTCGCGGGCACCACCCGCGACCCGGTCGACGAACTCATCGAACTCGGCGGCACGACCTGGAAGTTCGTCGACACCGCCGGCATCCGCAAGCGCGTCCACCTCCAGCAGGGCGCCGACTACTACGCCTCCCTGCGCACGGCCGCCGCCGTGGAGAAGGCCGAGGTCGCGGTCGTCCTGATCGACGCCTCGGAGAACATCTCCGTGCAGGACCAGCGGATCGTCACCATGGCCGTCGAGGCAGGCCGTGCGATGGTCATCGCCTACAACAAGTGGGACACCCTCGACGAGGAGCGCCGCTACTACCTGGAGCGCGAGATCGAGACCGAGCTGGGACAGGTCGCCTGGGCCCCGCGCGTGAACGTCTCGGCGCACACCGGCCGCCACATGGAGAAGCTGGTCCCGGCCATCGAGACCGCCCTGGCCGGCTGGGAGACCCGCGTCCCCACCGGCCGCCTCAACGCCTTCCTCGGCGAGCTGGTCTCGGCCCACCCGCACCCGGTCCGGGGCGGCAAGCAGCCGCGCATCCTGTTCGGCACCCAGGCCGGCACCAAGCCCCCGCGGTTCGTCCTCTTCGCCTCCGGCTTCATCGAGGCCGGCTACCGGCGCTTCATCGAGCGCCGCCTGCGCGAGGAGTTCGGCTTCGAGGGCACCCCGATCCACATCTCCGTGCGGGTGCGCGAGAAGCGCGGCGCGAAGAAGAAGTAACGGCGGGAAGAAGCAACGGCGGTACGACGTGAAGGGCGGCCCTGGAGATCCAGGTGCCGCCCTTCACCGTGCGCCGGTCACAGGCCCCGGCGCGGCCCCGGAGGGAGCGCCGCGGGCACGTGCTGCATCCCGGTGTCCTGGTGCTGCCGCCCGAGCGTGCCCACCCGCTGCCACTGCGACTGGTGCCGCGCACTGTAAGCGCCCGCGCTGTAGGCGCTGTACGAGCTGCTGAACGACCCGGCCCGGTGGCCCCCGTAGGACCCCGAGCGGTCCGGAAGCTGCCCGAAGGGGCTGAACGTCAGCCCTTCCTCCCCGCTCCGGTCACCCGGCAGCGTACGGAAGGTCTTGACCCACTCCGCGTAGAGCGAGTCGTAGATAGGAGTGGCCGAGACCCCACCGCCCCCGTCCTGCGCCAACCGCGCAGAGGGAACAGAGACGAAGGCGGACCGGCGGGGAGGGGGAGCGTCGTATGCGTGCACGTATGTCCAAACGACCGGGGCCTCAAAGAGATGCGGTCACTGAAGCAGGGGCGCGGGGAACTGCGCGAGCGACCACGAACGACCCGCAGCCGCACGACGACACGCAGCCCCCACCCCTTGTGTGAAAACGATCACGTACCCGCAAGAGGAAGCGCCGCAGCAACCAACTTCCCGCTCGCCGCCGCCTTGTCGAGAGACTCCCGCAGCAGATCCTCCCGCGGCTGCCGGCCGATGGAACCCACCGGCGCCGCGAACATCAGCACCTGCTGGTGCTTGTTCGCGGCGGCCCGCCAGCTGTCCGTCACCTGCAGCGGCTGATGCGCCTGCCACCAGGCCACCTGCCCGCCGTTCACCGAAGGCTGCAGCACCGCGTGCAGCTGGCCCACGGCGAGCAGCACCGACCAGCCGTGCAGCACCGGCGGCACGGACGCCAGCTCGGTCAGCGGCATGAACCCCTGCTCGATGAGCAGCGGAAGGAAGTCGTCGCCGGTCCCGATGGAGCCCGGGCGCACGATCGGCGAGGTCGGCTCGACGACGAGCGCGGGGTGCAACTCGCCCTCGATCAGGACGAGTCCGCTGGTCACGCCGAGCACCGCCTGCTCGGGCACGGCCCTGTGCGGCTCGCCCGCGGCGGCGGAACCCGCGGCGACGTCGCCGATGGACCGGACGGCGCCCCGCAGCTGCTCCTCGGTGACCTGGACGACCTGCGAGGGCAGGCAGCTGGCGTGGGCGAAGGCGAGGACGGCGGTCTCGTCGCCGACGAACAGAACGGTGCTGGTGCGCTCCTGCTCGGAGTCGCCCGGGGTGCGGCAGGACGTGCAGTCGTAACTGCCCGGTGCGTTCTCTCCGGCGAGCAGCCGGTCGGCTTCTTCGTCGCCGATCTCGGCGCGTACGGCGTCACTGACGTCGAGCATGCGCGGCACGGTGGCTCCCTCGGGATGCGGTGCTGGGTCGGCCGGGTGGCTCCCGGCCGCTGAGTCCCGGGGTTCCGGGCTCATGAAGAAGACAACGGACGTCCTGTGGTGGGAGTCACGCCCCGAGGGGAACCGGTTCGAACCAACCGGCGCATACGGTCACCAACGGTCCGGAATTCGCTACTCCCGGTCAACTCGTCGCCAGGTCAAGGAACTTGGAGTGGTGAAGTGGGTCACAGATCGCTTCAGCCGTTGGTCGACAAATCAGGAAATCAGGGAATGTAGTGGGTGGCCGAAAATCGCCGCTACCCGCGGTAATGGGCAACTGGCCTGGAATGACAGGGAGTTGGTTGATTCCGACCGCTCGTCCTCCATACATTCCTCCGCCGTGTGCAGCGAGCACCGCTCGGGTACGTCCGACGCCCGGCACCGGCAGAGCATCAGCGCCGGCACCGGTCACACGGACGGGGCGGGCACGAGCAACCGCGGTCCTGCGCGGCGAGGCGTGCTCCGCCTGGGGGAGCCCGGGTTCGTGGAGAGGGAATTACATGTCCGAGTGTGCCGATACCACCCGCAACACCACCCGTCCCGAGGGCGCCCGCAAGGGCCGTGCGACGGCCGCGCTGGCCGGAGCCGCGCTGCTGGCCCCGCTGGGGCTGCTGGCCGCCACCGGCAACGCCGCCGCGGCGGACAACGGAGTGTGGGACCGCATCGCCCAGTGCGAGAGCGGCGGCAACTGGCACATCAACACCGGCAACGGCTACTACGGCGGGCTCCAGTTCTCCGCCGGCACCTGGCGCGCGTACGGCGGCACCGCCTACGCCCCGACGGCCGACCAGGCCTCCAGGAGCGCCCAGATCGCCGTCGCCACCAAGGTCCAGCAGGCCCAGGGCTGGGGCGCCTGGCCGGTCTGCTCGGCCCGCGCCGGAGCATCCGGCGCCGCTCCCGCGGCGGCGCACACCGGTTCCTCCGGTTCGGCGGCCCCGAAGAGCAGCGTGACGACGAAGTCCGCGCCCGTGAAGTCCGCTCCGGCGAAGACGCCGGAACGTTCGGCGGCCCACACCGGCCGCAGCGCCTCCCGCGGTGACTACACCGTCCGCGAGGGCGACACCCTGAGCGCCATCGCCGAGCGGCACGGGACCACCTGGCAGCGGATCTACGCCGCCAACAAGCAGGTCATCGGCGAGGACCCGAACCTGATCGTGCCCGGCCAGCGCCTCGCGCTCTGAGCCCCGAGCACCCCTGCAGAACAGCCGCTGTCCGTCGAGGACAGCGGCTGTCCGCATTCCCTGACAGACTCGGCGCATGTTGGAGACCTCGGCACGTCTGCTGCGTCTGCTCTCGCTGCTCCAGGCCCACCGCGAGTGGTCCGGCGCCGAACTCGCCGACCGGCTGGGTGTCACGACGCGTACGGTCCGCCGGGACGTGGACCGGCTGCGCGAGCTGGGCTACCCGGTCAACGCCAGTCCCGGCACCGGCGGCGGCTACCAGCTGGGCGCGGGCGCCGAACTCCCACCGCTGCTGCTGGACGACGACGAGGCCGTGGCCGTGGCGGTCGGCCTGCGCACCGCCACCGGGCAGGGCATCGAGGGCATCGGCGAGACCTCCGTACGCGCCCTCGCCAAGCTCGAACAGGTGCTGCCGGGCCGGCTGCGCCGCCGGGTGAGCGCCCTGGGCGCCTTCACCGTGCCGATGCTGCGCGGCGGCCCGCCGGCCGCGGACGTCGATCCGGCGCTCCTCACCGAACTGGCCAACCTGTGCCGGGACACCGAGCGGCTGCGCTTCGAGTACCGCACGCACGAGGGCGCGGACAGCCGCCGTACCGTCGAGCCGCACCGGCTGGTGTGCACCGAGCGGCGCTGGTATCTGGTCGCCTGGGACGTGGACCGGGCGGACTGGCGGACCTTCCGCGTCGACCGCATGACCCCCAAGCCGCCGCACGGGCCCCGCTTCACCCCGCGCGAGCCCCCGGCGGAGGATCTGGCCGCCTACGTCTCCAGGGGCGTCTCCACGCGCGCGTACGCCACGCACTCCGCCGTACGGCTGCTGGTGCCGCTGCACGAGGCAGCGGAGCGCATCTCGCCGTCGGCCGGGACGCTGGAGGCGGACGGGGAGGACGCCTGCGTCCTGCGCAGCGGAGCGCCGAACCTGGAGGTGATGGTCGTTCACATCATGATGACGGGCCTGCCCTTCGAGGTGATCGAGCCCGCCGAGCTGACCGAGGAGGTCAGGAGGATCCGGGACCGGCTCGATGCGGCTCTGGCGCGGACCGCGGCATCTGCTCCTTCGCCGCGTACTCCGGGTGATGCAGGTCGAACGCCGGGGACTCCGAGCGGATCCGGGGCAGTGTGACGAAGTTGTGCCGGGGCGGCGGGCAGGAGGTCGCCCACTCCAGCGAGCGGCCGTAGCCCCAGGGGCCGTCGGTCTCGGCCTTCTCGCCGTACCTGGCGGTCTTCCAGACGTTGTAGAGGAACGGCAGCGTCAAGCAGGAACGCGCCGATCGACGAGACCGTGTTGAGCGCGGTGAAGCCGTCGGCCGCCAGATAGTCGGCGTACCGGCGCGGCATGCCCTCGGCGCCCAGCCAGTGCTGCACCAGGAACGTGGTGTGGAAGCCGGTGAACAAAGTCCAGAACTGGATCTTCCCCAGCCGCTCGTCCAGCATCTTCCCGGTGAACTTCGGCCACCAGAAGTGGAAGCCGCCGAAGACCGCGAAGACGACCGTGCCGAACACGACGTAGTGGAAGTGCGCGACGACGAAGTACGAGTCCGTGACGTGGAAGTCCAGCGGCGGGGACGCCAGGATCACCCCGGTCAGACCGCCGAACAGGAAGGTCACCAGGGACAGATGCCCGATCTTCTTGTGGTCGGTGGTGGTGAGCCAGTCGACCACCAGCCGGCCGGCCCGGTTCCTGCCGCGCACCGGCCCTGCCGTCGCCCCAGCGGTTTCGGTCCCCATCGCTCGCCCCTTCGCGTCGTCGCGCCCGGGCCCGCCGGTCCGCGTACCCGCGGGCCGGCGCCATGATGCTCGCGCGGTCAGCCGCTCCGACAGGGGGCGTACACCGCCGATGTGCTGAATCCGTGAAAATTCCTATGCGGCGTCAGATGCGCTGCCATCCCGGCCGGATTGCGCGGGGAATCACTCCTCTGGACCAAGTGCGGATCCCGGCGGCGGAAGTTTCCGCCGGGTAATTCGACGGACTGCTCATGAGCGCTGTGAATTCCGTTCGATTACCCCGGTGCCCCCTGTGGAAACGCCCGTACGTGTGACTCGGTTCGAGGGAAACGCGGGCCGGCGGCTGTGACAGAAGTGTGACGGGAGCCGGATACGACTCTTACCTTGCGCTGCGCGGTAGCGTGGCGGCATGGCACCGATTCCCACTCCGCCAGCGGAGCCCCAGGACAGTCCGGACGGGTACGTCGGCCTCGACGCCGCGCACGCCGAGCGGCTCGCTCGGGAGCGGGGGTGGTCGACGGTACGGTCGCTGCCGCCGGGGGCGATCATCACCATGGAGTACCGGGTGGGCCGGCTCAACTTCGAGGTGCGGGACGACGTGGTGACCCGCGCGTGGAAGGGCTGAGGGCCGCGCCTTCGGACACCTGCAGGGCGAAGGCCCCGTTTCCCTCCTCCGGGAAGCGGGGCCTTCGTCGTGGTGCGGGGCGGCTGTGCGTACCGGGCCCCGCTGTCCGTCCGGCCGTCAGCCGCCGGTCAACGGCCGGGCCGGCTGGGTGGTGCCGCGCGGCAGGCGGTGGTCGGTGTGCGGTGGGCGGCGGCTGCCCACCGGGGTCACCGGGGTGCGTTCCGAACGGGTCGTGTGCGGTCCCGGGGCCAGATGCGCCAGCCCTCGGGAGGCACGGGTCGAGGCGGCCGGTTCGCGCGCCGGGGCCGGCTGCTCGGCCGGTGCGCGAGCCGGCCTGAGCACCACCGGCGTGACCGGGACGGCCGGTTCGGGCACGGGCCGGCTGCGGCGGGCGCGCCAGCGGTCGCGCAGGTCGAAGAGCGACATCTCGGTCCTGGCGATCAGCGGCTCGAACCACGGCAGGGCGAGCAGGATCAGCAGGCCCGCGGCCCAGCCCAGCAGCACGTCGCTCAGCCAGTGCGTACCGAGGTAGACGGTGGTGAGGCCGACGCCCAGCGCCGTGATCGCGGACAGCGCCGACAGCCAGCGGCGCGCTCTCGGGGTGGAGGCCAGATAGGCCAGAATGCCCCATGTCACGACCGCGTTGGCGGTGTGGCCGCTGGGGAATATATCGCCGCCCAGACCCATCTCGTTCGAGCCGATCACGGTCGCGTAGTGCGGACCGAGGCGCCCCATGCCGAGCTTGGCGGCGCCGACCGTGATGTTCAGCAGCAGCAGCGAGGTGGCCAGCGTGAGCAGCGGGCGCAGGGTGTGCTGCCGCCAGGAGCGCCAGCCGAGCCAGGCCGCGACCATCACCGCGGTGGGGCCGCGCTGGCCGAGCACCACGTAGTAGTCGAGGAAGGCGTGGATCTGCGGCCACTGCTGGTACGGCCGGAAGAACATGACCTGCCAGTCGAGCCGGACCAGCCAGGACGTGATCACCACGGCCCACACGATCGCCAGGTAGAAAGCCAGGGTCGCGGTGAACAGAACGACCCGGTGCCGGCTCATCCTTGGCACATCGATGTGGGCCGGTCGTTCCGGCTCACGGTCGAGTCTGGCGAACACCCGGTCCAGACGCCGGGTGAGGTTTCGTTCGGTACGCACCCAATCGACGTTACAGCGAGTGAGCTGTGTTCCCGGTCGAAACAACGGCTTTGTGATGACGATGTGATGTGGGAAACGTCTCAAGGGCGGCTCTAATTCCAGGCATTCCGCAATCCTGTGAGGCCGTTCCCTTCAATTCCTTTGATCATGCCGGGCGTTGTTTATATAGCGCTTATGAATGCGTTAACCCGGTCCTGGCGTGGAATTTTCCGTGGCGTCATCGGCCGGTCGAGTCGATCACGGGGGGCCGGAGCCGTTCAGCCAGAACGCCCCGTAGACCGCCGTGGCGACCGCCACCCCGGCCGTGACCAGCGCCGATCGGGACGTGCTCAGCCGGGCGAGGGCGCAGGCGAGCGGCAGCAGCACGGGGAAGGCGGGCATCAGCAGCCGCGGCTTGGAGCCGAAGTAACTTGACGCGCACAGGGCGAGGGCGAGGACGACGCCCGTGTACACCAGCAGCTCGACCGGCTGACGCTGTCGGACGCCGGTCACGTACAGCCACAGCAGCAGGGCGACCCCGATGATCAGACCGGCGCCGGCGAACGCGGACGGAAATGACGTGAACTTGTCGACCACGAAGCGTGCGAACGCGTAGCCGCCGTCGAATCCATTACGCCATCCGGCCTGAACGTCCAGGTATCCGAGCAATCCCTTCCCGGTCCGCTGCCCGACCCAGAGCACGTAACCGGCGGCACCGAGCGGAGCGATCACCATGCCGAGCGCACGGCGCCATGCGGGGGCGGGTGGGGCTCCGGGGGCTTGAGTGATTGTCGAGGGCTCGGTGTTCTGTGCGTTGTGCGAAGCAGCCTGTGCGCCTGGTGTGTGCGCTGGGGCGCGTGTCTCCTCCAATACGCCGGGTGTGCGCGCCGGGGCGTGCTCGTTGTCGTATGCGCCGGACGTGCGCATCGCGCTCCGGTCCCGTACGAAGGAGAGCACGCCCGCCACCCATATCGCCGCGACCGCCGCCGCCCCCACCGGCCGGGTCAGCCCGGCCAGCGCCGCCAGCGTGCCCGCGGCGATCCACCGGCCGGTCAGCAGCGCGTAGAGCGACCAGGCCGCCAGCGCCGTGAACAGCGACTCGCTGTACGCCATCGACTGCACGATCCCGACCGGCAGCACCGCCCACAGCAGGACGGCGCGGATCCCCACCCGAGGGCCGTACACCCGGTCGGCGACGGCGAAGATCCCGCAGGCCGCGGCGAGCGAGGCCAGCAGGCCGACGGCGAAACCGGAGTCCGCGTACGACAGCGGTGTGACCGCGTGTCCCAGCCGCTCCAGCCACGGCAGCAGCGGAAAGAACGCCAGATTGGAGTGCACGTCGCCGTTCGGCAGCCGCACCTCGTAGCCGTACCCCAGCTCGGCGACCCGGGTGTACCAGAGCGAGTCCCAGCGCGCGGTCAGCAGGGTGTACGCGCTCTTGCCGCGCGCGGCGCTCCACAGCGCCAGCACGACCAGCCCCAGGGCGCGGACCGCCGCATAGCCCAGGAGGGCCGGGGCCGCCCGGCGCAGAAGTGGGGCGTGAGGTGAGGCCACACGCGTCTCAAGATCGGTCACGGACCCGATTATCGACGGGCCGCGGAACCGGAACGGCCCCCGGGGCGTGGTCAAGAGGGAACGACGTGGCGTACGCCACACAGGTTCCGTCCCGCGTGTGAGAGGTCCGCCACGTGCCCCCGTGGCGAACTCGCGTACGCTGACGAGTCACCCGCGTGGGTTTGCGCTGGCCGGAGACCCCCGCTCCTCTCCGGCCGTACGACAGGGAGTCCCCACCCCGTCGGTCCGCCCCGCGCGCGGCACATCTGGGAGGTACGTACATGTCCGGGACGACCACGGCTGCCGCAGGGCCGCGCCGTCGGGCGGCCGGGACCGGTGCCGGTGCCAACCGCTGGGTCGTGCTCGTCGTCCTCTGCGTCAGCCTGCTGCTCGTCGCCCTCGACGCGACCGTGCTGCACGTGGCGGTCCCCGCCGTCACCGAGGACCTCAAGCCCGGTGCGATAGAACTGCTCTGGATCGTCGACGTCTATCCGCTGGTCTGCGCCTCGCTGCTGATCCTCTTCGGCACCCTCGGCGACCGGGTCGGCCGCAGACGCGTCCTGCTGCTCGGCTACGGCCTGTTCGGCATCGCCTCCGCCGTGGCCGCCCTCGCGCAGACCGCCGAGACGCTGATCCTCGCCCGCGCCCTGCTCGGCGTCGGCGGCGCCATGATCATGCCGGCGACCCTGTCGATCCTGCGTCAGGTCTTCCCCGACCGGCGCGAGCGCGCGCTCGCGATCGGCATCTGGAGCGCGGTGGCCGCCGTCGGCGCGGCCGTCGGCCCGCTGCTCGGCGGCTTCCTGCTGGAGCACTTCTGGTGGGGCGCGGTCTTCCTCGTCAACATCCCGCTGATGCTGGTCAGCCTGCCGGTCGGCCGGATCCTGCTGCCCGAGTCCCGGGGTGACGGCAGCGGTCCCTGGGACGTCGTCGGCGCCCTGCTGGCGGCCGGCGGTCTCTTCGGTGTCGTCCTCGGCGTGAAGCGGCTGGGCGGCGGCGAGGCACCGGCGAGCCCCTTCACCGTGCTGCCGCTGCTGGCCGGCGCGGCCCTCCTCTTCTTCTTCGTACGACGGCAGCGCAGGCTCGCGCATCCGCTGGTGGACCTGCGGATGTTCCGCCGGCCCGCGTTCAGCACCTCGGTCGGCTGCATCGTGCTGGCGATGCTCGCGCTCGTAGGCCTGGAGCTGATCGCCGCCCAGTATCTGCAACTGGTGCTCGGGCTCTCCCCGCTGCAGACCGGCCTGAGGCTGCTGCCCCTGACCGTCGCGGCGATGGCGGCGGGCCTGGCGGGCGCGCGGATGCTGCGCCGCTTCGGGCCGCGCCGGATGGTCTGCTTCGGCTTCTGCCTCACCGCCGCAGCGGTCCTGGCGCTCACCGCGATGGGCGGCACCGACGACGCGCCGCTGCTGTTCTCCGGTTTCGTCCTGCTCGGCTTCGGTCTGGAGACGACGCTCTTCGGGGCGTACGAGTCGATGCTCAACGAGTGCCCGGCCGACCAGGCCGGCGGCGCGGCCGCGATCGGCGAGACGTCGTACCAGCTCGGCGCCGGCATCGGCATCGCGCTCCTCGGCAGCGTGATGAACGCGGCCTACGCGCCGCATCTGCGTTCGGTGCGGGGCGTTCCAAGGGGCGCCTCGGACGCGGCCGGTCACTCGCTCGGCGAGGCCTACGACGTCGCCGGCCGGCTCGGCGGAGCCACCGGGACGGCGCTGCGCCGGGTCGCCCGGGACTCCTTCGTGCACGGGCTGCATGTGACGCTGCTGGTGAGCGCGGGGCTGTTGCTGCTGGGCGCGGTGATGGCGCTGCGGCTGCCGCGGGTCATGCAGTGCGCGGAAGACGCGGCGACGGTGGAGGCGGTGGAACTGCCCGCACAGCGGGAACTGGCGGAGCCCCGCGTCTCCGCCTGACGTGCCCGACGTACTGGACGTGCGGGACACCGCGCCGTAACGTCGGCGGCACATATGTGATTAGCGGTGCTAGTTTTCTTTGTGCCGGAGGGTGTCCCATGTCCGCGTCCGCGAAGTTGCCCCCGTTCGATCCCGCCGACCCGCTCGGCATCGACGACCTGCTGGAACCGGAGGACCTGGCCGTACGGGACACCGTGCGGTCCTGGGCGGCGGACCGGGTGCTGCCGTACGTCGCCGAGTGGTACGAGAAGGGGGAGCTGCCCGGCATCCGCGAGCTCGCGAAGGAGCTCGGCGGGATCGGGGCGCTCGGGATGTCGCTCAGCGGCTACGGGTGCGCGGGGGCCAGTGCCGTGCAGTACGGGCTCGCCTGTCTGGAGCTGGAGGCCGCCGACTCGGGGATCCGGTCTCTCGTCTCCGTGCAGGGCTCCCTCGCCATGTACGCGATCCACCGGTTCGGCAGCGAGGAGCAGAAGCTTCAGTGGCTGCCCCGCATGGCGGCCGGCGAGGTCATCGGCTGCTTCGGTCTGACCGAGCCCGACCACGGCTCCGACCCCGCCTCCATGCGCACCCACGCCAAGCGCGACGGCGGGGACTGGGTCCTGAACGGGCGCAAGATGTGGATCACCAACGGGTCGGTCGCAGGGGTGGCCGTCGTCTGGGCGCAGACCGAGGACGGCATCCGCGGCTTCGTCGTTCCCACCGACACCCCCGGCTTCTCGGCGCCGGAGATCAAGCACAAGTGGTCCCTGCGCGCCTCCGTCACCAGCGAATTGGTGATGGACGACGTACGGCTGCCCGCTACGTCCGTACTACCGGAGGTCACCGGACTGCGCGGACCGCTCAGCTGTCTGTCGCACGCCCGGTACGGCATCGTCTGGGGTGCGATGGGCGCGGCGCGCAGCAGCTTCGAGGCGGCCCTCGACTACGCGAGGACGCGGGAGCAGTTCGGGCGGCCCATCGGCGGCTTTCAGCTCACCCAGGCCAAGCTCGCCGACATGGCGGTGGAACTGCACAAGGGGATCCTGCTCGCCCACCATCTGGGGCGGCGGATGGACGCCGGCCGCCTGCGCCCCGAGCAGGTCAGCTTCGGCAAGCTCAACAACGTCCGCGAGGCCATCGAGATCTGCCGTACGGCGCGGACGATCCTCGGTGCCAACGGGATCTCCCTCGAATACCCCGTGATGCGGCACGCGACCAACCTCGAGTCGGTGCTCACCTACGAGGGCACCGTCGAGATGCACCAGCTCGTGCTGGGCAAGGCGCTCACCGGGCTCGACGCCTTCCGGTGAGGCCCGGGGCGGGCAGGGCCGGTGAGCGGCCCTGCCTCAGCTCTGGTTGAAGAAGCCGCCCTCGCGGTGGGCGGAGGCCTCGCCGCTGATGATCTGGGTGTCGGCCGGCGTGAGCAGGAACACCCGGTTGGACACGCGGTCGATCGAGCCGCGCAGCCCGAAGATGAGCCCCGCCGCGAAGTCCACGATCCGCTTGGCGTCGCCGGGCTCCATGTTGGTGAGGTTCATGATGACCGGGACACCGTCCCGGAACAGCTCGCCGATGACACGGGCGTCCCGGAAGCTGTCCGGGGTGACCGTGCCGATCCGGCGGCCCTTCTCCTCTGCCGTGTCCGAGGCCACCTTCACCCGGGGGTCGGTGACCCAGGCGTCCCCGGATTCGGAGCCCTCGGAGTACTCGTCGTCGTAGTAACGCTCGTCATCGTTGTCGTCGACGAGGCCGAGCCACGCACTCGCCTTGCGTACCGATCCCATGGACGCCTCCTCTCACAGCGGTCTTTTTCTGCTTTCCGCGTCCCTATGGTCATCCATGATGCGGACGGCGCGCCAAGTGGATAGACGCCGCGCGGGGGGTTTGTGACGGTACTGGTGCACAGACGATCCGTCGAGAGTCCTTGTGCCCCAAGGGTCGTGACACATACGGCTGCTGACTGAGAGTGAAATATGATTGTCAGTGGCAGATGGGTGATGATCGGTGCGTACGGGTGAATGTCAACGTCGTACCACACCACGGGGGATCGTCGTGTTCGGAATCGTCAGACCGTGCTCTCATCGACTCGGTGAAAGTCTCAAGGCCGAGTGGATGGCGCACTTGTGCGGGCTCTGCCTCGCCCTGCGCCGCGACCACGGACAACTCGCGCGGATCGTGACGAACTATGACGGACTTCTCATATCGGTCCTGACAGAGGCTCAGGCCGGACGGACCGCCGACGGCCGCCGTACGGCCGGGCCCTGCGCGCTGCGCGGGATGCGCACCGTCTCCGTCGCCCAGGGCGAGGGCGCCCGTCTCGCCGCCGCCGTCTCGCTGGTGCTCGCCGCGGCGAAGGTACGCGACCATGTCGCCGACCGGGACGGGCTGCTGGCCCGCCGGTCCATGGCCGCCGCCGCGCGCCGGGTCGCCGCGGTCTGGGACAGGGCCGGCGCCCACAGCGGCGCCGCGGTCGGCTTCGACACCGGCGTCCTCGTCGAGGCCGCGGGCCGGCAGCTCGGCCTGGAGACCCTCGCCGGTTACGGCACCCCGATCCTGACGGTCACCGAGCCGACCGAGACCGCGACCTCCGCCGCCTTCGCCCACACCGCGGCGCTGGCCGGACGGCCGGGCAACGCCCTGCCGCTCGCGGAGGCGGGCCGGCTCTTCGGCCGGCTCGCGCATCTGCTGGACGCCGTGGAGGACCAGGAGGCCGACGCCGCGTCGGGCGCCTGGAACCCGCTCACCGCCACGGGCACCTCCCGCGCCGAGGCACGCCGGCTCGCCGACGACGCCCTGCACGGCATCCGGCTCGCCCTGCGGGAGGCCGAGTTCGCCGACGGCCGGCTGGTCCATCTGCTGCTCGTGCACGAGCTGGAGCGCTCCGTGGACCGCGCGTTCGGCACGCGCGCGTGCGGGCACGCGCCCGAGGCTTCGTTCGGACCGCCGCCCGGTCACCACGCGCCGGACGCGCCGGGCCACCCGTACGGCAACCCCTTCGGCGGGCAGCCGCCGCATCCGGAGAAGCGGGGCTTCTGGGCCGGCTGCGCGGCCGCCCTCGGCCTGTGCTGCACCTGCAAGGTGTGCTGCGCCGACGAGTTCGAGGGGCCCTGGTCGCGGAAGAAGCGCGAGGGCTGCTGCGCCAACTGCGGCTGCGACGGGTCGTGCTGCGAGGCCTGCCAGTGCTGTGAGTGCTGCGAGTGCTGTGAGTGCTGCTCGTGCTGTGACTGCGGGCTGTGACCGTCCCGCTCAGTTCCTCAGTTCCGGCGGGCTGATCCGCGACCTGGTGATGGCCGAGCCCGTCGTGCCCCACTTCCTGAGGATCTTCTCGTACGTGCCGTCGGCCAGCAGCCTGTTCACCGCCGCCTGGAAGGCGGGCGCCAGCCTGGTGCCCTTCTTGAAGGCGAAGCCCACGTCCAGGCGGTGGTACTCGCCCAGGAACCTCAGGCCCGGCTGGTGGGCCACGGCGTAGCGCAGGCCGTTGATGGTGGACATCACCACGTCGCTGCGGCCCTGCTGCACCGAGGACCAGATCGCGCTCGCCTCGGAGTACGTCTGCACCCGGTACGGCTTCCTGCCCGCGTCGGTGCACACGCGCTTGTTCTCCTCCAGCGTGGCCTCGAAGGTCGTACCGGCGCCGGTCGCCACGTTCAGTCCGCACAGCTGCCTCAGGTCGGTGATCCTCGTCAGCTTGCTGTCCTTGCGGGTGGCGAAGCCCTGGCCGTCGTTGATGTAGGTGACGAAGTCGATGGTCCTGCGGCGCTCGTCGGTGACGCCGAAGTTCGACGCGCCGAAGTCGTACTTACCGCTGTCCAGCGCGGGCAGGATCGCCTCGAAGCTCGCCTGCTCCACCTTCAGCCGGACGCCGAGCACCTTGGCGACCGCCTTGGTGAAGTCGACGTCCTGGCCGGTCAGCGTCCTGCCGTCGGAGAGATACGTGGTGCCCGGCGGGGTGCCGCCGACGCTGATCGCGACGGTGAGGTGGGTGGTGCCGGCGGGCAGCAACTTGGCCGCCGCCTCGTCCTTCTTCTCCGCGGACACGACGTCCGTGATGGGCACGTCGTCGGACTTCGCCGCCACTCCGGAGGCGTCCGTCCCGCCCGAGCCGGAGCCGCAGGCGGTGAGGAGCAAGGTGGCGGAAGTAATGCTGACAAAAGGTGCAAAAAGCCGCGTGCGCATCGGTGGCGGTCTCCTGGGAGCAGACGGGGTGCAGAGCGCGAGGGGAGGGGTGCGTGTGAAGGCGAGGAAAAAGAGGGAGAACGCGAGGACGCCCGCCCGGAGGGCAGGCGCATGCAGGGGGTCAGCTCAACAGGAAGAGGACCACACGCGACCGAAGTCGATGTGGGAGCGGGTGACCAGCCACTGCTGTGGATGCATGGGCCAAGTGGAACAGGCATCCGGTTCGGCGTCAACTGACCTGAGACGTACGGCTCACAGTGTGGACAGCCTTGACAGCGGAGGGAAACGCCCACGTACTCTCGATGGACGGCCCTGCTGAGGGGCTCGGCCGTATCCGCGCCGCACGGCGCAGTCCGTGTGAGGGCATCACCCGTGTTCTGACGTCTCTTCGCGTCACGGAGCCTTCGCATGTCATCCGACACCCTCGCCAAAACCCCCACCACATCGGGGATTCCCGAGCCCGCGGACGCCCCGCGGATCGTCCCGCAGCGCCGGTACGGCCAGTGGACGGCGGCCGTCGTCGTCCTCGTGCTGCTCGGGTTCGCCGTCACCTCCGTCCTGCGCAACAAGGCGTTCCAATGGGACGTCGTAGCCGACTACTTCACCTCGGGCTCCATCCTGCGCGGCCTGTGGCTCACGCTGTGGCTGACCGCGGTCGTGATGGTCCTCGGCTTCGCCCTCGGCACCCTGCTCGCCGCCTTCCGGCTCTCCGCCAACCCCGTGCTGCGCGCGGTCAGTTGGGGCTATGTGTGGCTGTTCCGGTCGATCCCGATCCTGGTGCAGCTGCTGCTGTGGTTCAACATCGGGGCGCTGTACCCGCAGGTCTTCGGCGTGAAGACCGTCAACCTGCTCACCCCGGTCGCCGTCGCGATCGTCGGACTCACCCTGCACGAGGCCGCCTTCGCCGCCGAGGTCGTCCGGGCCGGCATCCTCTCCGTCGACCGCGGGCAGATCGAGGCCGCCCAGGCGCTGGGCCTGAGCCGGTCGCGGCGCTGGTGGCGGATCGTGCTGCCGCAGGCCATGCGCTCCATCGTGCCGCCCGCCGGCAACATGCTCGTCGGCACCCTCAAGGCCACCTCGATCGTCAGCGTCATCGCCGTCAACGACCTGCTGTTCTCCGCCCAGTTGATCTACCACCGCACCTACCAGGTCATCCCGCTGCTGATGGTCGCGACCCTCTGGTACGCGGTCGTCACCTCGGCTCTCGGCCTCGGCCAGCACTACATCGAGAAGTACTACGCGCGCGGCACGGAGCACGCCCGATGAGGCCGCAGCTGGTGATCGTGGGAGCCGGGCCGCGGGGGACCGGACTGCTGGAGCGCATCGCCGCCAACGCCCCCGAGCTGTACGCCGGTCGGGGCCTCGACATCCATCTGGTCGACCCCCATCCGCCGGGCGGCGGCCGCATCTGGCGCCAGGCGCAGTCACCGCTGCTGTGGATGAACTCGCACGCCGAGGACGTCACCATGTTCACCGACGAGACCGTGACCATGGAAGGACCGGTGCGCGAGGGCCCCACCCTGCACGAGTGGGCCGGCCTCGACGGCGGCACCTTCGCCGACCGGCAGCTCCAGGGCCGCTATCTGCGCTGGGTGTACGAGCGTGCCCGGGCCGAGTTGCCCGAGGGCGTCACCGTTCGGCACCATCCCCGGCGTGCCGTGCGGATCAGCGGTCCGCGCGAGGGCCGCCAGCAGGTGTGGCTGGAGGGCGACCCGCGTCCCCTCCCCGCCGACCTGGTGATCCTCGCGATCGGCCACCTGGACGCCCAACTCGACACCGAACAGGCGGAGTTGGCCGCGTACGCCCAGGAGCACGGCCTGGTGCACCTGCCGCCCGACTTCACCGCCGACAGCGACCTGTCCCCGCTGAAGCCCGGCGAACCCGTCCTCGTGCGCGGCTTCGGGCTGGCCTTCGTCGACCTGATGGTGCTGCTCACCGAGGGACGCGGCGGGCGGTACGCGGGCGACACCTACGTTCCCTCGGGGCGGGAGCCGGTGCTCCACGTCGGCTCGCGGCGCGGAGTGCCGTACCACGCGAAGATCGGCTACGACTGGACCGGCGACCGGCCCCCGCTGCCCCGCTTCCTCGGCCCGGCCCAGGTCGAGGCCCTGCGGGCCCGTCCCGGCGGCCTCGACTTCCGGCGCGATGTCTGGCCGCTGGTGGAGAAGGAGCTGGGCTTCGCCCACTACCACCGCCTCTTCACCGCCCACGCCGAGCGTACGGCGATGGCCTGGGCCGACTTCGAGGAGAAGTACGCGGCCGCGAGCGACGTCGCCGAGGTTCAGGCGCTGGTCGCCGCCGCCGTGCCGGATCCGGCCGACCGGCTCGACCTCGCCGCGCTCGACCATCCGCTGGACGGGGTGCGCCATGCCTCGCACGAGGACTTCCAGGAGGGCTTGCGGGGGTATGTCGAGGCGGACCTGAACCGCCGGCAGGACGCCTCGTACAGTGCGGATCTCGGCGTCTTCCTCGGGCTGCTCTCCGTCTACGGGCAGCTCGTCCGCCTCGGGAACATCGGCCCCTGGTGGCACGGCTTCTTCAGCTACCTGGCGTCCGGGCCGCCCGAACCCCGGCTGCGGCAGATGCTCGCGCTGTCCCGGGCCGGCCTGCTCAGGTTCGTCGGCGCGGACATGACCGTCACCGCCGAGGACGGGGTGTTCCGGGCCACGAGTCCCACCGTGCCGGGCTTCTCCGTGGAGGCCCGGGCGCTGGTCGAGGCCCGGCTGCCCGAGCCCACCGTCGGACGGGCCCGCGACCGTCTGCTGCGCGCACTGCACATCGACGGCGCGGCCGAGACCCCCGACGGGCTGCTCCGGGTCGACCCCGGTGACGGCCGGATCCTCGACGGCGCCGGGCGTCCGCATCCCCGGCGCTTCGCGCTCGGCCCGTACACCGACGCCCGTACCCCCGGCGCCTTCACCCGGCCGCGCACCGGAGGGGCCGCGTTCCGGCAGAACGACGCCACCGCCCGGGCGGCGCTGGCCTTCCTGAGCACCTCACTCGAAAGGGAACCCGCGCGATGAGCGTCATGGTCGACATCAGGTCGGTGCACAAGAGCTTCGGCCCGCTCGCCGTCCTCAAGGGCATCGATCTCCAAGTGCGCGCGGGTGAGGTGACGGTCGTGCTCGGCCCCTCCGGCTCCGGCAAGTCCACGCTGCTGCGCTCCATCAACCATCTGGAGAAGGTGGACCGGGGCGAGATCAGCGTCGACGGCTCGCTGATGGGGTACCGGCGCGCCGGGGACAAGCTGCATGAGCTGCCCGAGCGCGAGGTGCTCCGGCAGCGCACCCGGATCGGGTTCGTCTTCCAGAACTTCCACCTCTTCCCCCACCTCACGGTCCTCGACAACGTCGTCGAGGCCCCGGTGTCCGCGCTGAAACGGCCCCGGAAGGAAGCAGTCGAGGGTGCGCGCCGGCTGCTGGAGCGGGTGGGGCTCGGCGACAAGGCCGACGCGTACCCACGGCAACTGTCCGGCGGGCAGCAGCAACGGGTCGCCATCGCGCGGGCACTCGCGCTGGAGCCCGGGCTGCTGCTGTTCGACGAGCCGACCTCGGCGCTCGATCCCGAGCTGGTCGGCGAAGTCCTCGACGTCATCCGGGACCTGGCGGCTCAGGGCACGACGATGATCGTCGTCACGCACGAGATCGCCTTCGCCCGTGAGGTCGCCGACACGGTGGTGTTCATGGCCGACGGCAGGATCGTCGAACAGGGGCCGCCGGGTGAGGTGCTGGACCGGCCCCGGCACGAACGGACCCGGGCGTTTCTGGCGAAGGTGCTGTGAGACATGGGCACCTCCTACGGCCGTGGGCCGCTGCATCTCGCCGCCGCCGTCGATCTGCCGGACCGTTTCGGTGCCGAACCGTACGTCGAGCTGGTCCGGCTGGCCGAGCGCGGAGGGCTGGACTTCGTGACGCTGGACGACTCCTTCGCCCGGCCCGGACCCGACGCGCTCGCCGTGCTGTCCCGGGCGGCGCCCGCGACCCGGCGCATCGGCCTCGTCCCGACCGTCACCACCACCCACACCGAGCCCTTCCGGGTGCAGGCGGCCGTGGCGACGCTGGACTGGGTCAGCCGTGGGCGGGCCGGCTGGCGGATCGACGTGTCCGCCGGTGAAAGCGAGGCCCGGCTCTTCGGCCCCCGGCCTGCGGCGCCCGTCCGGGAGCTGTGGGAGGAGGCGGGCGAAGTCGCCGACGTGGCGGCGCGGTTGTGGGACAGCTGGGAGGACGGCGCCGAGATCCGGGACCTGCCGACCGGCCGCTTCCTGGACCGGGACAAGCTGCACCACGTCGACTACGCCGGCACCGCCTTCTCGGTCCGGGGCCCCTCGACCGTGCCCCGGCCACCGCAGGGCCATCCCGTCCGCCTGGTCGACGCCACCGAGCGCCAGGCCCGTACCGTCGCCGCCCGGTACGCCGACGTGGCACTGGTCCGCGCCGCGACCCCGGCGCAGGCCACCGCCGTACGCGACGAACTACGCGCTTCTGCAGCGGAGTCGAGGCGCGACCCGGACACCCTGCGGGTCCTGGTGAGCCTCCTGGTCGACCTCGGCGACGGGGAGCACGCGGCCGAGCCCGGACACGGGGGCGGGGGCCCGCGGGCGACCGGGCGGGGGCCGCTGTACCGGGGCGGCCCCATCGACCTGGCCGAACTGGTCGCCGGCTGGCACGCCGACGGTGTCACCGACGGCTTCCACCTCGTGCCCGTCGAGCCACGCCGTGACCTGGAGCGGCTGGTCAACGGCACGGTGGCGCTGCTCCAGCACCGCGGCCTGTTCCGCACCTTCTACCCGGGCAGCACCCTGCGCGAGCACCTGGGACTGGCCCGGCCCGCCAACCAGTACGCCATGACCGCGGTGCACACCGTGACCGGGAGGAACGTCATGACCGGGGGAACGTCATGACCGTACGACCGCGGATGCATCTGGCGGTCCGGTTCCCGGCGGCCGAGGACGCCGCGGTGTGGGCCGCTCCGCGCCCCGGCTCGCGGATCGCGTTCCCCTCCTGCGAACGCCTCGCCCGCACCGCCGAACGCGGGCGGTTCGACTTCCTGCTGCTCGACGAGGGGCTGCGGCTGCCCGAGCACCGGGGGCGGCCGCACGACCTGGACCCGGTGGGATGGCCCGAGCCGGTCGCCGTACTGAACGCCCTCGCCGCAGGCACCGCATGGCTCGGACTCGCCGCCACGGCGGACACCGCCTTCGGCGAGCCGTACGAACTCGCCCGCAGAATCGGCACGTTGGACCACCTGAGCGGGGGCCGGGCGGCCTGGCGGGTGGCGGCCACGCCGGACGCCGCCGAGAACTTCCGCCCCGGCGTCCACCCGGAGCACGCCCCCCGCTTGACGAGGACCGCCGAGTTCGTCACCGTGGCGAAGCTGCTGTGGGACTCCTGGACACCCGACGGGACGCCCCGGCCGTTCACACACCGGGGCCGGCACTTCGACCTCGCCGGCGAGTTCGGGCTGCCGCGTTCACCGCAGGGGCGGCCCGTGGTGATCCAGGGCGACGAGTCCGAGGAGGCACGGGAGCTGGCCGCGGCCACGGCCGATGTGCTCCTCACCCGGCACGGCTCACCGGAGACGGCCCGCGCCCGCCGTGCCGATGTCCGACGGCGGCTCGCGGCGTACGGCCGCGCGCCGCAGGACCTGAAGATCATGCCCGCCGTCACCGTCGTCCTCGGGGACACCGCCGCCGAGGCGCAGGAGCGGGCCGCCGGAATCCGACGACGACGGGTCACCCCGCAGTACGCGCGGTACGTGCTGGAGCGGCTCTGGGGCGTGGACCTCGCCGGCCACGACCCCGACGGCCCGCTGCCCCGGATCGCCCCTCGGAGCGGGGACGGCGAAACCCTGGCACGCGTCGGGAGATGGCGGGCGCTGGCGGAGGCGAAGGGACTCTCCAGCCGGGAGACCGTGATCGAGGCGGGCGGTGGGCAGTCCTTCGTCGGCACGCCCGACTCGGTCGCCGCCGATCTCGACGCCCATGTCCGCGAGGGATCGGCCGACGGTTTCCTGCTCGCGGCCGACGGGCTGGAGGAGTTCGTGGACCGGGTGGTGCCGCTGCTTGAGGAACGTGGCGTGTTCCGCACGGAATACCAGGGCGCCACCCTTCGCTCCCATCTCGGGCTGGATCACCCGGCACGGGAAGTCTCATCGCAGAGGAAAGGAAGAACGGCATGACGACGGACGCAGCCGATGCGTGGAAGCAGTGGCACGAGCAGCGGGTCGAGAAGGTCTCCGCGCCCTACGGTCCGCTCGCGCTGACCGCCACGCACTGGGTCGAGGACCATCCGGACCGACGACTTCCGGACATTCCCGGGACCTGGGTGGCCGATGGGGAGGGCGTGGTGCTCACCGCCGTCGAGGCCGACGGCCTGAGCGTGGACGGGCGGCCGTTCGCGGGTGAGGTCCGGCTCGCCGCCGACCGCGGGCCGGCGGTGAAGGCGCGCGTCGCGCTGGGGGAGAAGCGGCTGGTCGTGCTGGTGCGCGAGGGTGTGTGGGGGGTGCGGGTGTACGACCCCGGGTCCGCGGCCCGTCGCGCCTTCGAGGGCATCGAGGCCGCCCCGTACGACGCCCGCTGGTCGGTGCCGGGGCGGTTCACGCCGTACGACGACACCCGCACCGTGCGGGTCGGCAACGCGGACGGGTGCGAGCGGGGGCTCGCCCTCGCCGGTGAGCTCGTCTTCACCCTGGACGGGCGGGAGCTGACGCTGCGGGTCGCACAGCAGGGCGACGGACTGCTGTGGGCGGTGTTCGCCGACGCCACCAGCGGCGACACCAGCTTCCGGTTCCGCTTCCTGCACCCGGCCCCGCCGGACGCCGAGGGGCGTACGACCGTCGACTTCAACCGCGCCCAACTCCCGCCGTGCGCCTTCGCCGACCACTTCATCTGCCCGTTCCCGCCGCCCGGCAACACACTCGACGTGGCGATCGAGGCGGGGGAGCGTGCGGTGAGCTGACATCGGCGTGCGCTGATCGGACTTCAGGGGAGCACTGGGCAAAGGTGGTTTAAAAGCCAACGGCCGAAAGGCACTCTTGTGTCGACCGGTCGTTCGACCGAATACTCCCCCTCAGCGCTGGTCAGGGGGCATGCGTGTGCGGAACCCGGCCACCCCTCCTGGCTGCGCCTCACGGGCCCCGACCCCACGCGGGCCCCCGACTTCCCTTGGGAGGGAACGAAAAGTGAGGATCAAGCGCACCACTTCCGGCAGCGGCACCGCTAGACGGCCCCGGCTGATCGCCGTGGCCACCGGCTTCCTGGCCGCGGCCGCCTTCGCCGCCCCCACGGCGAACGCGAGCGACGCCCACACGTTCAGCGCCGCCCAGCTCGGCAAGGCCAACTCCGCCGTACTCAAGGCCGACATACCCGGTACGGCCTGGGCGGTGGACAGCAAGACCAACCGCGTCGTCGTCACCGTCGACAGCACGGTGTCCAAGGCCGAGATCGCCAAGATCAAGCGGCAGGCCGGCACCGACGCGGGCGCGCTCACCATCAAGCACACCCCCGGCAAGTTCAACAAGCTGATCACCGGCGGCGACGCCATCTACGGCGGCCAGTACCGCTGCTCGCTCGGCTTCAACGTGCACAGCGGCAGCACGTACTACTTCCTCACCGCCGGTCACTGCGGCGAGGTGGCCTCCACCTGGTACAGCAACTCCAGCCACACCACGGTGCTCGGCACCAACGTCGGCTACAGCTTCCCGGGCAACGACTTCGCCCTGGTGCGGTACACCAACTCCGCGATCTCGCACCCGAGTTCCGTGGGCAGCCAGTCCATCACGAGCGCGGCCACGCCGTCCGTGGGCACGACCGTGTACCGGCGTGGTTCCACCACCGGTACGCACAGTGGCCGGGTCACCGCGCTGAACGCGACCGTCAACTACGGCGGCGGTGACATCGTCTACGGGCTGATCCAGACCACGGTGTGCGCCGAGGGCGGCGACAGCGGTGGTCCGCTGTACGCGGGGACCGTGGCCTACGGTCTGACCTCCGGGGGCAGTGGTGACTGCACCTCCGGCGGTACCACGTTCTTCCAGCCGGTGACCGAGGCGTTGAGCTACTACGGGGTCACGCTGCCGTAGCGAGTCCGACTGCGGCTTCCTCGGAGCCCCCGCATGCCGTGTGGTGTGCGGGGGCTTCTTGTCGGTGCGGGGTGTTTGGTTTCGGTCAGGCGGTGTCGTCACCGTTCGGTGTGGGTTACGTGTGCGTCGTGTTTGCTGTGCGAATTTACCTGGCGTGACTATCCACGGTCACGTAGAGAGGGGTGGGCAAGCCCTCTCTACGCGCGTCCTGAAGTCAA
The DNA here is from genome assembly GCF_040680215.1 of Streptomyces sp. NPDC052107. Taxonomy (NCBI): domain Bacteria; kingdom Bacillati; phylum Actinomycetota; class Actinomycetes; order Kitasatosporales; family Streptomycetaceae; genus Streptomyces; species Streptomyces sp. NPDC052107. The sequence goes on from NZ_JBFAWG010000002.1 coordinate 59,459, forward strand.
CCTTGTGTGCTCCCTGTGTCGTTCGGAAGAGTGGGCGCTCGTCAACCAGCCTTCCGGTCCGTCAGGTCCCCCACGACCTGGCTGGCCATCCCCCCACAGGAGGACGTGAGTTGAAGCACCGACGCATACCCAGGCGGCGGGTCGCCGTGGCCGGTGCGGGAATCGCCGCACTGGTCGCCGCGGGTGTCACCTTGCAGAATGCGAACGCCAGCGAGCCCGCGAAGTCGGCTCCGGAGCCGAAGGTTCTGTCTGCTCCGGCGGCCGGAAACCTCGCCTCGACGCTGCTGAAGAGCCTCGGCTCCGATGCCGCCGGGAGCTACTACGACGCCCGGGCCAGGAGTCTCGTCGTCAACGTGCTCGACCAGGGTGCGGCGAACGACGTCGAGGCGGCTGGAGCCAAGGCGAGACTCGTCACCAACTCGCTGGCCGCGCTCGACGGCGCGCGGACCACATTGAAGAAGGACGCGACCATACCGGGGACGTCCTGGGCGACCGACCCGGTGAGCAACAAGGTCGTCGTCACCGCCGACAAGTCGGTCTCCGGCACGGAGTGGGCCAAGCTGAGCAAGGTGGTCGACGGGCTGGGCGGCAAGGCGGAGCTGAGGAGGTCGAAGGGGGAGTTCAAGCCCTTCATCGCCGGTGGCGACGCGATCAGCGGGTCCGGTGGGCGCTGCTCGCTCGGGTTCAACGTGGTCAAGGACGGGCAGCCGTACTTCCTGACCGCCGGGCACTGCACCGAGGCGATCTCCACCTGGTCGGACTCCAGCGGCCAGGAGATCGGGCAGAACGCGGAGTCCCACTTCCCGGGGACCGACTTCGGGCTCGTGAAGTACACGGCGCAGGTGGACCATCCGAGCGAGGTCGACCTGTACGACGGGTCCACTCGGAAGATCACCGGCGCCGCCGAGGCGACGGTGGGCATGAAGGTGACGCGCAGTGGGTCGACGACCCATGTGCACGACGGTACGGTCACCGGGCTGAACGCCACGGTGAACTATCAGGAGGGGACCGTCAGCGGTCTCATCCAGACCGATGTGTGCGCCGAGCCGGGTGACAGTGGTGGGTCGCTGTTCTCGGGGAGCAATGCCATCGGGCTGACCTCCGGGGGCAGTGGTGACTGCACCTCCGGTGGGGAGACGTTCTTCCAGCCGGTGACCGCTGCGCTGTCCGCCACGGGGGCGCAGATCGGCTGACGCCTTTGGGTGTGCGTGCGTTTCGTGGAGTCCCGTCCCTCGGGTGCGTGGGGGCGGGACTCCGTCGTATGCCTGCGGCGGCCCCTTCCCGCCGTGCGCGGATGCGCCGCCGTACGGGTGAGCTGTGGCTGTCTGTGTCATGCCCCCAACGGTCCTGGTGGGCGGTGTTTGCGCAGGTGGGAGATGGTCGAGCGGATGTCGTACACGCGTTCGAGAATGAGGGGTATGGTGGGGGTGGAAGTAGGGAACTGATGTTCGAGAGCTGTTCGGGGCTCACGAGTGCGGGAGGTGCGCGTGCCGGGCTTCGCGCATCTGCACACCGTCTCCGGGTTCTCCCTGAGGTACGGGGCATCCCATCCGGAGCGGCTGGCGGAGCGCGCCTCGGAGCGGGGGATGGATGTGCTCGCTCTCGCCGATCGGGACACCGTCGCGGGGGCGGTGCGCTTCGCCAAGGCCTGCGCCGGTGTGGGGGTGCGGCCGGTCTTCGGGGTGGATCTGGCGGTGGGTGCGGCCGAGGCCGTGCCCCGAATGGGGAAGCGGAAGGTGCCGGCGCGTGGTGGGGCCTTCGTGGACGAGTCGGCTCCTCGTGTGATCTTTCTTGCCCGGGACGGCGCCCGGGGGTGGGCCGACCTGTGCCGGATCGTCACGGCGGCGCACGCGGGAGCGGGTGTGCCCCTGCTGCCCTGGCCGGACAATCACGGCGACGGCCTGACCGTGCTGCTCGGTCCGGAGTCGGACGTGGGTCGCGCCCTTGCCGCGGGGCGTCCCGACCGGGCCGCACGGCTGCTCGGCCCCTGGCGCGAGGTCTACGGCGACGCGCTGCGTCTGGAGGCCGTCTGGCACGGCCGTGGGGGTACGGGGCCCGGCTCGCTGCGGCTGGCCGCCCGTACCGTCGGGTTCGCTGCCGAGCAGGGGGTCCGGCCGGTGCTCGGCAACGCCGTCCGGTATGCCGATCCGGGGGCGGGGCCCGTCGCCGATGTGCTGGACGCCGCACGGCGGCTGGTTCCGATCGACCCGCGCGGGGAGCTGGACTCCGGTGAGGCCTGGCTGAAGGACGCGCAGGCCATGCTGCAGGTCGCCGAGCGGGTCGTGGAGGCTGCCGGGTATCGGCGGGACACCGCCCGTCGGCTGCTGGAGCAGACCCTGGCCACGGCCGCCGAGTGCCGGGTGGACCCCGAGGGGGATCTCGGCATCGGGACCGTTCACTTTCCCGAGGCGCATCTGGTGGGTGCCGGGCGGCGCACCGCCCAGCGGGCCCTTGCCTCGCGGGCGGCGGCCGGGATGGTGCGGTTCGGGTACGGCGGCCGGCGCGCGTACTGGGAGCGCGTGCACCATGAGCTGGACATCATCGCCCATCATGGCTTTGCTTCTTATTTTTTGACGGTCGCTCAGGTCGTTGACGACGTAAGGAAGATGGGGATCCGGGTGGCCGCTCGTGGTTCCGGGGCGGGCTCCCTCGTCAATCATCTGCTGGGTATCGCGCACGCCGATCCGATCGAGCACGGGTTGCTGATGGAGCGCTTCCTCTCCAAGGAACGTGTGGTGCTGCCCGATATCGACATCGATGTGGAGTCCGCTCGGCGGCTGGAGGTCTACCGGGCGATCATCGACCGGTTCGGCGAGGAGCGGGTGGCGACCGTTTCCATGCCGGAGACCTATCGGGTGCGCCATGCCATCCGGGATGTGGGTGCCGCCCTGTCCATGGATCCGGGTGAGATCGATCGGATGGCCAAGTCCTTTCCGCACATCCGGGCCCGGGACGCGCGCGCCGCGCTGGAGGAGCTGCCCGAGCTGAAGCGGCTCGCGAGGGAGCTTCAGCGGGAAGGGGCGCGGTACGGCAGGCTGTGGGAGCTCGTCGAGGCACTCGATGCCCTGCCGCGCGGCGTCGCCATGCATCCGTGCGGGGTGCTGCTGTCCGACGCCTCGCTTCTCGCCCGTACGCCGGTGGTGCCCACCAGCGGTGAGGGGCTGCCGATGTCGCAGTTCGACAAGGAGGACGTGGAGGACCTCGGGCTGCTCAAGCTCGATGTGCTGGGCGTGCGGATGCAGTCGGCCATGGCGCACGCGGTCGCCGAGGTGGAGCGGGTGACGGGCGAGCGGGTCGACCTGGACGCGCTGCCGGCCGGGGATCCGGAGACGTACCGGTTGATCCGGTCCACCGAGACGCTGGGATGCTTCCAGATCGAGTCGCCGGGGCAGCGGGATCTGGTGGGGCGGTTGCAGCCGAGTACCTTTCATGATCTGGTCGTCGATATTTCGCTGTTCCGGCCCGGACCCGTCGCCGCCGACATGGTGCGGCCCTTCATCGAGGCGCGGCACGGGCGCGCGCCGGTGCGCTATCCGCACCCGGATCTGGAAGAGCCGTTGCGCGGGACGTACGGCGTCGTCGTCTTCCACGAGCAGGTCATCGACATCGTCGCCATCATGACCGGGTGCGGGCGGGGCGAGGCCGACCGGGTGCGGCGGGGGCTGTCCGACCCGGAGTCGCAGGCGCGGATCAAGGTGTGGTTCGCACAGCAGGCGGCGGCTCGGGGGTACAGCACGGAAACGATTCGTCGGACCTGGGAGATCGTGGAGGCCTTCGGGTCGTACGGGTTCTGCAAGGCGCACGCCGTCGCCTTCGCCGTACCGACCTACCAGTCGGCCTGGCTGAAGGCCCATCACCCGGCCGCCTTCTACGCCGGGCTGCTCACGCACGACCCCGGGATGTATCCGAAGCGGCTGCTGCTGGCGGACGCGCGGCGGCGCGGGGTGCCGATCCTGCCGTTGGACGTGAACGTGTCCGGGGTCGCTCATCGGATCGAACTGGTGTCTGAATCGGGGGGATGGGGGCTGCGGCTCGCCCTCTCCGATGTGCACGGCATCAGCGAGGCCGAGGCGAAAAGGATCGCGGACGGGCAGCCGTACTCCTCCCTGGTGGACTTCTGGGAGCGGGCGCGGCCGAGCCGGCCGCTGGCACAGCGGCTCGCCCAGGTGGGGGCGTTGGACGCCTTCGGCGCCAACCGGCGGGATCTGCAACTGCACCTGACCGAGCTGCACCGGGGTGCCCGGGGCGGTGGTGGCGGTCAACTGCCGTTGGCGGGCGGGCGGAAGACCGCGCCGGCGGGGCTGCCGGACCTGACGTCGGCGGAACGGCTCAGCGCCGAGCTGGGTGTGCTGTCCATGGACGCCTCGCGCAATCTGATGGACGACCACCGGGAGTTCCTCAAGGAGCTGGGCGTGGTCTCCGCGCGCCGGCTGCGCGAGGCGCGACACGGCGAGACCGTGCTGGTCGCGGGTGCCAAGGCGGCCACCCAGACCCCGCCGATCCGCTCCGGCAAGCGGGTCATCTTCTCCACGCTGGACGACGGCACGGGGCTGGTCGACCTGGCGTTCTTCGACGACTCGCACGATGCGTGTGCCCACACCGTCTTCCACTCGTGGCTGCTGCTGGTGCGCGGAGTGGTGCAGCGGCGTGGTCCGCGCAGTCTGAGCGTGGTGGGGTCCGCCGCCTGGAACCTCGCCGAGCTGGTGGAACTGCGTGCCGAGGGCGGTCTCGACGAGGTGGCGGCGCGGCTCGCGGAGCCCGTGGCCGAGGGAGCGGGCGGCGATCCGACCGGCGGGCGGCGGATCCAGCTGCCGACCGGATACGAGATGCATCCGTGGGCCGATCTGCGGCCCGCGGGGCAGGAGGCCGCACAAGGGCCTTCGGCGATACGGAAGTTGTGGCACCAGAGTCCGGGGAGTGCGGGATGACCATCCTCTGCGTACGTTTCCAGCTGCCGCCGATGTACGAGGCGGCCCTGCCGGGGCTGCTGGGGTTGCTGGAGGACTTCACCCCGGTCGTGGAGGCGCTGCCGCCGGACGGGGTGCTGGCCGATCTGCGCGGTGCCGAGCGGTACTTCGGGCGCAGCGTGGTGGAGCTGGCCTCGGTGATTCGGGTGCGGGCCCTCGCGTTGTACGGCGTCGACTGTGTGATCGGCGCCGGTCCCGGACCGATGCTGGCGCGTGTGGCGCTGCGCGACGCCCGGCCCGGGGTGACGTGTGTCGTGCCCGAGGATCCGGACGGCATCGCGGAGTTTCTCGCGGAACGGCCGGTGTCGGCGCTGCCCGGCGTCGGCGCGGCGACCGCCCGCACCCTGAGCGAGTACGGCCTGGACACCCTGGGCCTGGTCGCCGGTGCGCCGCTGTCCACGCTCCAGCGGCTGATCGGCGCGAAGGCCGGCCGCGAGCTGCGGGAGAAGGCGAGCGGCATCGACCGGGGGCGGGTCGTGCCGAACGCCGTCTCACGGTCGCTGGTCACGGAACGCGCCTTCGACCTCGACGAACTGGACCCCGGCCGGCATCGCAGGGCGCTGCTGTCCGCCGCCGAGGAGCTGGGCGCCCGGCTGCGCGCGGTGCAGAAGGTCTGCCGCACCCTGACCCTCACCGTGCGCTACGCCGACCGCTCTTCGACCACCCGCAGCCGCACTTTGAAGGAGCCGACCGCGCACTCGGCGGCCCTCACCAGGGCGGCCTACGGCATGTACGAGGCGCTCGGGCTGCAGCGCGCCCGGGTTCGCGCGCTCGCCCTGCGCGCCGAGGGCCTGGCCCCCGCCGAGCAGGCCTCCCACCAGCTCACCTTCGACCCCGTGGACGAGAAGGTCCGCCGCATCGAGGAGGTCGCGGACCGCGCGCGGGCGAAGTTCGGGCCCAAGGCGGTGATGCCGGGGGCGCTGGGGCGTGGCGGCGGCTCCACGTCTGTCAATTGGCCCAGGGCGGCGTGACGCGTGTGCCGTCGGCCAGCTCCGCCTCCAGGCCGACGGAGGTGGTGACCCAGGAGAGCGCGGTGTGATCGGTCGGGTTCTCCACTCCGAGGGTCGTACCGGGGTTGACGATGACCGTGTCGCCCGCGCTGATGCGCTCGGTGCGGCCGTCGAGGGTGATCAGCAGCTCGCCCACGAGCAGATGGAAGATCTCCTCGCGGCTGACGGTGTGGGCGGGCGCCTTGATGCCCGCGGGGATCTCCCCGCGCCACGCGCACAGTTCCCTGCTGCCGGTGAGCGGACTGGCGTACGAGACGAAGCGGGCGCCGTGGATCTCATGGGTCGTGGCCTCGGAAGAGCGGACGACGGGCATACCGGTGATCTCCGTTCAACTGGTCAAGTGGCTTGACTATATGGTCAAGCTACTTGACCAACTTGTCAACGGTGTTTCAATGCCTCCGTGCAGAACTCCGAAGCCATCGCCCTGTCCGCCGCCCTGCTCGCCGTCGCCGGCGACCTCACGCAACGCATCCATGACGGGGTCGTGGCACGCGGGTTCACCGATCTGCGGCCGGCGCACGGTTTCGCCTTCGCGCGGCTCGCCCCGGACGGGGCCACCGTCACCGACCTCGCGGCGCACCTCGGGGTGACCAAGCAGGCCGCGAGCCAGCTGGTGGACGAGATCGTGCGGAAGGGGTACGCGGAGCGGCGGCCGCATCCGCAGGACGCGCGGGCCCGGCTGGTCGTGCTGACCGGGCGCGGCTGGGCCTGCACCCGGGCGGCGGAGGAGGCGGCGGCCGAGGTCGTGGGGGGATGGGCCGAACTGCTGGGCGAGGGTGAAGTGCGCGTGTTGGGGGAGCGTTTGGCGCGGATCGCTCCCTATGGTCCGATCAAGCCAGCCTGGTGACGGTCCGTCAGTGTTCGGCGCCACTCTGGTTATCGCTGGAAGTTTTTACTGACGCGTAACTTCACACGTGTGCTACTCGCCCGTAACTTGACGAGTGAACAGCATCCTCGTGATCCGGATCACAGGGTAAGGCCCCCACCTCCCTTGAGCCGCAAGGAGATCACACGATGCTGCCCTGGAAGCGAGTGCTCAGACCCCTGGCCGCGCTGCTCCTCACCGCCGCCGTCGCCACCGTTCCCGCCGCAACGGCCGCTGCCGCCGACACCGCCCCCAGCTGGGCGTCCCCCCGCTCGAGCGAAGCCGAGAGTGGGGGAGGTTGGAACGACTTCTCCTGCAAGCCCTCCGCCGCCCATCCCCGACCGGTCGTCCTGGTCCACGGCACCCTGGGCAACTCGGTCGACAACTGGCTCTCCCTCGCCCCCTACCTGAAGGACCGCGGATACTGCGTCTACTCCCTCGACTACGGCCAGCTGACCGGCGTCCCCCTCTTCTACGGCCTCGGTCCCATCGACAAGTCGGCCGAGCAGCTGTCGGCCTTCGTGGACAAGGTGCTCGCCGCGACCGGAGCCGCCAAGGCCGACCTGGTCGGTCACTCCCAGGGCGGCATGATGCCCCGCTACTACCTGAAGTTCCTCGGCGGAGCCGGCAAGGTGAACGCCCTCGTCGGCCTGGCCCCCGACAACCACGGCGCCACGCTGAGCGGCCTCACCAACCTGCTGCCGTACTTCCCCGGCGCCTCGGACCTGATCAAGGCCACCACCCCCGGCCTCGGCGACCAGATCCCCGGCTCCGACTTCCTCACCAGGCTCAACGCGGGCGGCGACACGGTCCCCGGAGTGCACTACACGGTCATCGCCACCAAGTACGACGAGGTGGCCACCCCTTGGCAGAGCCAGTACCTGAGCGGCTCCGACGTCCACAACGTCCTGCTCCAGGACCTGTGCCCGCTCGACCTCTCCGAGCACGTCGCCATCGGCCTGATCGACCGCATCGCCTTCCACGAGGTGGCCAACGCGCTCGACCCGCCCCACGCCACCGCCACCACCTGCGCGTCGGTCTTCAGCTGACGCGCCGCCGGGGCCTGTCCGACCTGAGCCGCCGGACAGGCCCCGGAACCTCAGCGGCGGTGGCTGCCACCCGCCGCGCGCCGCCGCACCGACAGGAACAGCGCCGCCGAACCGAGCGCCAGCGCCGCCGCGCCGCCGATCGCGACGTAGCCGGTTCCGGAGGAGGCGCCGGTCTCCGCGAGATCGCGCGAAGTACCCGCCTCCTCAGGGGTGTTGGGCGCGGTCGAGGGCTGCTGAGAGGGCTGCCGCGAGGGCTGCTGGGCCGGCGTGCTCGCGGTGTCGCCGCCGTGACCGTGATGCCGCATCGTCGACTTGTCGGCACCGGCCGCCATCTGCTGGTCGGAGGGCACGGATGCCGTCGGAGCGGGGCCGCCGCCCGTGCTCCCCCCGCCGGCGCCGCCGAAGTCCACGTCCGAGCAGGAGTAGAACGCCTCCGGGCTGTCCGAGCGCTGCCAGATCGCGTACAGCAGCTGCCGGCCGGACCGCTCGGGAAGCGTGCCGGAGAACGTGTAGAAACCGCCCGCGGCGACTGGGTCCGTGACCGTCGCCACCGGGTGCTCCAGGTCCAGCCCGGACCAGGCCGGCGGCTTGGCGGGGTCGTAACCGGGCTTGGTGAGATAGACCTTGAAGGTGCCCTTGTGCGGCGCCGTCACCCGGTACTTGAAGGTGTACGACCCGCTGTGCACGCTCGTCGCCGGCCAGTCGGCGCGGGCCAGGTCGAGGCCCTTGAACTCCTCGTTGTTCGCGCTGCACAGCTTGCCGTCCGGGATCAGCTTCTGGTGCTGTCCCGCGGCATCGCCGATCCGGATGCCGTTCCAGTCGTACAGCGCCTGCGTGCCGCCGGCCGCCACGGCGGCCTTGCACGCGGCCGACTTCGGACTCTCCGGGCCCTCCGCGTAGCACTGCGAGACACGGCTGACCGGGTCGCCCATCGAACCGTGCGCGGACGCCGGAGCGGCGGCGAGCGCGGTCAGGGCGAGGGGCGGCAGACCGAGCACGGCGACGGCTGCGGCCGTACGACGGGCACGAGCGGGCATGCGGAACTCCTGGGAAGACGGTCCTTCGGTGGGGGCGGAACCCGGGGGAACCCGGGTGGAACCCGTGGGGGGTGATCCGAAGCTAGCCCCAAGAAACCGAGAAATCGCCTGCCGGAGGCGGACGGAGGAGATCCTTATGGCGCCGTTAAGGCCGGACTAACCGGGGGCTCAGGAAGAGGAGGAGGGACCCGGTGGCCCACCTGTGCCCAAGCAGTGCTGCTGTCCGTGAATCTCCGCGGTGTCGCGACAGCCCAGGAAATCGACCATGTGAGCAGCATCGACGAGGTCGAGCACAGCGGACTCAGTCTGATCAGGCATGCTCCACGCCCCGAGGGCAGGGGACTTCCGGCGACGCCAGGCTGATACATGCCACGTGCCGGCGCGTTCCAGTCCGCCACACCACATAGGACACGGTGTAAGCCGACAACCTCATCCGATAGGAAACCTCGCCGTCTGGGCTCAACTTGTGCCGATCGCTTGCGGGTAGTCGAAGAAGCCGGTCGGGTCGTATTTCCGCTTCACGTCGACCAGGCGGGGGTAATTCGTGCCGTAGTAGGCCTGCCGCCAGTTCTTCAGTGTTGGGTCGGGGAAGTTCTGGTATGCGTGTTCGGGCGAGTTCTCCGAGAAGATGTCGTTGTAGAACTGCTTGAGCCAGTGGAGGTTGGCTTCGGCGACGCCGGGGTGGTCGTAGTCTGCCCACGAGGTCTCGGCGGCGAAGACGAAGAGGCCGTTTCGGTGTACGAACGCGGTCGCGTCCGGTGGTACCTGGTTGATCTCACCACCGAGGGCGAACATTGCGAACCCGGCTCCGTCCGCGTTGCCGCTGCCAGGCCAGTCCAGTAGGCGCTCGGCTGCCACGCTGACCTGCTGATCGGTCAGGAGTGTGCGGGAGTGCAGGATCGCCGATTTGGCGGCGAAGCGTTCGACTGGTGTGGTGGCGCTCAGCAGTACGCTCGCCTCACCGGGGGTGACCTGACGGACGGACGCGCTGTTGCGGGCGCGTTCCTCAGCCGTGCCGATCTTGAGTAGCGGGGCGAGGACGGCACGCAGTTCCTGGACAGTGCCGTAGTACTGGCCAATGGCGTTGACGTTGGCATTCGCATGGATCTGTGTCCTGGTCGTCCCGCTGGTCCCGATGCCCAGTCGCAGATGGAACCGCTTGTCGTCCACGGTGTCCTGGGCGATGCGCTGCGCGGCGGCGATCACCGGCAGTACGGAGTCCAGGCTCCAACGGAGCCGGTAGACCCCCACGGTGCCCTCGAACTGCTCGTACTGGAAGGTGAACGAGGTGTTGACACCGAAGTTGTTGCCGGCTCCGCCGCGGCAGGCCCAGAACAGGTCGGGGTGCGAGTCCTTGCTGGCCTTGACCGCCCGTCCGTCGGCGAGCACGACGGTCGTGGCAACGAGCCGGTCGCAGGTCAGGCCGAACATCTTGTCGCTGAAGCCGATACCGCCGCCCAGCACCAGCCCCGCGACCCCGACGCTGGGGCAACGACCGGTCGGCACGAACATGTCGTGGTCCTCCAACAGCGGATGCAGGTCGCCGTTGGTGACCCCGGCCCCTACGGTGACGGTACCGGCGTCGTGCACGACCTTCATCGGCCCGTAGACCCGAGGGCGGGCACCGCCCGGCATCGGGGTGGAGACGATGCTCCTCATGCGGGCCATATTCAGCAGCAGGCCCGTGGTGGTCGAATACCCGGCGTAGTTGTGTCCCAGCCCGGAGCGTGGTACGGCGGGCAGCCCTACCGCGCGAGCCCAGCGGATCGCCTCACGCACGTCCCTGGTAGTCGCGCAGGCAACGATGCCGGCAGGCCGAATTCCGGCGTACCTGTGGTTGAACGGCAAGGCCAGCGACGGGTATACGGAGCCGGGCGGCCGGTAGAGGGTGGACCGAGGGGACAGCGCATCGGCCAACCGCTCCCAGTCCCGACGGCCGACTCGTTCTGCTGCCTCAGCTACCGCAGCCGCACTTTCCGGTACCTGAAGCCCCAGCGCCCCGGAGGCGGTTCCCAACACACCCGCCCGCAGCACGTCCCGCCTGTCGATCACAGTGACCTACCCTCACGCAGCGGTCGCAGGCTCCTCCTGCGATCCCATCGGCCAGTTCGTTGAGCGTCGACCGGTGCCATCCCCGTCGGCTGTCCACTCGCCAAACCCACTACACGAAAGGGGGAGAGACGCACCGCCAAACAGCACAGACGACCCAGGGCCGTTGTCTACGAACGTGCAGTCAGCGCCTTCACCATGCGGTACTTGGCAAAGGGGCTGACGGCTTTCCAAACGTCCAGAGGATGGGTGGACCCGCGTGGTTCTCAAACCGAGAGCCGAGCATGGCCTTGAAGATCGTCCGGTAGACATCGGTCGGCGCGTCGGTGTTCGGGTTCAGCTCGAGCACCGCGGTGCGGTTCTCGGCGTAGAGCCGATAGAGCACGTCCAGCGGCGGGATGCAGAAGATGTTCCCGGCGCCGAGGACCAGGGCCACGCCCCGGGTGTGCTGCGGCGTGCGCTGCCCGAGGCCGGCCCTGGTCCGCAGGTCCCGCTCGGTGGTGACCGGTGTCGTCCAGACCTCGGCACGGAAGCCGTTCAGCAGCAGTCTGTCGAAGGCGTTGTGCGGAAACACCTGGACGGCGAGCCGACCGCCCGGGGCCGGGCCGATACGGCGGCCGGCCACGACGTCGGCCCCCCTCCTCCAGGCGCCGCAGAGTCTCCCGGAGCGCCTGGGCGTAGGTGATCAGGGCGTAGGGTCCGCTCATCCACTCCTCGCCGACCAGCGGTGACGCGTCGTCCAGCTGCTTGATTTGGGTGGCGGTGCGCACCCAATCGCCGGCTACGGCCCAGGCGGCCGTGCACACCTCGCCCAGCAGGCGACGCCGCTCGGCCAGGGTGGTGCGGGCCCAGGTCCGTTCCCCGGAGGCAAGACGCGCGACGAGCGCGTCGATGTCCGGGCCGGGGCGGTCGCGGTCGAAGTCGGTCGTCGTGATCGGTTCCTCGCTTACGAGTCGGGGTCGGGTGCCGAGCCACTACGGACCCGCAGTCGGCAGCGGAGCCCCCTCCGTCCTGGAGCCGGCCGGAACCGGTGATCGGCTCAGAGGCTGCCTGGGCGGACCAGGCCGGTCCTCTTGACCCCGGTCAGGATGGGGGTGACCTCGAGGGTGGTGATGTGTTCGAGGGCGCCGATGGTGTCGCTCAGGAAACGGTAGAGCGCGTCGAGATCGGCTGCGGCGACGGCCACGAGGAGGTTGGCCCGGCCAGTGGTGGCGGAGGCGAAGCGGACTTGCGGGTGGCGGCTGAGCTGTTGGCCCGTCTCTTCCAGGCCGCCGGGTGCGACCGTCATCCACAGAAGTGCCTCGGCGCGGACGCCCAGCCGGGCGAGATCGACTTCGGTGGCGAGCCTGAGCACCTGGCCGCCCACCAGCGCCTCTACCCGGCGGCGGGCGGTGAGGGCGGTGGTGTCGACGCGGCGCGCGAGGTCGGTGTAGGAGGCTCGCCCGTCGCCGATCAGTGCGGTGATCAGCTGGTGGTCGATGGGCTGGAGGACGGGGCGGGCGGGTGCCGCGGGCATGTCCGGCCGCAGGCTGGTCAGTTCGGTCTCCGTCAGCAGGCCGCCGCTCCAGTCGAAGGCGGCCGGGAAGACCCGTAGCAGGACGTGCGCGGTCCAGGACTGGACCGCGGGGGTGGCGGGCAGGTCGCGCAGCAGCAGGTTGTTGCGGGCGTCCGGCCCGTCCAGGTGCAGGATGGTGCAGATCTCGTCGCCGCCGCCGAGGACGTCGACCCAGATGGTGTCGGGGCGGCGGGCGAGGGTGGCGGCGATGGCGCTGATCCGGTTGGGCCGGCAGCGGATGCGCAGGGCCAGCGGAATCAGCTCGGGGAAGTGCACGGGGTTGCGTACGGCCGTGGTCCGCAGCGTGCCGTCGCCGAACAGCGGTGCAGCACGGCGTACGACCGTGCGCTCCGAGATGCCCAGGACGCGGCCGACCGTGCGCCAGGAGGCGCGCGGGGCGGCCAGCATCGCGGCGGCGATCCGACTATCCGTTTCATTCAGTTGATGGCGCACTTTCTCCATGACCCGAGACCTTATGTCCTTCTTCCTCGATTCAGATGGCCATTTCTGGCTCAGATTCTGGTTCCGGCCTAGAAACGTCTCAGAGCAACCGAGACGAGAGGAAGCAGGTGAGCACGATGACCGGTATCGAGCACACGGTCGTGGACACCGACCGGGGCAAGGTCAGGGGAGTCGCGGAGGGCGAGGCGATCTCCTTCCGGGGAATCCCGTACGCTGCGTCGCCGGTCGGCGAGCTGCGGTTCGCGCCGCCGCAGGCGCACCCGGGCTGGACGGACGTGCGAGAAGCGGCGCAGGCCGGCCCGTCCGTTCCGCAGGCGGCCTCCCGGCTGGAGCGGGTGCAGGGGCGACGCGTGCCGGACTGGAACGAGGACGGCAGCCTGACCGTCAACGTCTTCACCCCACGCCGGGCGCTGGAGGACGGCACGGCCCGACCGGTCCTGGTCTGGTGGCACGGCGGTGGCTTCACCAGCGGCGCCGGCGGCTGGGACTGGTACGACGGCGGCCGCCTCGCCGCCCTGGGCGACATCGTGGTCGTCACTGCCAACTACCGGGTGGGACCGCTGGGTTACCTCTACCTGCCCCAGATCGGCGCGGCCAACCTCGGCCCCCAGGACCAGGGCGCCGTTCTGCGCTGGGTGCAGAACAACATCGCCTCCTTCGGCGGCGACCCGCGCACGGTGACCGTCGGCGGGCAGTCCGCCGGAGCGTACTCGGCCCTGTCGCTCGCGCTCGACCCCGAGACGAACGGATCCATCACCCGGGTGCTGCTGCAGAGCGGCCCCTTCGGCCTGAACCCGCAGGATGCGCACCAGGCCGCCGAGAACGCAGACTCCTATCTGCGCCTGCTGGGCATCCCAGCCGGCGCCGACCCCGCAAAGGCCCTGCGCGCGCTGCCGGCCGAGCAGTTGCTGGACGCCTACGGCCGGCTCTCCGTACAGCTCGCGGCTCCGGGCAACGCCGCCCCGCCGATGTACCCGGTCCTCGGTGCACCCGGCATGCCCCGCACCCGGCAACAGGCCCTTGCCGACGGCACCTTGGAGGGCAAGGCGCTGCTGATCGGCACCACCCGCGACGAGGCGACGGCGTTCTTCGCCTTCGACCCCCGCATCCAGAACCTCACCACTACCGCCGCCCTGGATGTGCTCACCTCCCAGGTCGGCCGGCAGGCAGCCCAGGACGTCTACCTGCAGCACGCCGCCCGGCTCCCGCAGGCGACACCGGCGCAGATCTTCACCGCGGTGCAGACCGACGGACTCTTCCGCGACGGCTCGCTGGAGGTCGCCGACCATCACGCGGCCGGCGGCAACACCACCTACGTCTACCAGTTCGACTACGCCCCCACCGACGACGCCCACGCCCTGGGCGCCACCCACTGCGCCGAACTGCCCTTCCTCTTCGACACCTTCGACGCCTACCCCGACAGCCCCATCCTCGTCGGAGCCGGCGACACCCAGCGTGCCCTGGGCCACGAATTCGCGACCGCCCTCGCCGAGTTCGTCACCGCCGGAACGGCCAGGGACTGGCTGCCCTACGCCCCCGCAACCGCCGCCCGCATCCGCCACTTCGGCTGAGCGACGAGACCGTCGTGAAGAACGTCTTCCGCAAGCCGACCATGCCTCACTGGGCCGATTTCCTCACCCTGCCGGCCGCCATCCACCCCTTGGACCGGCCCGCCATCCGGAGTCAGTCGTGCGGCGGCGGTGCCTGTGCCGTGGTCAGTCGGGCTGCGATGGCGGTGAGGCGCCCGGCCGGCGCACCAGGGCTGGATCTTGTCATGGCGGTGAGTTCGATGGTGGCCGTCGCGTGACGGAGCGGTCTGAAGCGGACGGCGGGGCGTGGTGCTGACGCCGCAGCGGGTACGACGGTGACGCCGAGGCCACACTCGACCATGGCGATCTGCGAGGTCACCGATCGTGCCCAGTGGGCCGGGACGGGGCTGAAGCCGGCGGTCCGGCACATGGTCGCCATGGCGTCGTGGTAGTCGGGGGAGATGTGGCGGTGCAGCCACACCCACGGGCTCCCCGCGAGGTCGGCCAGGTCCAGCGGGCCGGTGGCATCGGCGGCTGGGTGGTGGACCGGAAGGGCCGTGACGAACCGGTCGGCGAAGAGCGAGGTCGCCGTGGTGCCGCGCACCGGGGCGGTCTGGCGCACGATCGCCCGGTCGAGCGAGCGGTCGAGGAGCCCGGCCGCGGCCTCGTGGGTGTCGATCTCCTGGGTGCGGATCTCGACGTCCGGCACGGCCTCGTGGAACCGCTCCAGCACGAGCGGCAGGGGCCAGGAGAAGGCAGAGGCGACGGCGCCCAGGCTCAGTCGTCCGCCGCGCCCGGTGGCAGCCTGCCGGGCAGCGACCGCCGCCTCCTCGGCCTGGCGGATCAGCGTGCGGCAGTGGTCCGGGAACACGGCTCCGGCGGGGTCAGGGCGACCGACCGCTGGTTGCGGTGCAGCAGTTCACAGCCGAGCTGCTGTTCGAGTTGCTTGATCGCCTGGGACAGCGGCGGCTGGGACCTCTGCAGCCGCCGCGCCGCACGTCCGAAGTGGAGTTCTTCGGCGACCGCGACGAAGTACCGGGCCTGCCGGATCTCAAGGCGGCGTCGAACTCGCCGAGATCACGCACTGCGCCCACTTCCCGATGCACTCCAACCCACCGCAGATGTGGGCACACATCGCCGAGCTCGTCTCACGCACCGACGCCGGCTCCTGATGCTGGCTCCCAGGCTGCCCGGTCGTGGTGACCTCGTCACTCCGGGCCGTAGTACAGCCGCAGGAACTCCTCCATCGCCGCGTCGACGCCGGCGCGGTCACCGGTGGCGAGCAGGTCGAGCAGCAGACCGCGGACGGTGGCGAGCCCCAGCCTGGCGCGGCTCCGGGCCGTGGTGGGGTCCGCCCCCGCGCCGGTCTCGGCGGCCACGAGCGGCTCCAGCCAGTCCGTCACGAGCCCTTCGAGGACGGGGGCGGCCTCGGGACGGCCCCGCAGCGCGTGCCCGCAGATCTCGAAGAAGAGCCGCTCCTGACCGGCCAGCCGAGGGTCCGTCAACTGCCGCCACAGCAGCCGCGCCACATCGGCGGGCGAGAGACCGGGCTCCAGGTGGAGCCGGGACAGCAGCTCGCGCTGGCGCCGCTCCGACGTCCGGACGATCTCGACGAGCAGCTGTTCCTTGGAGCCGAAGTAGTGGATCAGCATGCGGTGACTGACGCCGATCGCGGCGCCGAGGCGGCGCAGGCTCAGGTCCGCGATGCCGTGCGCCGCGACGTGGTCGACGGCCGCGTCCACCAGTTGTGCGCGCCGGTCCTGGTCCGCGCCCTGCCCGTCTTCACCCTGCCCGGCCTCGCCCTGCCTGACCGCGCCCTCGGGATGCGAGTTGCCCGTATTCACCACGACGCGAGTGTACCAATCGGTACATGGCACATGTACCGTGTGGTACATGAAGCCGGTCACCGTGTCGATCGACGTACCGCAGACGCCCGAGCAGGTCTACGACTTCCTCGATGTCATGGCTCACCACGAGCGATTCACCGACCACTACCTGTCCGACTGGCGCTACAGCGGCCCCCGCCGGGGTGTCGGATCGTGCGCCAAGGTCACCGCCGCGCTGGGTGGCGTGCGAACCAACGTCACCATCGAGGTCGTCGAGGCCGAGGCGCCGCTGCGCATCGTCGAACACAACGTCAGCGCGGCCGGCCGGCGCCGGGCCCACGGCACCTACGTCATCGCCCCTGTGCCCGCCGGCGGGAGCCGCGTCTCGTTCACGTACACCTGGGTGCGCGCCCCGCTGGCCGACCGGCTGCTGGCCCCCGTCGTACGGACCACCATGCGGCGTGCCAACCGCACGGTCATGCGGCGCCTGGCCACCGAGTTGGCTCGCCACCTGTCCACCGCCGGCTCCTGACGGCGCGGGCCGCTGCTGCTGCCCGAGGGATGCCCGTACCGCGCTCGGATGGATAGCGTGCGTCCATGATCGAGGAGAACCCGGAGCGTGTGCGGCCGGCCGACGCCGAGGACGTGCCGGCCGTCAAGGCCGTGACGGACGCGGCCTACCACCCCTACATCGAGCGCATCGGTGTGGTGCCGCAGCCCATGGAGGAGGACCACGCCGCGAACGTGGCCGCCGGGAAGGTGTTCGTCACCGGAGCGCCCGTCGACGGGCTGGTCGTGATCGAGGCGTTCGCCGACCATCTCTTCCTGGACAGCATCGCCGTCCACCCCGACGCCCACGGCACGGGCGTCGGGCGGCGGCTGCTGCGTTTCGTCGACGCACGCGCGCGTGAGCTGGGCCTCGGCGAGATCAGGCTCTACACGAACGCGTTGATGTGGGAGAACCAGGAGATCTATCCGAAGTACGGATACGAGATCGTGGAACGCCGTGTCGACGGGCCCTACGACCGGATCCACTACCGCAAGCGGCTGGATTGAAACGGCCCTGGCGGGGTCAACCGTCGGGCCACCAGGTGCGTGCGATGTCCTTGCGCACCTCGGGACGTTTCGCGGGGTGTTCCTCGGCCTCTTCGCGGATTCGGCGGCCGTCCGTCTTCTTCAGGGGCTTGTGCACGGTCACGCGGCGCATGGCTGCCTCCTTCAGTGCCCACCGAGTTTCCGTGTTGTCACGGCGGTAGACGCTTTTGGCGAGAGTTCCTCATCGGAGCCGGGTTGTCAGTGGCGACTGTCACTCTTTGGGCATGACGAACGTGAATGACGACACAGTTGCGGCGGGTACCCCGGAAGTAGACTGGGACGCCGCGGCGGGCGTCTTCGACGACGAGCCGGACCACGGCCTGCGCGACCCCGAGACCCGCGCGGCCTGGGCGGACCGGCTCCGTTCCTGGCTGCCCGAGCACTCCGCCGACGTCCTCGACCTCGGCTGCGGCACCGGCAGTTTGTCGCTCCTCGCGGCCGAACAGGGACACCGGGTGACGGGCGTCGACTCGTCCCCGGCCATGGTCGAGCGGGCCCGCGCCAAGCTCGCCGGGCGCGACGCGGCGGTCCTGCGCGGGGAGGCGGCGGCTCCACCGGTGGGGGAGCAGCGCTTCGACGTCGTGCTCGTACGGCACGTCCTGTGGACCCTGCCGGAGCCCGGCCGGGTGCTGCGGCACTGGCGGGACCTCCTGCGCCCCGGAGGCCGTTTCGTGCTGGTCGAGGGCGTCTGGGGCACCCTGCACCCCACAGGCATCCCCGCCGACCGCCTCACCGCACTGCTGGCACCGCTGAGCCCGGACGTGCGCGTGGAGCGGCTGTCCGACGACTCGCTGTTGTGGGGGAAGACGGTGGAGGACGAGCGGTACGCGGTGGTGGCGGGAGTGTGAGGGAGGGGGCCCCTTCCTGACCGGGGGTGTCAGGTCAGCAACCGGTCGAAGTCGCCGGTGCGGGCCAGTGTCTCCAGTGCGTCGAGTGCGGCCACGGCGGCGGACGCGGCCCCGGGGTCCGTCTCCGTCAGGCCGCTCTCCGCGAACTCGTCCTCGTCCAGCCGCCGTACGTCCCCGCCGTCGGCGGAGCGCCACAGGTCCAGGTCGAGGTCCTCCACGACCAGTTCACCGCCGGTACGGACCGCCGGCCTGGTGATGTCGCAGTACCAGCCCTTCACGGTGCCGTCGGCGGCGCGCACCTCCTTCACCGAGTACCAGCGGTTCCGCCAGTAGTACTCGGTGAAGACGTCGCCCGCCTCGAAGCGCACGAAGCCGAAGTCGCGGACGCCGGAGCCCGCCCAGGGCGCGCGTACGGCGATACGGGTGCCGTCGTCATCGAGCAGATCGGCCGGGTAACGGATCTTCGTCCGGCCCGCCTTGACCAGGACGACGTCCAGCCGGGCCGTCGGTTCAGCCGAGTTCGCGGACATAGCGCACCTCCGTGGCGCAGATCTCGTATCCGAGCCACTTGTTGATCGCGATCATGGGGCCGTTGCCGGTGTCGTTGCCCGTGAAGGCCTCGGTGATGCCGGCCGCCCGGGCCCGGTGCAGGGAGTGGATCTTGGCGAGCTTGGCCAGGCCACGCCCGCGATGGGACTGGGCGGTGCCGGTCATCGCGGAGACGTAGCGAGTGCCGCCGTCGGTGTAGGCCACGCTGAAGGCGACCGGCCGGCCCTCGACACACGCGGCCACCGTCAGGTCGCGGTCCAGCAGCGGATGCTTCCAGTACTGCTCGGCCCAGGCCTCGTAGTCGGTCAACTCGTGGTCGACGTCCCCCGGTTCGTCCAGCATCGTCTCCGCGTCCAGCTCGAACAGCGGGCGCGGGTCGTCCGCGAAGTCCGCGGCCGTACGCAGCTCGACGCCCGGCGGGGTCTCCGGGACGGGCGGGAGGGAGGCGCCCGCCAGATCGAGGCGCAGGAAGTGGGCGGACCGGCTGCCCCGATAACCGTGGCGTTCCGCGAAGGCGCGGCTGGCCGGCTCGTCGAGGACCCAGCTGAGCAGCCTGGTCGCTCCCTGGGCGGTGAGGTACTCCTCGGCCGTCCGCAGCAGGAGCCCGCCGGCGCCGCGACCGGTCCGGTCCGGCCGGACGTAGATGTTCACCAGGCCCTGGCCCGGCTCGGCGCTGTCGTGGGCGAGGTGGACCTGGGCGGTGCCGATCACCTCGCCGTCCTCCTCCGCGACCAGCGGGCGGTAGCGCGCTTCGGGCGGCATGTGGAGGGCGTCGTGGCGGATCGAGTCCGAGGTGAACAGGATGTACGGAAGGGCGAGATGGCGGACCCGGACGAAGCCCTCGGTGTCGGCCGGGACGTCGGGGCGGAGATCGCGCACGATCACAGTCATGGGGATGCACCGTAAGGGGTTAAGCGCCGGGGATGCCTCTCATTTTCCGGCGGGTGCGGGACAATCGCCCCGTGAGCCTGAAGATCCGCATCGACGACAGCGCGCCCCCGTACGAGCAGGTACGGGCGCAGATTTCCGAGCAGGCGCGGTCCGGGGCGCTGCCGGTGGGGTACCGGCTGCCGACCGTGCGGGGGCTCGCCGAGTCCCTGGGCCTCGCGGTGAACACGGTGGCCAAGGCGTACCGGGCGCTGGAGGGCGACGGGGTGATCGAGACGCGGGGGCGCAACGGCACGTTCGTGGCTGCCGCCGGCTCGGCCGCGGAACGTGAGGCTTCCTTGGCCGCTCAGACGTACGCCGAGCGTGCCCGGCGGCTCGGGCTTACCGAGGACGCGGCGTCGGCCGCCGTGCGGGACGCCCTGCGGGCGGCTTACGGAGAGGGCTGAGAAGAGTTCGGCACCTCCCCCTCGGGAGATGTCAGCGGAGTCTTGCCGGCTCCGGGATGCGCGTCACCCGCAAGCCCGCCCTGTCCGCCGCTCTTCCGAACGTCACCGCGTCCCATACGGCCGCACCGCCCGGGTCGTTGTTGAAGTACGCGTACACGTCCTCCCCCTGCTCCCAGGTCGTCGCGACGCGGTCGACCCACGTCTCCAGGGACCGCTTGCCATAGCGCGGCCAGGGCTGGGCGCGGCCCTGGTGGAAGCGGACGTAGCCCCAGTCGGTGGTGCGCCACAGCGGGGTGACCGGGCGGGCCAGGACGTCCGCCCAGCACAGGGCCGCGCCCCGGGCCGACAGGACGTCCCGCACCTCCCGTGTCCACCAGGAGTCGTGGCGAGGTTCCACAGCGACCCGCGTACCGGACGGGAAGCAGGCCAGGCAGGCGTCCAGGAGCGCGGGGTCGGCGCGCAGGGTCGGGGGGAGCTGGAGGAGGACCGGGCCCAGGCGGTCGCCGAGGCCCGCCGCGTGGCTCATCAGGCGGTGGACCGGTTCCTCGGGGTCCTTCAGGCGCTTGATGTGGGTCAGATAGCGGCTGGCCTTGACCGCGACCACGAAGTCCTCCGGGATTCGGTCCCGCCACGCCTCGAAGTTCTCGCGGGAGGGGAGACGGTAGAACGCGTTGTTGATCTCCACCGTCGCGAACAGGC
Source organism: Streptomyces sp. NPDC052107 (assembly GCF_040680215.1). Lineage (NCBI taxonomy): Bacteria > Bacillati > Actinomycetota > Actinomycetes > Kitasatosporales > Streptomycetaceae > Streptomyces > Streptomyces sp. NPDC052107. Next base: position 80,333 of record NZ_JBFAWG010000002.1, read on the forward strand.
GCGTGTACTCCTCCAGCCACATCCGCGCCGGGACCCCGGCCGGATAGACGAGGTCCCGCCAGTCCTTGTACTGCCACCCGGAGGTGCCGACGAACAAGGTCACAGCACCATCAAAGCACTACAGGTACAGGCCCGCGTCCGCGCCGTCCCGCGCCCCCGGCACCGAGGTCGGTGCCGTGCCCCGGCGCAGCGCGAACAGCTCCGCCAGCGTCGCCCCGTCCCGCCCGACGGCGTCCTCCCGGCCGTCGGCCTCGCTGCCGAGCCAGTTCACCGCCTCCCCATGGGTCAGCTTGCCCACCTCGATACGGGCCAGGCAGCGGCCGGGGCGGACCACGGCCGGGTGCAGGCGCTCCAGGTCCTCGTTGGTGGTGACGCCGACCAGGACGTTGCGGCCCTGGCCGAGCAGGCCGTCGGTGAGGTTCAGCAGCCGGGACAGGGCCTGGCCCGCGGTGTGCTTGGCCTCGCCGCGGATCAGTTCGTCGCAGTCCTCCAGCAGCAGCAGCCGCCAGCGGCCCTTGCCGGCGCCGTCCTCCTCGCCGATCGCGATGTCCATCAGATAGCCGACGTCGGAGAAGAGGCGCTCGGGGTCCAGGACGCAGTCCACCTGGCACCAGTCGCGCCAGGAGCGGGCCAGGGTACGCAGGGCGGAGGTCTTGCCGGTGCCCGGAGGGCCGTGGAGGAGGAGCAGGCGGCCCGCGATGTCCTCCGGTGTCGTCTTCATCAGGCGGTCCATGGCCTCCGCCACGGGTGCCGTGTAGTTGGGCCGGACCTCGTCCCAGGTGCCCGCGGAGATCTGCCGGGTGGTGCGGTGCGGGCCGCGTCTGGGCGAGACGTACCAGAAGCCCATCGTGACGTTCTCGGGCTGGGGCTCGGGCTCGTCGGCGGCGCCGTCCGTGGCCCGGTCGAGAATCTTCTTGGCCAGTTCGGCGCTGGTCGCGGTCACCGTGACGTCCGCGCCGCGGCTCCAGCGGGACACCAGCAGCGTCCAGCCGTCGCCCTCGGCGAGGGTGGCGCTGCGGTCGTCGTCCCGGGCGACGCGCAGCACCCGGGCGCCGTCGGGCACCATGGTCGCGCCGGAGCGGACGCGGTCGATGTTCGCCGCGTGCGAGAACGGCTGCTCGCCCGTCGCGAAGCGGCCGAGGAACAGCGCGTCGACGACGTCGGCAGGCGAGTCGGAGTCGTCGACGTGGAGCCGGATCGGCAGAGCGTCGTGTGGGTTCGCAGACATGCGGCCATGATCCGCCACGGATGCGCTCCGCGCACGGCATTTCCTCCCCTTGTTCCGGGTGTTCCAAGACTGTTCCGGGTGTTCCCAAGACCTGCCGGAGGCGCTGCTTCCGCCGTTACCGTTGTCCCCGATGGGACGTCATGGGTGGGATTCGGATGCTCGGCGGTGGCGGCTCACCGCCCTGCTCGGTGTGGGCGTCGCCGCGCTGGCCCTTGCGGTGACCCTGTTCAGCACGCTGTCAGGCGGGCCCGGTACGGCCGGCACCACACGTGACGGCGACAAGGTGCACGGCACCCCCGCCAGTCCCGGCGCGAAGCCGGAGCCGTACGTCGGCTGGGGGTTCACGCACACCCAGTACAGCGCCGACGAGGGAGCCGGCGCGGCGACCGCGCGGGTGAGGCAACTGCTCGGCCAGGACGCCGGGCTGGCGCAGAACCAGCACATCATGGGCTGGGGCGCCGACAATCCCGAACCGGTCGAGGGGCACTACGACTTCGGCGCCCTCGACCGCCGTGTCGACTTCATGCGCGCCTCCGGCGGCACCCCGGTGATCACCCTGTGCTGCTCCCCGGACTGGATGAAGGGCGGCAAGGCCGGGGTCGGCAACACGGACTGGAGCCAGGCCGCCCTGGAGACGGCGCCCACCCCCGACCACTACCAGGACTTCGCCGACCTCGCCGCCACCGTGGCCCGGCGCTACCCGGACGTGAAGCACTTCATCGTCTGGAACGAGTTCAAGGGCTTCTGGAACGACGCCAAGTCCCGCTGGGACTACGAGGGGTACACGAAGATGTACAACCTCGTGTACCAGGCGCTGAAGAAGGTCGACAAGGACATCATGGTCGGCGGGCCCTACCTGGTGATGGACAGCGTCGACCCGCGGGACAAGGACGCCTCCACCGCGCTGCAGGGGCCCTGGGGCGCCATGGACCAGCGGGTGCTCGACGCCTTCTCCTACTGGAACACGCACAAGGTGGGCGCCGACTTCACCGTGGTCGACGGCTCCAGCTACACCCGCGACGACGGCATGCTGCCCAACGAGTTCGCGGCCACCGACAAGCTGACGGCGGTCAGCGCCTGGGTGCGCCGGCAGACCCACGGCCTGCCGCTGTGGTGGGCCGAATACTACGTGGAGCCCGGCGACGGCAACGACGACCGCAAGGGCTGGTCCGAGCCGCACCGTGTCGCCGTACAGGCCACCGGGATGATCGCCATGGTCAAGGGCGGCGCCGAGTCCGGCTTCTACTGGAACCCGGAGGAGAGGACGGGCACCGGCTGCGCCGGCTGTCTGTGGACGCCCACCGACGGCGCCGACGGGGGCAGGGCCCTGCCCATGTACGACCTCGTGTCCCGGTTCGCCAAGGCGTACCCGCCCGGCACCCGGTACGAGACGGTCCAGGTCGCGACGGACGACGTGCCCAACGTCCGGGTCCTGGCCGGCGCGAAGACGGTCCTCGTGGTCAACACGCAGAACCGGACGATCAGCGCCCAGATCGACGGCAGGCGGTTCGACATGCGGCCGTACGAGGTGAAGTGGCTCGACCGCTGAGCCACCCCACCCGTCACCTCATGCGTCACTTCATGGTCAGGAACCGCTGCACCAGCGAGGCCAGCACTACTGCCAGCAGCGGCAGCGCGAACCAGAACGCCCCCTGTAGCAGGCGTAGTTGACGAACCCCGGGCCGGACCGCGACCCGTACCACCTCCCGGCCGGCCAGCAGCAGGATCAGCACGACGGCGGCCAGCGCGCCGACCACCGACCACGGGGTCCAGGTCACCTGCGGCCCGATCGGCCCCGGATGCGGCTTCGGCACCGCGCCGGGCGGCTGCTTGCGCAGCGCGAACATGGTGACGTCGTCGTTGACCAGGACCTTCGTCAGCTCCTGCCGGTTGTCCAGGTTCTCGATCAGCCGGGGCTCCCAGGTCGCGGAGTAGCCCGCGTCCAGCTGCAGATAGGTCACCTGACTGCGGTTGATCATCAGATACGAGTTCGGGCCGGCGTCCTTGAGCGCCTTGACCAGGCCGGACACCAGCACCGGGTCGGTCGGGGCCAGAGTGGGCACGTAGTTCACCCGCTCCATGTCCTTCGCACCCCAGGGCATGGCCGGGGTCACGTCGTTGACCGTGTCCTGGGTCAGCCACAGCAGCCGCAGTGTCGGCTTGTCGTGGGCGTACACCCAGTTCATGACCGTGACCTCGCCGGGCCGGGTGCGCTCGAACGGCTCGTTGCCCCAGCGGGCCACCAGGAAGCCGCCCATCAGCAGCAGTCCGGCCAGCAGCGCGGCCAGCGGGGCGAGGCTCACCCGGTCCTTCTCGCGCTCCTTCGCGGTGACGCCGGTGCGCGGGAAGAGGGCGAGGGCGCCGAGCAGGGCCGCGCCGGGCACCGCGAACATGAAGACGCGCAGCGCCATCTCACCGCCGTACGACTGCATGCCGAAGCCGAGGAACGGCACGAAGGTGAGCACCAGCAGCGAGCGTTCGCGGTAGCGGTGGAAGCGCCGGCGCCACCAGCCCCAGCAGGCGAAGGCCAGCACGGAGCCGGCCAGCAGCACCCGGGTGTACAGCACCAGCTTGTGGGTCGAACTGCCGCCCTGGATCCGGCCGGAGACGGAGGTCGACACATTGCTGCCGACGCCGCCGACCCCGCCGAACAGGTCGTTGAAGTGTCCCGACCAGTACGGCTCGGCCATGAAGCCCACCCACACCGCCACCAGCACCGCGAACAGCAACGGCAGCCCGCGCAGTTCGGAGCGGCCGAGCAGGACCAGGGCGGCGAGCGCGCCGAGCATGACGAACGGGGTGAGCTGGTGCGCGGGCACGCTCGCCGCGTACAGGCCGATCAGCACCAGCAGCAGAACGGCTCGTTGGCGGCGGTCGGCCGGTTCCACCTCGGCCTCGCCCGGGCGGAACTTCGTCCAGATCACGCGCGGCGGGCGGAACCAGACCAGCAGGATCGCCACGAACATCAGGTACAGCAGGTAGGTGAAGCCCTGCGGCGAGAAGTAGTCCTGGCCGACCCAGCCGCACAGCACGAACAGCCAGACGCCGGTCCACTTCGCCCGCCAGCCCGCCCGCAGGGACCGGGTGAGAAGGCACATCGGGGCCAGATAGGCGAGCTGGATCGCCGTCGGCCACCAGCGGATCACCTCGGTGAAGTCGGTGACCCCGCAGGCCCGGCCCACGAACGCGGCCACCGCGAAGAAGCCCGGCCAGCTCCAGCGGGCGTCCAGGTCCGGTACGGCGGACCCGGTGCGGTCGATGTAGTCGATGAACCCGAGGTGCTGCCAGGCCGTCGGGAAGCGCGGCTCGGTCTCGATCACCGCGGGCAGCGCGTGCAGCGACACGACGGTCGCCAGCAGCGTGAGCAGCAGCAGCGCCCGGTGCTCACGGCGCAGCCAGAGCAGCGCGGCGAAGACGATCACCAGGAGGGCCGCTCCGACCAGCGTCGGCAGCGGCAGCACCGAGACCAGCCCGAGCCCGCCCATCCGGTCGAGGTCGGCCTCGCCGAGCCGGAGCGCGGGCACCCAGTACAGCAGCAGCGCGGCGATCAGCAGACAGCCGAGGACCACACCGGTGCGGGTGGGCAGCAGCCGCTGCCGGAGCGACAGGGGGCCCGGCGGTTCCTCGGGCATGGGCTCGTCCGGTACGGCGGGGTCCGCCGGCTCCTGCGCGAGAGGCGCGTCGATCTCCACCATGGAGTCGAGTCTGCCGACGGACGCGTCCAGTTCCTCGTCGGTGAACGGCGCGTCGACCTCCGCCGCCTCCGCCTCCCGCAGCAGTTCGGCCTCGGCCGGGCCCAGTGAGGCCTCGCTGCCGGGCTCCCGCTCCTCCACCGGGAGTCCCACCGGACGCGCGGGCAAGGGCACCGGCGTACCGGCGGGCGGGGTGCCGGGGCCCGGGCGGACGTCCGGACGGCGTTCCACGTGGTCGAAGTCGACGTGGATGCCGAGGGCGAGCGTGTCGGAGTCCAGCGCCCAGGCCGGGCTGCGCCGGCGCGCCCGGGAGGCGGCCGGGATCTCGCGGGCCTCACGGGCGCCCAGATCGGCGAGGTCCCCGTCGGGTGCCGCCGTGTCGGGCACGGCGTCGGCGGCGGTACGGATCGTCCTCCAGAGCCTCGGCGCGGCGATCGCGGCGATCACCGCGAGGCTGGCGGCCTCGGCGAGACCCGCGCCGGTCAGCCCCATCCGGGGCAGGAGCAGCAGGGTCAGGCCGAGGGTCAGCGCGCACAGCAGGCCCTGCAGCCAGGCGAGTCCGGCGGTGCGGCTGCGCGCGCGCAGCACCGCGAAGTACGTCTCGATCACGACCCGCAGCACCGAGCCGACCGCGAGCCAGCGCAGCAGCGGGGTCGCCGCGTGCGCGTAGCCCGTGCCGAACACGCCGAGGATCCAGGGCGCGCCGATGATCCACAGGGACGCGATCGGCAGCATGATCCGGGCCATCCGCTTCAGCGCGGCCCGGGTGTTGGCGGCCAGCCGCCCCGGGTCGTGCGAGCCCTCGACCGTGAGGGACGCGCCCATGTTGATGGCGAGCAGGTCGGTCGTGCCGCCGATGGTGGTGGCGATGTAGAAGTAGGCGTTCTCGGCGGAGCTGACCTGCGCGGCGACGATCACCGGCACCAGGTAGATCACGGCGAGCGAGAACAGCGAGCCGGTGTAGTCCCCGGCCAGGAACCTGCCGACCTGCTTCAGCGTCGGCGGCTCGGCGCGTCCCTCGGTCGCTTTGACGTGCCGGGGCGCCAGCCGCCGGAACACCAGCCAGCCCAGCGGCACCACCGAGGTGGCGATCGCGGCCACCCAGGACACGAAGACACCGGTGGTGGGGATGGCGACGGCGAACGCGACGAGCAGGGCCAGCTTCACCGCCGAGAACACGGTGTTGCCGACCGGCACCCAGGTCGCGCTGCGCAGCCCGGTCAGCACCCCGTCCTGCAGGGTGAGCACGTTCCAGGCGATGACGGCCGCGATGAACCCGAGCCCGTTGACCGTCCCGTGCAGGAAGCGGTACGACGGCCCCCAGGTGTCCAGGGTCAGCAGGAAGACCCCCGCCGCGAGTGCCACCAGCAGCGAACTGCCCGCGTAGGTACGGAAGACGAGCCTTCCGGTGCGGTTCCCGGCGACCGGGATGAAGCGGGCCAGGGCACCGGTCAGGGTCACCGCGGTCAGGCCGGCGAGGAACTTCATCGCGGCGATGGCGGCCGAGCCCTGCCCGACCGCCGACTCGGAGTAGTAGCGTGCCGCGGCCAGCCAGAAGCCGAGTCCGAGGACGGCGGAGATGCCGGTGTTGAGCATCAGCGCATAGGCGTTGCGGAACAGCGGGCTGCCGGCGGAGGACCGGCCGGTTCCGGGCAGCCTGAGGCGGCGCCCGGACTTCTGGGACGTCTCGGCGCCGGTCGTCGTGGACTCGGTCGTGGTGGTCGTGTCAGACACGGGAACGGATGGCCTTCCGGCGGACCTGACGGGCTCTGCGGACGAGGGCGTAGCCCTTGGTGAGGGCGCGGTCCCTCGAGAAGGTGCGGGCGACGGCCCGGCCGTGGAGCAGCCGCTCGAACTCCTCCACGCCGGTGGAGCGCCGGACCGTGACCCGCTGGAGCGCGTACGGCCCCTGGCGGCGGCGGGCGAGGCCGTTGCCGACGGCGAGGGCCTGGCCGTACCCGTGCTCGCGCACGGCCCGGCGGACCGTGCGGTCGGAGTGACCGTAGGGGTAGGCGAAGGACACCGGCCGCGCGCCGAGTTCGTCGGTGACGATCTCCGTGCAGCGGGTCAGTTCCGCGCGCAGCGCGCCGTCGTCGAGCTGGTCGAGTTGCGGGTGGGTGTGGCTGTGCCCGCCGATCTCGACGCCGGCGTCGGCCAGTTCGCGCACCTGCCGCCAGTCGAGCATGGTGTCGAGGCCGCCCCCGGTGTCGTATGCGCCCCTGATCCAGCCGGTGGAGACGAACAGGGTGGCCGGGAAGCCGTGCTTGGCGAGGACGGGCAAGGCGTGCCGGTGCACGCCCTCGTAGCCGTCGTCGAAGGTGATCAGCACCGGCCGGGCCGGCAGCGGGCGGCCGGAGCGCCAGCGTGCCCCGAGCTCGGCGGTGGTGACCGGGGTCAGGCCCAGGTCGGCCATGAGCGCCATCTGCTCCGCGAACGCCTCCGGCGCGACCGACAGGGCACGGGTGGCGTCGTTGGGTGCGGTGGCGACCGAGTGGTACATGAGGATCGGTACGGGAGTGTCACTCACCTGGGCCCCCTTCGATCGACGCCACCGAGAACGTCGCACCGTCCCGCCGCGCCCGCAGGCTGCCGAGCGCGTAGCCGCCGGCGGCGCTCAGCACCCCGGCGAGGATCGCGCCCGCGCGTCCGGCGCCGCCCGGCCGGGCCAGCAGTGCGTCCCGCAGGCCACGAGCGACCCCCGCGGGCAGCACCCTGGTGGTGTACCGGCGTTCGGACTCCAGGCCCATGTCCGCGCCGACGCTCTTCGCGACCAGCGCCTTGGACAGCCCCTCGGCGTAGGTGCGGGTGCGGAAGTAGGCGAAGTGCTCGCGGGGTTCGGGCACCCGGTGGTGGATCACCGCGCGGTCGTCGATGAGCAGGACGGCGTCGGGACGGGCCCGGGTGAGGCGGATGCACAACTCCGTCTCCTCGCAGCCCAGCGGGCGGCGGTCGCCGTCGCGGCCGATGCCGGTCGCGAAGCCGCCCGCCGCCTCAAAGGCCGTACGCCGGAAGGAGGCGTTTCCGCCGAGCACGTTGCGCACCCGGACCCGGCCCGGCGGCAGCCCCTTGTAGGTGCAGCCCACCACCCAGTCGAACTCCTCCGGGAACCAGGCCGGCCGCCGGCCCGAGGCCCAGATGGGCACCGTGCGGCCGCCGACCGCCATCACACGTGGGTCGGCGTAGCCCTCGGCGAAGCGGCGCAGCCAGTCGCGTTCGGCCACGGCGTCGTCGTCCAGGAAGGCGATGACCTCGCCGTGGGAGGCGGCGATACCGGTGTTGCGGCCGGCGGACAGGCCGCGCGGGCCCGCGTTGGCCAGCACCCGGACGCCGGGGGTCTCCTTGTACTCGCGCTCCAGCCGGTCCTTCAGGGCCGGGTTGTGGTCCACCACCAGGAGCGTCCGAAGCGCCGGGTACGACTGCGCGCGCACGGAGGAGACCGCCGCGAGGATGTCCTCCCAGCGGTCCTCGGTGTACACGCAGATCACGACGGAGATGCCGGGATCTCTCAAGACACTTCTCCCCGGACCGTGTCGAGCATCGGCGAGTGGTGTTCCTGGCGGCGCAGCTCGCGCCGGTTGGAGCGTTCCCTGAGGATGACCTTGAGCACCCGGAACCCGTCGCGCACGGCGCGCAGATTGCTGGTGCCGTGGATGCGGAGGTACTCGTGGCTCGGGATCTCCTGGACCTTCAGGCCGGCCTTGACCACTCTGATGTTCATCAGCGTCTCGACCTCGAAGCCGGTGCAGTCGAGGTCGATCTTGTCCAGGCAGTGCCGCCAGAACGCGTTGTAGCCGTAGCAGAGATCGGTGTAGCGGGCGCCGAACTTGCGGTTGACGACGGTGCACAGCGCCCAGTTGCCGAGCTTACGGATGAAGGTCATGTCGTCGGTGCCGCCCCCGTTGGCGAAGCGCGAGCCCTTGGCGAAGTCGGCGCCGGAGACCAGGGCGGAGACGTAGCTCACGATCTCGCCGCCGTCGGCCGAGCCGTCCGCGTCGACCATCACGATGATGTCGCCGCTGCAGGCCTCGAACCCGGTGATCAGGGCATCCCCCTTGCCCTTGCCGAGCTGTTCGACGACCTTGACGTCCGGCCACAGGGACCGGGCCACTTCGACGGTGTCGTCCGTGGAATTGCCGTCGACCAGCACGACTTCGTGGATCCAGTCCGGAAGCGTCTTGAAGACGTAGGGCAGGTTCTCCGCCTCGTTCATGGCGGGAATGACCACGCTCACCGGCGGAGTGATCGCCAGGTGAGAGGAGATCGGCCGGTAGTGCTCGGCGATTAAAGGATCTTGCCCCGAACTCGGCGGGCGCAGGACGGAACTCATGGGTCTTTTCCCTCTCGTCCGGTGGACCGCCCACCCCCGGGCGGCCCGGCTCTGTGTCCGGTTCGAAAGGGGGGTTCTCATCTTCGGCGCGGTGAACTGATCTCCGCGCACGCCGATGAGCTGGCAAATCTGGCCGGTCTGCCGGAGAAGAACGGCGGCCGGTCGCGCGGCACGACTCGGTCACAGTTGCGGTCACCGAGCACGGCACCCCCCTACCGCGCCCCGCGCCGGTGGACGTCGCGGCCCCTGAGCCCTCCCCTGGTGCCGTGTGCCGACGTGCCGGTGCGGGTGAGATGTACGACGGTATTGACGATTGAACCCTAAAGGCAACCCCTGGGGGCTGTCTCACGGTTTTGTTGGTTTGACCGTTACACAACTTTGGCCGGTGTTGCTCGGTCTTGTGTGCGTTTTCCGGAAATTCGTTCCCGGATCAGGACCGGGAGCAGGACCAGCAGGCTCAGCGCGGTCACCGCCACCACCCCGCCGCGGACCGACCAGCGGTGGACCGCGAGCATGCCTTGGGTAATCAGCATGTTGACGACGACCGAGCCCGCAAGCGCGCAGAGCGCGCGGCCGAAGGGATCCAGCCCGCGCAGTGCCGCGGCGAGTGCCACGGCCGGCGCCGCGAGCAGGAAGAGCAGGGTGCACGGGCCGCGCAGCGGAGAAGCGGAATCGATGAGAGCGAGCAGCGCGCCGGTCAGCGCCACGGCGGTCGTGGCCCCCGCGAGCAGCGGCAATGAAGATGTCTTGATGCGTATGGTCTGCATTGGCGACTTTGCCCCCCGACGCGCCTGATGTCGGGCTTCAATGTGGCCCAGCCCCGGGGAGGGCGTCAAGACGGACGATCCGTCTTTAAACATTCATTCCCCCCTTTGCCGGTCACTGACGCGGCGTCAACAGCCCGCGCATGCACGCGCACTAGATGAGCGGTGAACGTTTCGCGTTGATCCCGTTGAGACCCTAAAAGTCTTGGCATGGACACTTCCCGTCAACACGCGTAGTTGCTACGACGGTTGTGGCAGAGATCCTGCTAAAGGAGGTTCCATGAGACGTTCCCGACTTACCGGATTCGTTACTTCGCTCCTCCTCGCCGCCGGCCTCGGTCTCACGGGTGCCGGCCACGCGAACGCCGCCACCGGGGGCTACGTGGCACTCGGCGACTCCTACTCCTCCGGAGTCGGCGCGGGCAGCTACATCAGCTCCAGCGGCTCCTGCGACCGCAGCACCAAGGCATACCCATACCTGTGGAACGCCGCCCACAGCCCGTCCTCGTTCGCCTTCAACGCCTGCTCGGGCGCCACGACGGACGACGTGATGGCGGGCCAGCTCGGCTCCCTGAACTCCTCCACCTCACTGGTGTCCATCACCATCGGCGGCAACGATGCCGGATTCTCAGACGTCATGACGACCTGTGTGATCCAGTCCGACAGCGCGTGCCTGTCCAGGATCGCCACCGCCGAGGCGTACGTCGACTCCACCCTCCCCGGCAAGCTCGACGCCGTCTACAACGCGATCAGCGCCAAGGCACCCAACGCCCGGGTGGTCGTGCTCAGCTACCCCCGCTTCTACCTGTTCGGCCAGACCTGCCTCGGGCTCTCCGACACCAAGCGGTCCGCCATCAACGGCGCGGCCGACTACATGGACGCCGCCATCCAGAAGCGCGCCCAGGCCCACGGCTTCGTCTTCGGCGATGTCCGCTCCGCGTTCTCCACCCACGAGATCTGCTCCGGCGACTCCTGGCTGCACAGCGTCAACTGGCTCGACATCGGCGAGTCGTACCACCCCACCGCGTCCGGCCATTCCGGCGGCTATCTGCCGGTGTTCACGAACAACGCGTGACCCGGACGGGCTCGCCCCTCAGGGTGAACTCTCCGGTGAGCCCGACGCCGAAGCGGAGGCCCCGCCCGACGGGGTCTCCGTCGCCGTGGCCGTCGTACAGCCCACCGAGAACGGGACCGCGTTCGACGCGGTCTGCACGGGAGCGCGCACCTTCACACTGATCCGGTCCTCGGTCGTCCCGCCGCCCTGGTGCACCGTCAGGGTCACCCGCACCTGCCGGGTCTTCCCGCCGCCCTCCGGGAACGACAGCGTGTGCCACCCCGGGTCGGACACCGATCCGCGTGTCGTCACCCACTGGTACTCCACCTGCGCGGGCAGCCGTCCCACCGTGAACGTCGCCGTGAAAGAGGGCGTCTGCGCGGCCGGCGGCGGACAGCTCCCGGAGTACGTCGTGTTCGCGCCGGCCACGGTGACCTGCACGGACTGCGCCGGCTGTGTGCTCGCCGACGCGCTGCTGCTCGCCGACGGCGGCGCTGTCGTGCCCGACTGCGTGGTGCCGTGTGCGGTCGGCGTCCGCACACCGCCGCTCGTCCGGGTCTCGCTCCCCGCGTTCCCCTTGCCACCGCCGTTGTCACGGTTCAGCAGCGCGTACGTCAGCCCCGCCAGCGCCAGCGCGACCAGAAGCAGGCCCACCACCAGCACCGCGCCCGCCCGCCGGTTGCGCTGCGGCCCGTCGGACGCCGTGGACGTCATGGGCGCCGTGGTGCCGGGCAGGGGCAGTGGCGGGGTGGGGGAGGGCTGTCGGTGCGGGGCCGCGACCGTCGGGGCGGTGTACGGCGGCACCGGCATCGTGGCCGCCCGGGGCGTGCCTCCCCCAGAGGGGGCACCCCCAGCCGCGACGATCCGCAGGTCGTGTTCCGCCCGCTCGGCGACCAGCCGCTCGGCGGGGTCCTTGCGCAGCAGCCCCTCGATGACCGGGGCCAGCGGGCCGGCCCGGTGCGGCGGCGGCAACTCCTCGTCCACCACGGCACGCAGGGTGCTGATCGGGGTGTCGTACCGGAACGGCGAGACGCCCTCCACCGCCGCGTACAGCAGCACCCCCAGCGACCACAGGTCCGACTCCGGCCCCGGCGTGCGTCCCAAGGCCCGCTCCGGAGCCAGGAATTCGGGCGAGCCGATCACCTCGCCGGTCATGGTCAGCGCGGAGCTGCCCTCGACCGATGCGATCCCGAAGTCCGTCAGCACCACCCGGCCGTCGTTGGCCAGCAGTACGTTGGCCGGCTTCACGTCCCGGTGCAGCACCCCGGCGGCATGCGCGGCGCGCAGCGCGGACAGCACCTCGGCACCGATGTGCGCCGCCCGCTGCGGCGCCAGCGGACCCTCCGCCTCCAACTGGTCGGCGAGCGACAGCCCGCGCACCAGCTCCATCACGATCCACGGGCGGCCGCCCTCCATCGCCACGTCGTACACCGTGACCACGTTGCGGTTGGCGACCCGGGCCGCCGCCCACGCCTCCCGCTCCAGACGCGCGTACATCCGCTCCACGTCGGAGGCCGGCAGCCCGGCCGGGGCCCGCACCTCCTTGACGGCCACCTCGCGGTGCAGCACCTCGTCCCGGGCGCGCCACACGGTGCCCATGCCGCCCTCGCCGAGCGGGGACAGCAGACGGTAGCGGCCCGCGATCACACGTTCGCGGCCCGGCTCTTCGGACACGGGCGCCCCCAAGGCAAGTTGTGTGATTTCTCCCCGTCGCGTGATTTCACCCCAAGTTAGCTCAGCCGAGCGCGGATGCGGCCCCCTTGAGCACCAATCCGGCGCCCAGAGCCATGACGACCAGCGCGGACGCGAGCGGCACCGAGCGGCGCACCAGCGCGGCCAGCGGGTGGGCGGTCCAGCGCGGACGCCGCTCCAGCACCCGGCTCACCCCCGAACCCAGCCGCACCACGGCGAACCCGGCCGCGGTGAGCGTCAGCGCCAGCCCGGCGCCGTAGGCCACGACGAGCAGTAGCCCGAACCAGGCCTTTCCGAGCGCGGTGGCACCGACGAGGACCACCACGGCGGAGGGGCTGGGCACCAGCCCACCGGCAAAGCCGAGCAGGAGGGTGCCGCGGAGGGTGGGCGCGGTGGGGTGGGTGTGGGTGTGGCCTCCATGGGTGTGGGTGTGAGTGGAGTGGCTGTGGGTGTGACTGGAGTGGCTGTGGCTGTGGGCGTGTCCCCCATGGGTGTGCTCCCCATGGGTGTGCTCCCCATGGTGCGGGGCGGGATGGTGGCGGGCGGACCACACCCTCCGTACGAGGCCCGCACCGGCCGTCAGGACCAGTGCCCCGCCCGCGATGCCCAGCCAGGCGATCACCGAGGGTGTGGCGGCGGATCCTGCCGTGACGAGCAGGCCCAGGGCGACCACGCCGAGGGTGTGGGTCACGGTGACCGAGGCGGCCAGCGGCAGCACGTCCCGAAGTTTCGCCCGGCCCCCACGGGCCGCCGCTGCCGCGGCCATCAGGGTCTTGCCGTGGCCCGGCGCGAGCGCGTGCATCGCGCCCAGGACGACCGAGACGAGCAGCGCGAGCGCGGCGAAGCCGACGGTGAGGTCGTGGCGGGCCACGAGGTCGTCCAGCGCGCGGGTCCAGCGGTCGGCGCCCCGCGGCAGGATGGCGGCGGCCCCCGGCTCCGTCTGCCGCTCCTCGGCGAGGGCCGGGCCGCCGGGGCGCAGGCGCACGGAGGCGGCGGTGGTGTCGGCCGGTGAGGACAGCAAGTCCTTCGGATACGTGGTCAGTTCGTGCGAGACGGACGTCTTCGGCACGTCCGTCGCGGTCAGCGTCATACGGTCGCCGCGCGCGGTGATCTCCCGCCAGCCGGGTCCGCCGGTGGCGTCCGCGCTGTGGAAGCCGAGGGCCACGGTGGCGCCGCGGGGGAGCGGGGCGGTCAGCCGGCACTCCACGCGGAGGGTGTGCAGCCCGGCCTGACCGGGGCGCAGCCGCGCCGTGGCGCCGACGGTGGTCAGCGTGACCGTACGGCCGTCGACCGTCAGCCTGCTGTCCTCGGCGGCCCGCGCACACCGCTGCCGGGCCCACTCGCCCATGCCCAGCCGCTTGAGGTCGGGCCCGGCCTGGGTCGCCGGGATCTCGGCGAGGTCCTCCACGTGGTCGACGCGGAGCTGCCCGGGGGTGGCGACCAGGCCGTCGTAGCGGTTGACGGTGAAGTTCCCGAGCGGGTGCGCGCTCGCCGGGCCGGCCGGCAGCAGCGCGAGCGCGCACCCGGCGAGGAGCAGGAAGGGCAGGCGGAGCTTCACTGCGTGGCCTCCAGGGCTTTGCGGGCCTCGGCCGCGCCGAGCGGGGAGAAGCCGGGGTTCAGGCGGAGGGCCGAGGTGAGGGAGGCGCGGCCGGCCGTGCGGTGGCCCGTGGCCAGCTCGATCGTGCCGCGGTGGTAGAGGAAGGCGGCGTTGCGGTAACCGGTGGCGGTGGCCCGGCGGGCGTACGGCAGGGCCTCGGTGTCCCGGCCGTTCACGTGCAGCGCCCAGGCCAGCGCCTCCGCGGTGTGCACGGTGTGCCGGCGGGCCCATTCGGCGCGGGCCGCGCGCAGGGCGGCCGCCTTGTCGCCGTGGTCGGCGGCGGCCAGCGCGGTGTCGAGGTCGGCGTTGACCCCGTTGGCCCGGGCCAACGCGATCCACGCGTCCACGAGGGCGTACTGCCGTCGCGCCCTGGCCCGGTCGCCGGCCGCGCCCCGCGCCTCGTACAGCTCGCCCAGTTCGACGAGCGGACCGGGCAGCGGATACCGGGCCACCACGGTCTCCATCCCCTTGATCGCCGCCGCGCGGTCCCCGCTCGCCGCCTGCGCCCGCGCCCGGCCCTCCAGCGCCGGGAGGTAGGTGTCGTCGGCGGCGAGGGCGCGGGCGTAGTAGGTGAGGGCCGTGCTGTAGTCGCCCTGGTTCCAGGCGAGTTGGCCGAGCTGGGCGGACACGTACGCGACGTCGCCCGAGGAGGCGGCGCCCGCCAGGGCCTGCCGGAGGACCCGGCGTGCGGTCGCCACGGCACCCCGCAGCTCACGCACATACGCGTACCGAGTGAAGACCGGCACACCCGGCTTGCGGGCGTCGGCGGTCTCGGCGGCCTTCGAGGCCTCGGCGTACCGGCCGAGCTCGACCAGGGCGTCGATGCGGGAGGACAGTGCGCGCTCGCTGTACGGGTTCTGCCGCAGTGCCCGGTCCGCGTAGGTCAGGGCGTCCTCGAAGTCGTGCCGGGCGGCGGCGAGGGCGGCGCGGCCGGCCAGCGCCTGGTCGTTGTCCGGGGCCAGCGCGAGGGACCGTCCCAGTGCCTTGTCCGCCTGCGGATAGCGCGAGGGGTCCCCCTTGGTCCGCGCCTGCTCGACGTACGCCAGACCCAGCGTGGCCCAGCTGCCTGAGTCCTTGGGCTGGGTCCGCAGATGCGCCTGAAGCGCCGCGATGCCCGCGTCCAGGTCACCGCCGCCGAGCACACCGGGATCCACGGCGGTGGAGGCGGCAGGCACGGTGACGGGCCCCCGATCGGCACCAAGGGCGATGGCACCGCCGGTCAGCGCCATGGCCAACAGGGCCGCACAGCCGACGAGCTGAGCGGCCCGCCAGCGCCGCCCGGCGGCGCCGAACCGCCGAACGGCGGCCACGCGCTGGTCGGCCCCGGGGGCTGCGGGCGCTTCGGAGCCGGGGGCCACGCGGTCGCCGGAGGCGGCGGAGGCCGGCTCCGTGGGATCTTCGGCCGTGCGCCGGTCGGAGTCGGTGGGTGCGGGGTTTTCGGAGCCGGGCGCGATGCCGTCGACGGAGCCGGAGCCATTGGCCGGGGCCTCTTCGAGGCTGGGCGGAGGCCCTTGACGACCCTCGTCCCGGGTCTCGCAGGAACCGGCCCCCGCGCGATCGGCCCCCGCGCGATCGGCCTCGGAGCAGCCCGGGTCGGCAGGGTCCGGCGCTTTGCCGTCGGCGGCCCTCGCCTTCTGCCCTGCGCTGTCCGGTTGCCCGCTGCTCGCCTTCTGCCCTGCGCCACCGTTCATCCCTGTACCACTGTTCTGCCCTGCGCCACCGAGGTGTCCGGCGTCGCCCTTCCGCCCGTCCATGTCGTCGTCCTGTCTGCGCGGGCTCATGCCGTCTCCTGCGTGCGTCGGTCGTGTGGAAGGCGCGGCCCGTCGTGGGGGAGGGGAAGGTACGGGCCGCGCCGGTCTGGGGTGGGGCGGGTCAGTACGGGCGCCGGATGCGCCGGCGCCACCAGCCGACGGCCGTGCCGAGGAGCAGGATCCCGGCCGCGCCCGAGGCCGCCGACGCGGCGATCAGCACCGTGTCGCCGGAACCGGAGCCGCCTGAGGAGCCGGCCGGTTGCAGGGCGTCGCCCAGCTGGCTCCGAACGTCCGTTCCCGCCGTCGTGCCCTTCGCGAGCCGGCCGCGCGAACCCGAGGCGGGCTCGGCGACGTACGGGAAGTACTTCTCGAAGCTCTTGTCGTTCTTGTCCACCGCGTCGCCCAAGTCGTTCTTCGAGCCGACCAGTTCGCCCTCGACGACCTGCAACGCCTCGTCGATCACGTCGTCCGTGAGCCGGCGGCCGTTCGGGAAGCCGGCGTTGTCGCCGTCGAGAACGCCGAGCCGCTTGGGGTGCATGGCCGGCTTGATGGAGGTGTTCAGGCGCAGTTCCTCCGCAGGGCGCACGTTCGGCGGCTGGTTGAGGCCCTTCACGCCTTTCAGGAAGACGTCGACCAGGTCGTTGCGCGGTTCACCGGGCGCCTTGATCTTGTAGATCGACTCGATGAGCTTGGGCAGTTCGGGGTTGGTGACGTTCTTCAGGAACTGAGCGTCGTACCAGGGCTGCGAGGCGTTGAACCTGTCCTTGTCCTTCTGCGGGTTGACGACCTCGTTGACCAGCGGGTTGCCCAGGCGGGAGACCTGGCTGTAATAGCCCTGCGCGTTGCGGCGTTGCGTGGTGGACCAGATACCGATGACCGGCTGCCCGGCCGACTCACGGATCAGGTCGTTCGGCACCTGCAGGGCGATGGTGTTGACGTTGTAGCCCTTCAGGGTGTCCCGGCCGACCTCGCTGAGATTGCCGCCGTACAGCAGGTCGAAGACGCGCAGGTCCGCGAAGAACGGGTCGTCCGCCTGCCCGGCGAAGGTCGTGGCGCCGCCCGCCGTCCTGTACACGGCCTGCGCACGCAGTTTGCCGTAGTCCGGCATGGACGCCTTGCCGACGTTCGACGGCGCCACCGGCACGTCGTCCGCGAGCTTGGTGTCCGACATCACGTGCTGGTTCTTCAGCCGGATCAGATCGATGTCGTACGTCTGTGTGACGTTGAGGTCGGGGTCGGTCAGGCCGGTGACCGGACCGGTGTTGTAGAGGAACGTGTTGCCGTTCTTCGTATGGGTCTTGAAGGTGTAGCGGAACAGCAACTCGCCCTGCGCGTCGCCGTTGTTGTCGACGTGGATGTCGTACTGCGCGTCGTCGGCGAACGTATAGAAGTTCGGTCCGCCCGCGGGCTCCTCGAACGGGATCCAGTTCGTCACGATGGTCGTCGTGTCGGGCTTGTCCGGACTGACGAACGCGTACAGGTCGGTGTTGTCGTACTGCGGGGTCCCCGAGATCAGCGGGGCCTCGCGGTGGGAGGAGGCGGAGGCCGCCCCGGGTTCCAGCACGGCGACGCCGGCGGCCGCGAGCCCTCCGGCCGCCAGCGCACCACAGAGGAGCGCGGCCAGGCCCGCGCGTCCCGTGCCGCTCCTCGAGAAGGGCCCCCTGGAGAAGAGAGGTGTCATGCCGTCCGTCCTCAGTGCCGACTTGCCTTTGACGGACGGGTCTTCGGAGCGGGCCGGCCGATCGGATTGGTCCCCCGGGGAAAAACTTTTGGGCACGTCCCGACCCGCGTTTTCGGCCCGCCGATCCGTATCTCCCGCGGGAGGTGTGCGGTCGTGCGGATGCGTGGAGTGCGCGGTAGGGCCGGCTGTGGCCACGGAGAGGGGGCCCGCATGCGGGCGGACGAACTGCTGGTACTCGTCGCGGGCGGCGACCAGCGGGCGTTCGAGGATCTGTACGCACTGGTGTCCGGGCCGGTGTACGGACTGGTACGACGGGTGGTGCGCGATGCCGCCCAGTCCGAGGAGGTCGCCCAGGAGGTGCTGTTGGAGACATGGCGCTCGGCCGCCCGGTACGACCCGGGCCGGGGCAGCGCGCTGTCCTGGATCCTCACCCTCGCCCATCGCCGCGCCGTCGACCGGGTGCGCAGCGCCCGCGCGGCCGGCGAACGCGAGCAGCGGGAGGCCCTGCGGGTCGGGGAGCCCGCGTTCGACCAGGTCGCCGAGGAGGTCGAGGCGGGGCTGGAACGCGAATGGGTGCGCCGCTGTCTACGGCGGCTCACGGACCTGCAACGCCAGTCCGTGACCCTCGCTTACTACGATGGCTACACCTACCGTGAGGTGGCCGAGCGGCTCTCGCTGCCGCTCGGCACGGTCAAGACGCGGATGCGCGACGGGCTCACCAGGCTCCGCCAGTGCCTGGGAGGCGCCGCATGAGCATCCTCGGCAAGCTGCTGCGCCGCGAGGACCTGCACTCCCTCGCCGCGCCCTACGCCCTCGACGCCCTCGAACCGGGCGAGCGGCGCCGGTTCGAGAAACACCTGCGGGGCTGCGACCGCTGCGCCGCCGAGGTACGGGAGCTGGCCGAGGACGCGGTCCGCCTCGCCTGGTCCACGGCCGCCCACGCGCCCCCCGCGCTGCGCGAGCGGGTCCTGGCCGCCGTACAGACCACCCCGCAGGAGCAGGGCCCGACCCGGGAGCGCACGTCCCAGTTGCCGCCGCACGTCTGGGGCACCCAGCCCCCGCCGGGACGCACCCGTACGCCCCGCACGCGCCCCCTGTTCGTGCCGCTCGCCACGGCCACCGCGGCGGCGGCCCTCGTCGTCGCCTCGCTCTTCGCGGTGCAGGCCCAGCACACCCAGGACCGGCTCGCCGCGGAGCGGGCTCGGGGACGTGAGATCGCCCACGTTCTGGCCGCGCCCGACGCCCGCGCCACCACCAGCAAGGACGCCCGGGGCGGCGCTATCGGAGTGATCGCTTCCGCCTCGGAGGGAGAAGCCGTCGTCACCCTCAGCGGGTACGGCAGCCCGCCCGCCGGCCGCGTTCGGCAGCTCTGGCTCATGCGCCCCCGCGCGCAACCGCGCTCCCTCGGGCTCTTCACGGGCGACACGCCCTTGGTCGCGAAGGGTCTCGACACCTCCTCGACGTCACTCGCCGTAACCGTCGAGCCTGACGGCGGCTCAGTGCAGCCCACCAGCCAGCCAGTTGTCCAACTCACCCTGAAATCGGTCGGATTCGGAGAGTAGTCAAAGAGGGATGGTCAACACCCTTGCAGGGGAGGTGAATCCTGTGGACGCGATACACGCGTGCCCCCTTGGGGCGATAGGGTTACTCTGCCCGGGCCGGGTGGACTCGTACGGGTGGGGAGTGACATGGAGCAGATAACAGTGCGCAGCAGGGCCAGGGTCCCTGCGATCACCTGCGGGAGCAGCGCGACCAGTTCGCGCCTCGACCGCCATCTGTCGGTGCTGGCGGGTCCCGCCATACCGCAGCGGGAGACGGTCGAGGCGACCTCCCTGATGCGCGAGCTGACGTCGCGTGACACCACGCACGAGCGTACGGGCCGGGGTGCCCGGGTGAGGCGGGTCTCGCTCTTCGCCCCGCTGCGCCGACTGCGCCGTTCGCTCTTCGGCGGCCACCGGCACTGAGGGTGTCGCGCGCTCAGGCCGCCACACCGTCCCGGCGCATCGCTGCGATCTCGTCGTCCGTCATCCCCACGGCACGCAGCAGCGCCCCGGTGTGCTGCCCGAGCGCGGGCACATCACCCATCCGCGCCTCGTCCCCGCCCGGCAGTGTGATCGGAGGCAGCAGCGCCTTCAGCGGCCCGACCGGCGACCCCACCTCACGCCACCGCTCCCGGGCCGCCAGCTGCGGATGCCCGGCCAGTTCATGCAGATCACGCAGCCGGGCGCAGGCGATGCCGGCCTTCTCCAGCCGGGCCATCGCCTCCTCGGCGTCCAGCGCGCCAAGCGCCCGCGCCACCAGCTCGTCCGTCTTCTCCCGGTTCGCGACCCGTGAGGCGTTCGTCGCGTATGTCGGATCTGTCCCCAATTCCGGGCGCCCTATGACCTGTTCGGCCAGCCGCCGCCACTCCCGGTCGTTCTGCACCGACAACAGCACGCGCCCGCCGTCCGCCGTCGAATAGGCGTCGTACGGCGCGATGACGGCGTGCGCCAGGCCGGTGCGCGCCGGGGGCTCACCCCCGTGCATCGCATGGTGCAGCGGATGCCCCAGCCACTCGGCGAGCGCCTCCAGCATCGACACCTCCACCGGCCCGCCCCGCCCGGTCGTGCCGCGCCGGACGAGAGCCGCCAGGACGCCCGAGAACGCGTACATGGCCGCCGCGATGTCCGCCGCCGGGACGCCCGCCTTCACCGGCTGCTCCGGCGTCCCGGTCACCGACACGAGCCCCGCCTCGCACTGCACGAGCATGTCGTACGCCCGCTTGTCCGCGTACGGACCGCAGGAGCCGTATCCGGAGATGTCCACGGCGATCAGCCGCGGATGCGCCGCACACAGGGTGGCCGCGTCGAGGCCGAGCCGGGCCGCCGCCCCGTGGGCGAGGTTCTGCACGAACACGTCCGCGTCCGCGATCAGCCGCCGGACGGCCTCCAGGCCGCGCGGGTCCTTCAGGTCCAGCGCGAGGGACTCCTTGCCGCGGTTGCACCACACGAAGTGCGAGGCGAGACCGCGGGCCGCCGTGTCGTACCCGCGCGCGAAGTCGCCGCCGTCGACCCGCTCCACCTTGATGACCCGGGCCCCCAGGTCGGCGAGCTGCCGGGTCGCGAAGGGCGCGGACACGGCTTGTTCGACGGCGACGACGGTGATGCCCGCCAGGGGCAGGGGCTGCTGATCCGTGGGCTGTTCCATGACCGGATCATGGCCCGTGACCGGCGGTTTTGTCAGTAGCGCGGCAGCGGCCCGTCAGCGCTCCCCGTGCGCGTACCGGCGTACGGCGAGGGGCAGGAACACCGCGGTCAGGACCAGGATCCAGGCCAGCGACCCGGCTACCGGGTGGGCCACCGGCCAGGCGGAGTCCGGCGGGACCGTCGCGTTGCCGAACAGGTCCCGCAGGGCGGTCGTCACCGCGCTGATCGGGTTCCACTCGGCGAGGGCGCGCAGCCAGCCGGGCAGATTGTCCGTGGGGATGTAGGCGTTGGACAGCAGCGGCAGCACGAAGGAGGAGGCCCCGAGCTGCCCGGCCGCGTCCTCGCTGCGGGTGAGCAGCCCGAGGAAGATCCCCGCGCAGGTGCAGGCGAACCGGAAGAGCAGCAGCAGCCCCACCGCACCGGCCGCATCGAGCGCGGACCCCTCGACCCGCCACCCCACCGCGAGCCCGACCAGCAGCAGCGGCACGGTCCCGATACTGGTCACGACGAGGTCCGCGACCGCCTGCCCGAGCGGTACGGCGGCCCGGCTCACCGGCATCGTGCGGAACCGGTCCGTCACGCCCCGGTGGGTGTCCGTGGCGGCCTGGAACATGCCGGTCATCAGCCCGCCCGCCGCGGTCGCGACCATCAGCCCCGGCACCAGGAAGGACCGGTACTCACGGCCGGGCATGGCCAGCGCGCTGCCAAACACATAGCCGAAGAACAGCAGCATGTTGATCGGCATCATCTGGGTGAGGATCGCCAGGCCCGGGTTGTTGCGGACCCGGCGCAGCTGCCGGCCGGTCATCGCCAGTCCGTCGTGCGCCAACGCGGGTGCGTTCATGCGGCAAGCTCCTTGGTCTCCGTCGACTCTCCGGTGAGCCGGAGGAAGACGTCGTCGAGGGTGGGCGGGCGCAGGCTCACGTCGAGCAACGGCACGCCCGCCGCGTCGAGTTCGCGCACCAGGCGGGGGAGTGTCAGGGTGGAGTCGGTGGTGACGGCGCCGACGGCGCTGCGCTCACGGTCGAACGCCGGCTCGCGGCCCGTGAGTCGATCCAGCACGGCCGCGGCCTTCGGCAGGGCGTCGCCGTCCGCGACCACGGCCTCCGCGTAGGATCCGATGAGCGCCTTGAGTTCGGCGGGCGAGCCGGTGTGCGCGACCCGGCCCCGGTCCACCAGGGCGATGTCGTCGGCGAGTTGGTCCGCCTCCTCCAGGTACTGGGTGGTCAGCAGTACGGTCGTACCGTCCGCTTTCAGATCGCGCACCGCCTGCCACACACGGGCGCGGCTGGCCGGGTCGAGTCCGGTGGTCGGCTCGTCGAGGAAGAGCAGGCCGGGGCGGCGGACGAGACTCGCCGCGAGGTCCAGCCGGCGCCGCATCCCGCCGGAGTAGGTCGAGGCCCTGCGGCCGGCGGCCTCGGTCAGCCCGAACCGCTCCAGCAGCTCGTCCGCCCGTGCGGCCGGCCCGCGCACCCGGTGCAGCCGGGCGAACAGCCGGAGGTTCTCCCGGCCGGTGAGGTCGCCGTCGACCGAGGCGTACTGCCCGGTCACGGCGATGCGGCGGCGCACGGCGTCCGCCTCCCGGACGAGGTCGTGCCCGGCGACCCGCGCCGAGCCGGCGTCCGGCCGCAGCAGCGTGGTCAGCAGCCGTACGGCCGTCGTCTTGCCGGCCCCGTTCGGCCCGAGCAGCCCGCAGACCGCGCCGTCGGCCACGGCCAGATCCAGCCCGCGCAGGGCGTGCACAGCGCCGAAGCGCTTCTCCAGACCTTCACTAAGTACAGCGTACGTAGTAGCCATGCCTCGACCATACCGCACTACGTACGCCGTACGTAACTAGGATGGTGGCCGAGGTGATGACCGATGTCAGTCCGAGGGGCCGTCCCCGAAGTGATCTGGGCGCGCCCCGAGCGCACCGGCCGGGGCCCGAAGCCGGCGTACACCCGCGACGACATCGCGGCGGCCGCCGTCCGGATCGCCGACGCGCGGGGGCTCGACGCGGTGTCGATGCGCCAGGTCGCGGCCGAGCTGGGCTGCGGCACGATGTCGCTGTACAACTACGTCCCCCGCAAGGAGGACCTGTACGAGCTGATGATGGACGCGGTCAGCGCGGAACACGTCCTGCGGGAGCCGAGCGGGGACTGGCGGGCCGACGTGCTCCGGGTGGCCCGCGAGACACGGTCGCTGATGCACCGGCATCCCTGGATTGCGCGGCTGATGTCCCCGGTCTACGGCTTCAGCCCGCACGCCCTGCGGTATCTGGAGCACTGCCTGGCCTGCCTGGATCCGCTGGAGGCGTCCTACGGCACGAAGCTGGAGCTGATCGCGATGCTGAACGGCGTCGTGACGACGTACGTCCGCAACGAACTCGACACGGCGGAACGGGTGCGGGCGCTGCCGTGGTCGGAGGACGAGGAGAACGCGGTGCGGATCGCCTATCTCGGCAGACAGGTCGCCTCCGGTGCGTACCCGAGGATGGCGGCGGCGTTCGCGGAGGATGCGGGGCCGATCGATCTGGAGGCCGTGTTCGAGCGGGCGTTGGAGAGGGTGCTCGACGGCTTCGACCCGGGCCGCGGCAACCGGTGAACCGCGAACGCGCCGAGCGTCAACTCGCGCTCGTGCGGCAGACCTTGGCGGCTGCGGGCTACCGCGGCATCCCGCTCCGGCTGCGCTGCGGCTGGGCCATGGACTTCTTCCTGGGTGAGGTCACCCGCGATCACGGGGACATCGACTGGTTCGCCTGGTCCAAGGACTCGGTGGCCCTCGCCGCCCTGCTGAGCCGAGTCGGCCACACGCCGGTCCCCGGGCCGCCGCCCGGCCTCCGGCTCGACTTCGTCGAGGACGGGCTGGACAGCAGCTTCACCCTGGTGGACCGGGACACGGCGGGACGGGTGGTCGTCGCGGGCGGGCCCTGGACCGGAACTCCTTGGCCGGAGGGCCTGTTGGCGGCCGAGCCGGGTCGCATCGGTGCCGTCGAGGCGCCGATCGTCGGTCCCCTCGCCCAGATCGAGATCAAGCGCATGATGCCCGTCTGGGACCCCTCCCGGCCTCGTCGTGCCAAGGACGTGGAGGACATCGCACGGCTGGAGGCCGCCGTGAGGCGCCGCTAGATCAGGACGAACTGGCCCTCCGGGCCCTCCTCGTGATGGTCCAGGACCGAGGCGGGGCGACGGGACGCCTCCGGTGCCGGAAGGACGCCGGCCTCCCGGAGGTCCGTCGCCGTGATCGAGGTCGTCAGCTTCAACTCGGCTCGCTGCGGCCGCAGTTCAGCCAGCAGGGCCAGAACCGTGATCAGTTCCAGCAGTTCCGACGTCCAGGCCTGCGGCCAAGTGGCCGGGCGGATCGCGGCCAGGGTGCCTGGTTCGGCCGGTGTCGTGCGGGTGGTGAACCAGGACTCCAGGACGCGGGCCCCAGTCATTTCGTAGTCCCAGGCCTCGGGCGGGACGGGGGAGATGCGGCCCTCGTCGACGTGGAGGGTCTCCTCGGCCTGGTCGTAGTGGAGGGTGAGGGGCCGGGCCGGCAGGGGTGCGCGGACGTAGGGGCGGCGGCCGCCCGGCAGTTTGGGGCGTTCGCCGTCGCGGCGCATGAGCCACAGCATGCGGCGGCCGATTTCGACGCCGGTCGACCAGAGGCCGGTGTCGTCGGCGAGCGGGACGGTGAGGTCGGAAGTGGTGGCCGCCAGGATCCAGGAGAGGACGTCGACCGGAGTGGGGGGCTCGCCCAGGCGGTCGGCAAGGTGGGCCGTGAGGCCCGGCGCGAGGTTCGGTTCCTCGCCGCCGGGGCGGCGGTACAGGGGGCGGACGCGGCCCGTGCGGAGGGTCGGCAGCAGCGAGGTCGCCAGGAGCGGGTCGCCTTCGTCCCCCGTCTCCACCGTGAAGACCTGATGGGCGTCCGCCACCCGCCACAACTCCGGGCGCGCGGTGTCGATCAGCCGGTGGTCCGGGATCAGCCACTGCTCGTCGAAGGGCGCCGCCAGGACGCGGACCGGCTCGGCGCAGGGGCCCTCGGCGCGGGCCAGCCGCTCGGTACCGGTGGACTGGCCGGGGAGTTGGCCCACCGCGGAGTTCGGCGTGCGGGCGCGGGTCGGCTCGAAGAGGACCTCACGGTCCGGTCCCTCGGCCTTGAGCAGGGCTTCCCAGCGGGCCTTCAAAGAGCCGGGATCGGGTGCCGTCGGCCAGGCGCGGCCGGGCCGCAGCGGTGCGACGGACCACGGCATGAGGTCCGCCAGCAGCGGAGCGTCGTCGTGCGTCACGCAGGGCATGGTACGGCCTGTCCCCGACCCGGTATCAGGTCGCGTCCAAGGTGACCGTGAACGAGAACCGGTCCCCCCGATATTGGATCACCGCCACATCCAGCACCCGCCCGCCGCTGTCGTACGTGACCCCCGTGTAGTGCAGGATCGGACTCAGCAGCGGCACCTGGAGCAGCCGGGCGGTCTCCGGGTCCGCGAGCCGCGCCGCCACCGTGTCCGTGATACGGCTGATGTCCGCCCCGACCACATCCCGCAGCACCTTCGTCATCGGCCAGCGGACCAGGTCGTCCAGGCCGATGCGCGCGGCGAGTTCGGGGCGGACGTGGTTGACGGCGTGGTTGGTGGGCTCGCCGGTCTTCTCGTCGCTGCGGAGGCGGTGGTACGTCGCCACCTCCGCGAGGTCCGGGAAGTACTCGGTGAGACCGGCCGGCACCGGTGTGCTGCCGTGGTCCAGCAGCTCGGTGGTCATCCCGGACTGCTGGGCCACGATCGCGTCCACCGAGCCCAGCAGCCGGACCGGTGCGCCCCGCCGGACGTCGGGCTCGATGAACGTGCCGCGCCGCCGGTGGCGGCTGATCAGTCCCTCGTCCTCCAGTTCCTTCAGCGCCTGCCGCATGGTCAGCACGCTCACGCCGTAGTGCTCCGCCAGCTGCTCCTCCGTGGGCAGCCGCAGCGGGTCCTCGGGGGAGCGGCCGAGTATCGAGGCGCGCAGCGACTGCGACACCTGGTACCACAGCGGCAGCTTGCGGTTCAGGACGATCGAATCCGGGGCGAAGGAGGTCACTCGGCTATCCGTACCCGTCGATGAACGTCAGGCGCAACAGAGGCGTCAGGCCCGGAAATGGCGCTGGAGCCCTTGCCACACGTCGTCGTAGTGCTGCTGGCGGTGGTCCGCGCAGGCCGCGTGCGGGGTGAGGGTCACCGGCCAGCGGGTCTCGAACATGAACGCCAGGCCGTCGTCGATCTTCTGCGGCCTCAGCTCGGCCGCGCTGGCCTTGTCGAAGGTCTCCCGGTCCGGGCCGTGCGCCGACATCATGTTGTGCAGCGAGCCGCCGCCGGGCACGAAGCCCTCCGCCTTGGCGTCGTACGCGCCCTCGATCAGGCCCATGTACTCGCTCATCACGTTCCGGTGGAAGTACGGCGGCCGGAAGGTGTCCTCGCCCACCAGCCAGCGCGGGGCGAAGACGACGAAGTCGACGCCGGCCAGGCCCGGGGTGTCCGACGGGGAGGTCAGGACCGTGAAGATGGACGGGTCCGGGTGGTCGTAGGAGATCGTGCCGATCACATTGAAACGGCGCAGGTCATAGACGTACGGCACATGGGTGCCGTGCCAGGCGACCACGTCGAGCGGGGAGTGGTCGTAGGTGGCCGTCCAGAGGTTGCCGCAGAACTTGTTCACCACCTCCACCGGGCCGCTCAGGTCCTCGTACGCCGCGACCGGCGCCCGGAAGTCCCGGGCGTGCGCGAGGCCGTTGGCGCCGATCGGGCCGAGCTCGGGCAGCTGGAACGGCGCGCCGTAGTTCTCGCACACATAACCCCGGGCGGAATCGTCCATCAGTTCCACACGGAAGCGCACCCCACGGGGAATCAGCGCCACATGTGCCGGTTCCACGGCGAGCCGGCCGAACTCGGTGTGCAGGAGCAGTCCGCCGCGCTCCGGGACGATCAGCAGCTCGCCGTCGGCGTCGGAGAAGACGCGGTCCATCGAGGTGTTGGCGTGGTACAGGTGCACGGCCATGCCGGTGCGCTGGGTGGCGTCGCCGTTGCCGCCGAGGGTCCACAGGCCGGCGAGGAAGTCGGTGCCGATCGGCGGCTCGGGCAGCGGGTTCCAGCGCAGCCGGTTGGGGTCGGGCACGCTCTCGGTGAAGGGGGCCGTGCGGATCGCGCCGTTGTCGGTGCGGGTGAACGCCGGGTGCGCGGCCGAGGGGCGGATGCGGTAGAGCCAGGAGCGGCGGTTGTGCGCCCGCGGTTCGGTGAACGCCGTACCGCTCAGCTGCTCCGCGTACAGCCCGAGCGGCGCCCGCTGCGGTGAGTTGCGGCCCTCCGGCAGCGCGCCCGGCACCGCCTCCGAGGCGTGTTCGTTGCCGAATCCGGTCAGATACGACAGTCCCGCGGCGGTCTTCCGCGCTCCCCCACGCTCGAACACGCTCGCGCGGGAGGTACCCCCATCGCTCATGATCGCTCCCTTGCGCTCCTGATAGCGCTGTTGATCGCGCTCCTGATTCCTATGCATCACCGTAGGAATAGGTGGAGGCGGGCGCAAGAGGGCCGCCGTACTCCACCGGCGAGCGGGCGCACGCGCAAAGACCCCTGTTCGGCACGACCGTGCCTGACGTGAGAGGGGGCGGTATCGGTGTGAGACTGGGCGCGGAAGGGGTGAACCCGTGTCGGACCCACCGCAGGCACCCGCCGGCTCCGACGCCGCCGTCGACGAGAGTCGGCTGGAAGAGCTGATCATCGAGGCGCAGACGGCCCTGCCCTTCGAACTGGCCGCCCTGGCGGACCGGTGCGCTTCGGCTCTCGGCCTGGACAGTGCGCTGATCTACCTCGTCGACCTGCAACAACGGCAGCTCATCGCACTCGACGAGACCTCGGAGCCGCTGTCGGTGGCCGGCTCGTCGGCCGGCTGGGCGTACCGCACGATCTCCCCGCGGGTGGTCGACGCCGACGACGGCGTGATCGTCTGGATGCCTCTGGTCGACGGCGCGGAGCGGCTGGGTGTGCTGGCGGTGCGGACCGCCTCGCTGGACGGGGTGCGGATGCGCCGCAGCAGGATGCTGGCCCATCTGCTCGCCATGCTGATCACTTCCAAGCGCGCCTACAGCGACTGGCTCGCCGCCCGCACCCGCACCGCGACCATGGGGTTGCCCGCCGAGATGCTGCGGGCTTTCCTGCCACCCCACACCATCGGCAGCAGGAGGTGTGTCTCGACCGCGGTCCTGGAACCGGCCTACGACATCGCCGGCGACGCCTTCGACCACTCGGTGGTCAAGAACGTGCTGCACACCATGATCCTCGACTCCATGGGCCACGATCTGGCCTCCGGGCTGACCACGTCGGTCGCCATGGCGGCGGCACGGAACACCCGCCGCGGCGGTGGCGACCTGGCCGACGTGGTCGGTTCCGTCGACCGGGCGCTCGCCCGGTGGCTGTCCGACCATTTCTGCACCGGGGTGCTGTGCCGGCTCGACGCGGTCACCGGGGTGCTGCGCTGGGTCAACCGCGGTCATCCCGCGCCGCTGCTGATCCGTTCCGAGCGGGTGGTCCACGGCGCGCTGGACAGCCCCCCGCAGCCGCCGACCGGCCTGGCCGGCGAACTCGCTCCGGCAGCCCGGCAGGTCCACGAGACGACACTGGAACCGGGCGACCACGTCCCGCTCTACACCGACGGGGTCGTGGAGGCACGCGACGCGGCCGGAGTGGAGTTCGGCCTCGACCGGTTCACCGACTTCATCATCCGCTCCTCCGCCGCCGGGCAACGCCCCGCCGAGGTGCTGCGGTTGCTCATCCACGCCCTCCTCGACCACCAGCGCCACCAGCTGCGGGACGACGCGAGCATCCTGCTCTTCGAATGGCACCCGCGGTGACTCCGCCCCGACGCTGACTGCGAGTGCGTCCGGACACGGCCGCGCGTAGTCCCCCAGGGGGACCTCGCGGAGCGGACAGAACCAGACTTGAGGCGGATTCGGGAGACCGGAGGCCTGTTCTACTCTCCGGGGCATGCCGAGGACGTCGTGGACCCGCAGGACGCTCGCCGCGCTCGCGGCGGCCGTCCTGCTGCCGCTCGGCACGGCGGCCTGCACGACCGGGCACACCCACGGCGGCACGGTCTCGCCGTCGCCGGTCGGCAAGGTCCTGGACGACACCGACTCCACCGGCCGGCATCTGCGCGAGGTCGACAGGAAGAACGCGCCGGCGGTCGGGGTCGAGGTCACCCCCGACTCCGGCGGCGGCTGGGACGTCCGGCTGACGTTCCACCACTTCCGCTGCTCCGCACCCGGCGCCGGCTCCACGGCGGTCCCCGGGCGCGGGCTCGTGTACCTCTTCGTCGACGGCGACCGGATCACCCGGCTGCGCTCCCCCGCGTACCACCTGCCCGACGGTCTCGTCCGGCACGGCACGCACCACGTCACCGCCCGCCTGTACGCCGACGACGGCACCGCGTGGGCCGTGCACGGCAAGCCGGTGCAGAGCACCGCCGACATAACGGCGTCGGAGGCGGAGTCGGCGCCGGCCCAGCCCTCGACCGGCACGGCGACCCCGGTCGCCGGGAAGTGAGTGCACCGGCCACTCTTCTCCGTACTGGAGGGCGAGGTTCACCCGGCCCCGGCGGAGAGGCATCATGAAGTCCGTGCCCCACGCGACATCGCTCCGCCGCGCGCCGGTCCAGCGGCGCAGTGCCGAACGGCTGACCAGGATCCTCGACGCCTGCGCCGAACTCCTCGACGAGGTCGGCTACGACGCCCTGAGCACCCGCGCGGTCGCCCTGCGCGCCGGTGTGCCCATCGGCTCCGTCTACCGGTTCTTCGGCAACAAGCGGCAGATGGCCGACGCCCTCGCCCAGCGCAACCTGGAGCAGTACACCGAGCGGGTCACCGAGCGGCTGAGGAAGGCGGGCGGTGGGGGTACCTCCCGCGCGGGAGCAGCCGGGCGTCGGGGAGACTGGCGGGCCGCGATGGACGCGGTCCTCGACGAGTACCTGGCCATGAAGCGCACCGCACCCGGCTTCTCCCTGGTCGACTTCGGCAACCAGATACCGGTCGGCGCCCGCCACACCGAGCCCAACACCCGCGTCGCCGACCGCCTCACCGACCTGCTCTCCGGCTACCTCGGCCGCATTCCCGACGCGGACCTGCGCCGGGTCTTCCTGGTCGCCGTGGAGAGCGCGGACACCCTCGTCCAGCTGGCCTTCCGGACCGACCCGGACGGCGACGAGGCGATCATCACCGAGACCCGGGAGCTGCTGCGGGCGTATCTGGGGCGCGTGCTCGACTGACGTTCACGGCTCATCGTTCACGCGAAGAGCCCTCCCCTCCATGCATACCGGTCGGTATGCTCGCCCCGAGCCGTTCCGTGCTCGCCCGGCACCGCCGCCGACCCCCGGGAGGACCCGTGTCCCGCACCGCCCTGCGAATCTGCCCCCTGTGCGAGGCCACCTGCGGGCTGACCCTCACCATCGAGGGCACTCGTGTCACCGGCGCCCGCGGTGACCGCGAGGACGTCTTCAGCAGGGGCTTCATCTGCCCCAAGGGCGCCTCTTTCGGGGCCGTCGACTCCGCCCCCGACCGGCTGCGCACCCCGCTCGTCCGCCGGGACGGCGAACTGCGCGAGGCCACCTGGGAGGAGGCCTTCGACGCGGTCGCCGCCGGTCTGCGCCCCGTCGTGGACGGCCACGGCCCGGACTCCGTCGGCGTGGTCCTCGGCAACCCCAACGTGCACACCGTGGCCGGCGCCCTCTACCCGCCGGTCCTCCTCGCCGGCCTGCGCACCCGCAGCCTGTTCACCGCCTCCACGGTCGACCAGATGCCCAAGCACGTCTCCAGCGGGCTGCTCTTCGGCGACGCGAACGCCATCCCCGTGCCGGACCTGGACCACACCGACCACCTGCTCCTCATCGGCGCCAACCCGCTGGAGTCCAACGGCAGTCTGTGCACGGCCCCCGACTTCCCCGGCAAGCTCAAGGCGCTCAAGGTCCGCGGCGGACACCTCACCGTGGTGGACCCGCGCCGCACCCGCACCGCCAAGCTCGCCGACCGGCACCTGGCGATCCTCCCCGGCACCGACGCCCTGCTGCTCGCGGCGATGGCGCACACCCTCTTCGCGGAGGACCTGGTCGACCTCGCCCACCTCGCCCCGCACGTCCAGGGCCTCGGCGAACTCCGGGAAGCGATGGGTGACTTCACCCCGGAAGCCGTGGCCGAGGCCTGTGACGTCGACGCGCGGACCATCCGCATCCTCGCCCGCGAACTCGCCGCCGCGCCCACCGCCGCCGTCTACGCCCGCATCGGCAGCTGCACCGTCCCGCACGGTACCCTGGCCAGCTGGCTGGTGGACGTCCTCAACATCCTCACCGGCAACCTGGACCGGCCCGGCGGCGCCCTCTTCCCGCAGGCCGCCACCGACAGGACGCCCCGCCCGGCCGGCCCCGGCCGCGGCTTCACGCTCGGCCGCTGGCACTCCCGGGTACGGCAACTCCCCGAGGCCAAGGGCGAGTTGCCGCTCTCCGCGCTCGCCGAGGAGATCGACTCCGCGACGGACGAAGGCGAGCCGATCCGCGCCCTGATCGTCGTGGCCGCCAACCCGGTGCTGTCCGCACCCGACGGCGACCGCCTGGACAAGGCCCTGGACTCGCTGGACTTCATGGTCAGCGTCGACCCGTACCTGAACGAGACCTCCCGCCACGCCGATGTCGTACTGCCCCCGCCCCCGCCCTCGCAGAGCCCGCACCACGACTTCGCCTTCAACACCCTCGCCGTGCGCAACCAGGTCCGCTACACCCGCCCCGCCGTCCCGCTGGAGCCCGGCCGCATGGCCGAGAGCGAGATCCTCGCCCGGCTGATCCTCGCGGCCACCGGCATGCACGGCGCCGACCCGGCCGCCGTCGACGTGATGGTCGTCGACCAGACCCTCGGCAAGGCCGTCCAGGAGAAGCACTCGCCGGTGTACGGCCGTGACCCGCGCGAACTCGCCGCCGGCCTCAACGGCGAGACCGGCCCCGAGCGGCGGCTGGACATGATGCTCCGCCTCGGCCCGTACGGCGATGGCTTCGGCGTACGGCCCGACGGGCTGACCCTGGCCAGGCTGCTCGCCCACCCGCACGGCATCGACCTCGGTCCGCTGCGCCCGCGGCTGCCGCAGCCGCTGAAGACCCGCAGCGGCAAGGTGGAGCTGTTGCCCGCGCCGATCGCCGCCGACCTGCCCCGGCTCCACCAGGCCCTGCGTGAGCGCCCCGAAGGCCTCGTCCTCGTCGGCCGCCGCCACCTTCGTTCCAACAACAGCTGGATGCACAACGTGCCCGCCCTCACCGGCGGCTCCAACCGCTGCACCCTGCACATCCACCCCGAGGACGCGGCCCGGCTCGGCGTCCGGGACGGGGCGGACGTCCGGGTGAAGGGCGCCGGGGGAGAGGTGGTGGCGCCGGCCGAGGTCACCGACGCCGTACGGCCCGGGGTGGTGAGCCTGCCGCACGGCTGGGGCCACGACCGCCCCGGCACCCGCCTCGGCCACGCCGCGACCGCACCCGGAGTCAACGTCAACCAGCTCCTCGACGGCACCCTGCTCGACCCGCTCTCCGGCAACGCGGTCCTCAACGGCGTGCCCGTCCAGCTCGCCGCGAGCCTGTGACCTGGACTTTCGCGCTTATTGCTCACGCGTCAACATCTTGTTAACGCCAGTCGACACGACCTAACGTCATCGCACCGCCGACCCCCAGGTGGGATGTTCAAGGGCGAACGTTAGGTATCCACTCATATGCTGACCATCCTCGGCTTCGCCATGATCGCGACCTTCCTGGTCCTGATCATGCTGAAGAAGATGTCGCCGATCGCGGCGCTCGTGCTCATACCCGCGCTGTTCTGCGTGTTCGTGGGCAAGGGCGCCAAGCTCGGCGACTACGTCATCGACGGCGTCACCGGCCTCGCCCCCACCGCGGCGATGCTCATGTTCGCGATCGTCTACTTCGGTGTGATGATCGACGTCGGCCTCTTCGACCCGATCGTGCGGGGCATCCTCAGGTTCTGCAAGGCCGACCCGCTGCGTATCGTCGTCGGAACGGCGGTCCTCGCCGCGATCGTCTCCCTGGACGGCGACGGCTCCACCACCTTCATGATCACCGTCTCGGCGATGTACCCGCTCTACAAACGCCTGAAGATGTCCCTGGTCGTGATGACCGGCGTGGCCGCGATGGCCAACGGCGTGATGAACACGCTGCCGTGGGGCGGCCCGACCGCCCGTGCCGCGACCGCGCTGAAGGTCGACGCGAGCGACATCTTCGTGCCGATGATCCCGGCCCTGGGCGTCGGCCTGCTGTTCGTGTTCTGCCTCGCCTGCGTCCTCGGCCGCCGAGAGCGCAAGCGGCTCGGCGTGCTCACGCTGGACGAGGTGCTGGTGGAGGAGAAGGAGACCGTCCTCGTCGGTGCCGGCTCCGGCAAGTCCCCGGCGCGCGCCGGCGGTTCGGGGCCCGGCCTCCCGGAGGAGCCGGACGGCGGCGAGGGCTTCCAGGGTCTCGACCCGAACCGTGCCAACCTGCGCCCCAGGCTGTACTGGTTCAACGGGCTGCTCACGGTCGTCCTGCTCACCTCCATGATCATGGAGTGGCTGCCGATCCCGGTGCTGTTCCTGCTCGGCGCGGCGCTCGCCCTGACCGTCAACTTCCCGCACATGCCGGATCAGAGGGCCCGGATCGCCGCCCACGCCGAGAACGTCCTGAACGTCTCCGGCATGGTCTTCGCCGCCGCCGTCTTCACCGGCGTCCTCCAGGGCACCGGCATGGTCGACCACATGGCCAAGTGGCTGGTCGACAACATCCCCGCCGGCATGGGCCCGCACATGGCCTTCGTCACCGGTGTGCTGAGCATCCCGCTCACGTACTTCATGTCCAACGACGGCTTCTACTTCGGCATCCTGCCGGTGCTCGCCGAGGCGGGCCACGCGCACGGCGTCTCCTCCCTGGAGATCGCCCGCGCCTCGATCATCGGCCAGCCCCTGCACATGTCCAGCCCGCTCGTCCCCGCGGTCTACGTCCTGGTCGGCATGGCCAAGGTGGAGTTCGGCGACCACACCCGGTTCGTGGTCAAGTGGGCCGCCCTGACATCGCTGGTGGTCCTCGGGGCGGGAATGCTCTTCGGCATCATCTGATTCTCCAGGAGGGATCTTCCATGGTGCCCGGTGGGAACCGCGGCTGGCTGCTCCGCCTCGTCCTCGCCTTCGGCTTCGCGCAGGGGGCGGTGTCGATGGCCCGGCCCGCCGTCTCCTACCGGGCCCTCGCGCTGGGCGCCGACGAGCGGGCGGTGGGCGTCATCGCGGGCGTCTACGCCCTGCTGCCCCTCTTCGCCGCCGTACCGCTCGGCCGGCGCACCGACCACGGCCGCTGTGCCCCTCTGCTGCCGGTGGGTGTGGTCCTGATCTCCGGCGGCTGCGCGCTGAGCGGGCTGGTGAACTCCCTCTGGGCGATGGCCTTGTGGAGCGGGGTGATGGGCCTCGGCCATCTGTGCTTCGTCATCGGTGCCCAGTCGCTCGTCGCCCGCCAGTCCGCGCCGCACGAACAGGACCGCAACTTCGGGCACTTCACCATCGGCGCCTCCCTCGGCCAGCTCATCGGCCCCATCGCCGCCGGCGCCCTGATCGGCGGGCCGGACATGGCGCACAGCAGCGCGCTCACCCTCGTGGTGGCGGGCGCGGGCG
Organism: Streptomyces sp. NPDC052107; assembly: GCF_040680215.1. Classification (NCBI taxonomy): domain Bacteria; kingdom Bacillati; phylum Actinomycetota; class Actinomycetes; order Kitasatosporales; family Streptomycetaceae; genus Streptomyces; species Streptomyces sp. NPDC052107. The sequence goes on from NZ_JBFAWG010000002.1 coordinate 114,955, forward strand.
CGGCGGTCGCCTTCACCTCGCTGTGGCGCATCGAGGACCGTACGGCCATCAAGTCCGCTGCGCGGCAGGGCGAGCCCGTGCCGGTGGGCCGCATCCTGCGCGCCCGGGGCGTGCCCGCGGGCATGCTGATCAGCCTCTCCGTGCTGTCCGCGACGGACATCCTCACCGCGTATCTGCCGGTGGTCGGCGAACACCGGGCCATCGCCCCCTCGGTGATCGGCGTCCTGCTCAGCCTGCGCGCGGGCGCCACGATCGCCTGCCGTCTAGTCCTCACCCCGCTGCTCCGGCTGCTCGGCCGTCCCGTACTGCTGACGTCGACCTGCTTCCTGGCGGCGGTCCTGTGCGCGGGAGTCGCGTTTCCGGTGCCGGTGTGGGCGCTCGGTCTGATGCTCACGGTGCTGGGCTTCTGCCTGGGAGTGGGCCAGCCGCTGTCGATGACGACGGTGGTGCAGGCGGCGCCGGAGGAGGCCCGCTCCACGGCGCTCGCGCTGCGCCTGACCGGCAACCGGCTCGGCCAGGTGGCCGCGCCGGCCGCGGCGGGCCTGGTCGCGGGCCTCGCAGGCGTGGCGGCGCCGTTCGTGATGCTGGGGGCGTTGCTGCTGCTGTCCTCGGGGGTGGCGTCGAGATCGCCGGAGAACCCGCAAGGCCGGGGGCGGACCGCGCGTCAGGGGCCGAGGCGCCGGCGATTGCGCCGCACGAGCGATCTCTGACGACGCGCCGGGTGTCGGTTCGTCAGATGTCATGCCCATCAAGCACAGTCCAGACGAACAAGCGATTTGTATGAAAATCGTCTGACGCGGAGGAACGTGCATGCCCACCCTGACCTCACCACGTGCGTTCGGCTCCCGCGCGGGCGCCACTGTCGTCCTCACCGCCCTCGGCGCGGTCGGCGTGTCGTGGGCGGTGGCACCGACTGCGGCGGCCGTCGGGGAGAACGGCGACATCAGGATCCAACCCGTGGGCATGCACCACGAAGAGATGAACGATGCCCCGGTGGTCTGCAAGTTCAAGCTGGACGCCATCAACTTCGATGCTCTGCCCACCATCGCCTACACCATCATGCCGCAGCCCCCGCTGCCCACCGCGGCCACGACGACCGGCACCCTCCAGCTCGGCGGGGGTGCCGGTCACACGGAAACGATGGGGCTGGCCGACGGGCAGTACACGCTCACCTGGGTCGTGTCCGGCGCCACCAAGGAGAAGATCTTCCGCGTCAACTGCCACGGCAGGAGCCACGAGGAGAGACACGACCCGGGTGGTCAGATCTCGGACGACCACCGGGACGACGGAGCTTGGGGACGGGGCGACCACTACGACCCGAGGGGCGGCGTGCACGCGGGTGGCGGCGGCCTGATCGACACGGCCGCGGCGTACTCGCCGGTGGCCGCAGCGGGCGTCGTGGGTCTGACCGCGGTCGGCGGTGCCGTGTACATCCGGCGCAACCGCCGGCGGCCCCATGGCGCCGCGTAGGCGCAGACGCAGGCCCTGGTACCGGACCCGCGCCTACCGCCTCACCAGGACGGCCCTGCTGCTGACCCTCCTGGTGACGGCCGGGAACCGGTGCGGGGGACACGGCGGATCCGGCCGGGCCGACCAGGCGGGCGGCCCGGCCGGGGTGGCGGCCGCCGGACCGGGCTCCTCTCCTGCCGACGGACGCCCCACGCCCCCGCCCCGTCCGCTGCCCCGGTCCCGGCCGACGTCCTTCCGCATCCCCTCGCTGGGGATCAACGCCCCGGTCGTCGGCGTCCGGCTGAACGGGGAAGGGCAGTTGGACACGCCGCCGGTCGACAAACCCCAGGTGGTCGGCTGGTACGAGGGCGGCCCCACACCGGGCGAGTCCGGCACCGCGGTCGCCGTCGGTCACCGCGACACCCGTACCGGTCCCGCCGTCTTCGCCGCGCTCGCCTATGTCAAACCCGGCAAACCCATCGAGGTCAGGCGCGCCGACGGCCGTACCGCCGTCTACACCGTGGACCGGGTGAAGGTCTTCGACAAGGCGGGCTTTCCGGACAAGGAGGTCTACGGTCGGACCCGGCGCCCCGAACTCCGCGTGCTCACCTGCGGCGGCTTCTTCAGCCGGCGGAGGGGCTACACCAGCAACGTGGTGGTCTTCGCCCACCTGACCGCGACCAAGTGACGGGCCGGGCCGCGCGATGTCTTCCCCCGGCCGGGTACATTCCGTTAACTTCCGTGACCCACAGGCCCCGTTCGACCCGCGCGGGGTCTTCGGACCACGGAGCAGCGGCGCTCCGGACAGCCCCCGGGGGCGGCAGGCATGACACGCGCCATCGAACTGCACGACGTGAGCAAGTCCTACACACGCGGCCCGCGCGTGGTCGACGGGCTCTCGCTGGACATCGCGCCCGGCGAGTTCCTGGTGCTGCTCGGCCCGTCCGGCTGCGGCAAGTCCACCGTGCTGCGGATGATCGCCGGTCTGGAGGACATCGACGAGGGCGAGCTGCTGCTCGACGGCGAGTACGCCAACCACTGGCAGCCCTCCGAGCGGGGCATGGCCATGGTCTTCCAGAACTTCGCCCTCTATCCGAACATGACCGGCCGCGACAACATCGGCTTCCCGCTGCGCATCGAGGACCCCGGCGCCGACCCCGCCCCGCGTGTCTCCGCCACCGCCCGCATGCTGGGCATCGAGGACCTGCTCGACCGGTTCCCGAGCCAGCTCTCCGGCGGCGAGCGGCAGCGGGTCGCCATGGGCCGGGCCATCTCGCGCCACCCCTCCGCCTTCCTGATGGACGAGCCGTTGTCCAACCTCGACGCCAAGCTGCGCAACCACCTGCGCGCAGAAATATCCGAGCTCACCCGAGAGTTGGGGGTCACCACGGTGTACGTCACGCATGACCAGGCGGAGGCGATGTCCCTCGGCGACCGGGTCGCCGTACTGCGCGGCGGTGTGCTCCAGCAGGTCGGCACCCCGCGCCAGGTCTACGCCCTGCCCCGCAACGTCTTCACCGCCGCCTTCATCGGCACCCCGCGCATCAACCTGCTGCGCGGCCTGGTCCGCGCCCCGCTGGACGGCGCCATGACCATCAGCCTGGGCAAGCAGGCCCTGCGGCTGCCCGAACCGCTCTGCCTGGACCATCAGTTGCTGCGCGTGCAGCAGGGCCGCGAGGTGATCGTGGGACTGCGCTCGGAGGCGGTCCGCATCGCCAAGCACAGCTCCGCCCGGCCGGGGGAGGTGGCGATCACCGGGCTGGTGGAGCACGTGGAGTTCCAGGGGCACGAGATCCTCGTCCACTTCAGCACCGGCTCCCGGCCCGCCTTCGTGCCCGAGCTGGAGGCCCCGCGCCCCGCCGCCCGGCCGACGCGACGGCGGCGCAGGGAAGGCCCCACCGCGCTGGACCGGCTGCGGGAACGGGCCGGTGCGCGGCGCGCCGGGCCGGTAGTCGTACTTGAACACGGGGCAGACGGCGGGCCCGAGCCCGCACCCCCGGAGGGCCGGCTCCCCGGCGATCTGGTGGTGCGCACCACTCCGGACCTCCGGCTGCACCACGGCATGCAGGTGCCGCTCCTCGTCGACCTCGCCCATCTCTTCGTCTTCGACCAGAAGGGCGACCGCATCTGCCCGTCCCCCGACCGGTTGCCCGACCTGGACGAGTGAGCACCGGCACCCGGGCGAGTGCGGACCGGCACCCGGGGCGAGTGAGCACCGGCACCCCGGCGAATGTGGACCGGCCGGCCCGGCGATGATGTCCGGGTACGTCTGGCGCCAAAAAACTAACGTCGCTAGTTTGTGTGTCCGGACGACGCGGACCCGCCGGGAGGAAGCACCATGAAGGCACACGACGGCCTGTACATCGACGGCGCCTGGCGCCCCGCCGAGAGCCCGGATGTCATCGAGGTCGTGAACCCGGCCGACGAGCAGGTCATCGCCAGGGTCCCGGCGGGCGGCGCCCTGGACGTCGACAGCGCCGTACGCGCGGCCCGCGCCGCCCTGCCCGCCTGGGCCGCCACGCCGCCGGCCGAGCGCGCCGCGCGACTCACCGCCCTCCGTGACGTCCTCGTGGCACGCAAGGACGAGATCGCCGAGACGGTCACCGCCGAACTGGGCGCCCCGCTGCAGTTCTCCCAGGCCGTGCACGCGGCGGTGCCGATCGCGGTCGCCGGCTCCTACGCAGAGCTGGCCGCGACCCACTCCTTCGAGGAGAAGGTCGGCAACTCCACGGTCCTGCACGAGCCGATCGGCGTGGTCGCCGCGATCACCCCCTGGAACTACCCCCTGCACCAGATCGTCGCCAAGGTCGCCCCGGCGCTCGCCGCGGGCTGCACGGTGGTCCTCAAGCCCGCCGAGGACACCCCGCTCACCGCCCGGCTGTTCGCCGAGGCCGTCCATGAGGCGGGCGTGCCGGCCGGTGTGTTCAACCTGGTCACCGGCCTCGGCCCGGTCGCCGGACAGGCGCTCGCCGAGCACCCGGGCGTGGACCTGGTCTCCTTCACCGGCTCCACGGCGGTCGGCCGGCAGATCGGCGCGGTGGCGGGCGCGGCCGTCAAGAAGGTGGCCCTCGAACTCGGCGGCAAGTCCGCCAACGTCATCCTGCCGAGCGCCGACCTCGCCAAGGCCGTCAATGTCGGTGTCGCCAACGTGATGTCCAACTCCGGCCAGACCTGCAGCGCCTGGACCCGCATGCTGGTTCACCGCGACCAGTACGACGAGGCCGTCGAGCTGGCCGCCGCTGCCGCCGCCAAGTACGGCGACCGCATCGGCCCCGTGGTCAACGCCAAGCAGCAGTCCCGGGTGCGCGGCTACATCGAGAAGGGCATCGCCGAGGGTGCCCGCCTGGTCGCCGGCGGCCCCGAATCCCCGCAGGACAAGGGCTACTTCATCAGCCCCACGGTCTTCGCCGACGTGACTCCGGACATGACCATCGCCCAGGAGGAGATCTTCGGTCCGGTCCTGTCCATCCTCCGCTACGCGGACGAGGAGGACGCCCTGCGCATCGCCAACGGCACGGTGTACGGCCTCGCCGGCGCCGTCTGGGCCGGTGATGACGCCGAGGCGGTGGCCTTCGCCCGGCGCATGGACACCGGCCAGGTCGACATCAACGGCGGCCGGTTCAACCCCCGCGCCCCCTTCGGCGGCTACAAGCAGTCCGGAGTCGGCCGGGAACTTGGCGCGCACGGACTGACCGAGTACCTCCAGACCAAGTCCCTCCAGTTCTAAGGAAGTACGCGACCCATGGCCGTACGAGCCGCCGTCCTGCCCGCCATCGGCGCACCCCTGGAGATCACCGGCATCGACCTGCCCGACCCGGGCCCCGGACAGGTCCGGGTCCGCCTCGCCGCCGCCGGCGTCTGCCACTCCGACCTGTCCCTGTCCAACGGCACCATGCGCGTCCCGGTCCCGGCCGTCCTCGGCCACGAGGGCGCCGGCACGGTCGTGGCCGTGGGCGAGGGCGTCACCCATGTCGCCGAGGGCGACCCCGTCGTCCTCAACTGGGCCCCGTCCTGCGGGAGTTGCCACGCCTGCGCGCTCGGCGAGGTCTGGCTGTGCGCCAACGCCCTGAACGGCGCCGCCGACGTCTACGCCCGCACCACCGACGGCACCGACCTGCACCCCGGTCTGAACGTGGCCGCGTTCGCCGAGGAGACGGTCGTCTCCGCGTCCTGCGTGCTGCCCCTCCCGGAGGGCGTGCCGCTGGTGGACGCCGCCCTCCTCGGCTGCGCCGTCCTCACCGGCTACGGCGCCGTCCACCACTCGGCGAAGGTCCGCCCGGGCGAGACGGTCGCCGTCTTCGGCGCGGGCGGAGTCGGCCTCGCCACCCTCCAGTCGGCCCGCATCGCGGGCGCGTCCCGGATCATCGCCGTCGACGTCTCCCCGGAGAAGGAGGAACTGGCCCGCGCGGCCGGCGCCACGGACTACGTCCTCGCCTCCGAGAACACTCCCCGGGAGATCCGCGCCCTCACCGGCAAACAGGGCGTGGACGTCGCCGTGGAGTGCGTGGGCCGCGCGATGTCGATCCGCGCGGCCTGGGACTCCACCCGTCGGGGCGGCCGTACCACGGTCGTCGGCATCGGCGGCAAGGACCAGGAGGTCACGTTCAACGCCCTGGAGATCTTCCACTGGGGCCGCACCCTGTCCGGCTGCGTCTACGGCAACACGGACCCCGCCCGCGATGTGCCGGTGCTCGCCGAGCACGTGCGGGAAGGCCGCCTGGACCTCTCCGCGCTGGTGACGGAACGGATCGCGCTGGAGGGCATCCCGGCCGCCTTCGAGAACATGCTCGCGGGCAAGGGAGGCCGGGCGCTGGTGGTGTTCTGACGCCGGTCGCCCGCCGCCGGCCGGTACGGCGGCTCAGGTGACCTTCTCGGGTCGCGGCTCCTCACCGGCCGCGACCCGGACCGTCCGGCCACCACGGGCCCGGGACCGCGACACCGCCACGCCCGCGAGGCACAGCACACCACCGCCCAGCGTGAGCACGCCCGGTACCTCGCCGAGCACCAGCCACGACATCAGCACCACCAGCGCGGGCACGGCGTACGTCGTCACGCCCATCCGGCTGGCGGTCGTGCGGGCGAGGGCGTAGGCCCAGGTCGTGAAGGCCAGGGCGGTCGGGAAGACGCCCAGGTAGACCATGTTCAGGGTCGCCGACGCGGGCGCGTGGGCGACCTCGTGCGCCAGCTGCCCGGCGAACGGCAGACAGGCCACGGCGCCGACCAGGCACCCGAACGTCGTCACCTGCAGGGCACTCGCGTGCCCCAGGGCCGGCTTCTGCGCGACGACACCGGAGGCGTACGCCACGGCGGCGAGCAGGCACAGCAGCACGCCGAGTACGGAGTTGCGGCCGCCGCCCGACATCGACAGCCCCACGGTCACCGCGCCCGCGAACGACACGGCCATTCCGGCCAGCAGCCGCAGTGGCATCGGATCACCGAGCAGCCGTGCGCCGAGCAGGGCGATCAGCAGCGGGCCGACGTTCACGACGAGGGCGGCGGTACCGGCGTCCACCTGCTGCTCGCCCCAGTTCAGGGCGACCATGTAGAACCCGAACCACAGCAGTCCGGAGAGCAGGATGCCGCGCCAGGCGGCCCTGGGCGGCAGCCCTTCCCGGCGTATGGCCCAGATGACACACAGCGCGAGGGCACCCGAAGCCAGCCGTCCCAAAGCAAGCGCGCCGGGGGAGTACTCCTGCCCCGCACTCCGGATCGCCACGAAGGCCGACGCCCAGAGGACGACGGTGACGACGGCTGCGCCGGCGGGCAGCAGGTGGTGACGTGGGGCGGCGTTCATCATGCTCCCGAGGTTGGGTATCGGTCGTTGCCTGGGCTGGCGGAAATCGGACAGGGTCCCGGTGCTGCGGCCGGGCGGGCGTGGGGACGCTTGTCGGCGCAGGCTGCGACGGCGGGAAGCGCCCGTAAGGGGCGCGGGGCTGTGTCGCTATGCGGCTCCACCGCGTGGGCGCGAACGGCCACAGCGGACCCGCACCCGGCAGGCGAGAGCACGCCCCACCCCGTAGCCGCCATCAGCACAGCTCTTCCCGCGAGATACCCAGCAGCGCCGACAACTCCCGCTCCCCCGACGGAGTCACCTTCACCGCCCGCTCCGACCCGATCCGCACGCACCACCCCGCATCCAGCGCATGCCGGCACAGCGCGGCCCCCGCCGCCCCCGCGAGATGAGGCCGCCGCTCGGTCCAGTCCAGGCACGCCCGGGCCAGCGGACGCCGACCCGAAACCTCGAGGGCGATCCCCGCCGCGCGGAACCACTCCACGCCCGCGTCCGTGAGCGCGAACCCGGTGTCCTGCCGCAGCAACCCCCGGAGGGTCAGCGCATCGGTGACCGCGATCCCGAGCCGCCCCGCGAGATGGTCGTAACAGGTACGCCCCCGAGCCATGGCCGACCCGGCACTCGACTCACGCAGGCTGCGAGGAGGCCGCCGTACAGCCGCCGGAGGCACATGCGCGGCGAGATCCTCGACGAGTGCCGCCACCCGCGCGTCCGCCAGTCGCACATACCGGTGCCGCCCCTGCCGTTCCTCCGCGAGCAGGCCGCCGGCCACCAGCTTGCCCAGGTGCTCGCTGAGCGTCGACGCGGCGACCCCAGCGCGCCGGGCCAGCTCACCGGCCGTCCAGGCCCGCCCGTCGAGCAGCGCCAGCAGACACGCGGCCCGCGTCTCGTCGGCGATCAGGGAGGCGAGCGCGGCCAGGCCGGCCGCCTGCGGATCCTTGGCGGTCATGCCGTCCAGCATGGGGCACGGACACTTCGGCCCCCACCGAATTATCGCTGCACGCCCTGCTGTACCTGCTGCCGTACCTGCTCGTACTGCTGCGCCAGCCCGTCCAGCAGCGCCGTCAGGCCGGTCTCGAAGGCCCGCTCGTCGATCCTCTCCTGCTGCTCGGCGAGCAGATGGGCCTGCCCCAGGTGGGGATAGTCGGCGGGGTCGTACGCGCTCGCGTCGTCCACGAACCCCCCGGCGAACGAACCGAGCGCGGAGCCCATGATGAAGTACCGCATCAGCGCGCCGATGGAGGTCGCCTGGGCCGGCGGCCAGCCGGCGTCGACCATCGCGCCGTACACGGCGTCGGCCAGACGCAGTGCGGCAGGGCGGCGCCCGGGACCCCGCGCCAGGACCGGGACGATGTTCGGGTGGTCGCGCAGGGCGGCCCGGTAGGAGACGGCCCAGTCGTGCAGCGCGGTCCGCCAGTCCCGGCCGTCCTCGAACATCGACAGATCGACAAGACCGCTCACCGAGTCGGCGACCGCCTCCAGGATCTCGTCCTTGGTGCGGAAGTGGTTGTAGAGCGAGGGCCCGCTCACGCCCAGTTCGGCGGCGAGCCGACGAGTGGAGACGGTCGCCAGGCCCTCCCGGTCCACGAGGTCCCGGGCCGTCTCGACGATCCGGTCGGTACTGAGGAGGGGCTTGCGCGGTCGGGCCATGGCGCACATAGTAGGGCTGCGGCCGTAAACTAGCAGTGCTAATTTAAATGTACGGCTTTCAAGATCCGTTGGACGGATCCTTTCTCTGTGGGGTGATCACGTGGTGAACCTGGAGCTGAGCGAGGAGCAGGCCGCCGTACGGCAGCTCGCCCGGGACTTCGTGGAGCGCGAGATCGCCCCGCATGTCGTGGCATGGGACCGGGCCGAGGAGGTCGACCGGGGGATCGTGAAGAAGCTCGGCGGGGTCGGCTTCCTGGGTCTGACCATCGAGGAGGAGTACGGCGGCTCCGGCGGCGACCATCTCGCGTACTGCCTGGTCACCGAGGAGCTGGGGCGCGGCGACTCCTCCGTGCGCGGGATCGTGTCCGTGTCCCTCGGGCTCGTCGCCAAGACGATCGGCGCCTGGGGTGACGAGGAGCAGAAGCGGCGCTGGCTGCGGGGGCTGACCGCGGGCGAGTACGTCGGCTGCTTCGGCCTCACCGAGCCCGGCACCGGCTCCGACGCGGGCAACCTCACCACCCGCGCCGTGCGCGACGGCGACGACTACGTCATCAACGGCGCGAAGATGTTCATCACCAACGGCACCTGGGCCGACGTCGTCCTCCTCTTCGCCCGCTCCACCGACGCCCCCGGCCACAAGGGCGTCTCCGCCTTCCTCGTGCCCACCGACACCCCCGGTCTGACCCGCCGCACCATCCACGGCAAGCTCGGCCTGCGCGGCCAGGCCACCGCCGAACTCGTCCTGGAGGACGTGCGGGTGCCCGCGTCGGCGATGCTCGGCGAGGAGGGCAAGGGCTTCTCCGTGGCCATGTCCGCACTGGCCAAGGGGCGGATGTCGGTGGCCGCGGGCTGCGTCGGCATCGCCCAGGCCGCGCTGGACGCGGCGGTGCGGTACGCCGGTGAGCGCGAGCAGTTCGGCAAGCCGATCGCCCGCCACCAGCTGGTGCAGGAGCTGATCAGCGACATCGCCGTCGACGTGGACGCCGCCCGGCTGCTCACGTGGCGCGTCGCCGATCTGATCGACCGCGGTCAGCCGTTCGCCGTCGAGTCCGCCAAGGCCAAGCTGTTCGCCTCCGAGGCCGCCGTCCGCGCCGCCAACAACGCCCTGCAGGTCTTCGGCGGTTACGGCTACATCGACGAGTACCCGGCCGGCAAACTCCTTCGCGACGCCCGCGTGATGACCCTCTACGAGGGCACCAGCCAGATCCAGAAGCTGCTCATCGGCCGTTCCCTGACCGGGGTTTCGGCGTTCTGAGCATCTGAGTACGCACCTGAGTACTTCGGCGGATGTGGCGTGGACCACGTCCGCCGATGCTCTTCTCCATGAGTGACACACCGGTCAAGCAGCAGAGCACGGCCGCCTTCTACGGCCAGGCCGTCGCCTCCTTCGCGGTCGCCATGTCGGCCACCACCGTCGGCATCTACCAGCTCGACACCGACGCATGGGTCCGGGCCTTCCTCGCCATCGCGGTGCTGTACCTCGTCACCTCCGCCTTCACCCTCGCCAAGGTGATCAGGGACCGGCAGGAGGCGGGGCAGATCGTGAGCCGCGTCGACCAGGCACGCCTGGAGAAGCTCCTCGCCGAGCACGACCCCTTCGAGAAGATCTGAGCAGGCGCACTAAGCGCTCGCTCACCGACGGCGGTATGGTGGTGCTCCTGTCACCGAGAGGGGCGAGCGAGCGATGAGTACGGCGGAGGAGACGACCGGCGGCGAAGTGGAGCCGTGGGAAGAGGTCACCCCGGACGCGGCCCGGCGGCTGCTCGTCGCCGCCGTGGAGGCCTTCGCCGAGCGCGGGTACCACGCGACGACCACCCGCGACATCGCGGGCCGCGCCGGCATGAGCCCGGCCGCTCTCTACATCCACTACAAGACCAAGGAAGAGCTGCTCCACCGGATCAGCCGCATCGGCCACGACAAGGCCCTCGACATCCTGCGCACGGCCGCCCGGCGCGAGGGCACCGCCACCGAGCGGCTGGCCGACGCGGTCGGCTCCTTCGTCCGCTGGCACGCGGGGCGGCGCACCACCGCCCGGGTCGTACAGTACGAACTCGACGCCCTCGGTCCCGAGGCCCGCGCCGAGATCGTCGCGCTGCGCCGCCAGGTCGACGCAGAGGTGCGCGGGATCATCGAGGACGGCGTGGCCTCGGACGAGTTCGACGTGCTGGACGTGCAGGGCACCACCCTCGCCGTGCTGTCGCTGTGCATCGACGTGGCCCGCTGGTTCAACGTGGACGGCCCGTTCACCCCCGAGGAGGTCGGCACGCTCTACGCCGACCTCGTGCTCCGGATGGTGGGCGCCAAGTAGGGCGCCCACCGGGTCACAGGTAGTACCGGGACACCGACTCCGCGACGCACACCGGCTTGTCGCCGCCCTCGCGCTCCACGGTGAAGGCGACCGTCACCTGCACACCGCCGGTGACGTCCTCGACGCCGCTGATCGTCGCGGTGGCACGCAGCCGGGAGCCGACGGGGACGGGGGAGGGGAAGCGGACCTTGTTGGTGCCGTAGTTCACGCCCATCTTCACGCCCTCGACCCGGATCAGCTGCGGGCCGAAGAGCGGGAGCAGGGAGAGTGTGAGATAGCCGTGGGCGATGGTCGTCCCGAAGGGGCCCGCGGCGGCCTTCTCCGGGTCCACGTGGATCCACTGGTGGTCGCCGGTGGCCTCGGCGAACAGGTCGATGCGCTTCTGGTCGACCTCCAGCCAGTCGGTGTACCCCAGCTGCTCGCCGACGGCCGCCCTCAGCTCGTCGGGGGAGGTGAAGGTCCTCGGTTCTGCCATGGTTCCGGCCTCTCGCTCGCGTACCGCTCACGTCTCTAAGCAACTGCTTAGCATGGTCGGGTGAGGGGCGCCTGTCAACGGATCCCGGCCGGTACCGGGCGACTACGCTCTGAGGGGTGCCCCAGATCCCCGAGAAGATCCACGAGCTGACCGTCGGCCAGTTGTCCGCGCGCAGCGGCGCCGCCGTCTCCGCCCTGCACTTCTACGAGTCCAAGGGCCTGATCAGCAGCCGCCGCACGCCCGGCAACCAGCGCCGGTACGGCCGCGACACCCTGCGCCGGGTCGCCTTCGTGCGGGCCGCGCAGCGGGTCGGCATCCCGCTGTCCACGATCCGGGACGCCCTGGCCGAGCTTCCCGAGGAACGGACACCGACCCGGGAGGACTGGGCGCGGCTGTCGGAGAAGTGGCGGTCGGAGCTCGACGAACGCATCAAGCAGCTGAACCGTCTGCGCGACCACCTCACCGACTGCATCGGCTGCGGGTGTCTGTCCCTGGAGACCTGTGTCCTGTCCAACCCGGACGACGTGTTCGGCGAGCGGCTGACGGGGTCGCGGCTGTTCGCAGAGGGGCGCTGAGGTTCGGCTGCCGGGGAGGTCAGTACGGCGGCCTGCCGAGTGCGGGCGCGTTGCGGCCGGCCTCGCGCCCACCCTGCGGAGCCGCACATCGACACAGCCCAGCGCCCCTTGCGGAACTGCTGCGCCGTCGCCTCACTCGTACTCGGTGCCACCCTTGCGCGTCAGGTACGCCGGGCTCACCGCCTTCGCGATCGCCCGGCCCCCCGTCACCGCGCTGTACCGCTCCACGGCGGGCCGTATCACCACGCCCTCCCGCAGATGCAGCCCACGCCCGGACACCGTCTCCCGGCCGCTCGCGAACTCCAGCACCCGGTCGATGTCGTACGGCCCCGCGTACAGCCGAGGCACCACGGGCAGCTCCCCTTCCAGCAGTTCCGCCGCGGCCAGCCAGCGCACGGTGCCGTCCACGTCCGCCGAGACGTCGAACGCCGCGTACCCCAGCGTGTCCCGCCGCCCGTCGGCGCCGTACGACAGGTCCTGCACCCCCGCGCCGTACACCTCCCCGAAGATGCCGACCCGGCGTGCCCCGAGCCGCTCGGCCAGCCGGGCCGCCGCCTCCGCGACGCCGTGTCCCCGGATCGCCCGCCAGTACAGGTTCCGCGGATCCTCCTTCAGGGCCAGCGACTTGGCGCCGAAGCCCTTGGAGGACACGAACGCCCGTCCCTCGTCGGCGGCATACGTCAGCAGGCAGGCCGAGCCGTGGAGCTTCTCGGTCAGGACGACCGGCTCACCCGGGGTGAAGATCTCCGGGTAGCGCTGGATGTTCTCGATGTCGACCCACGGCAGCAGGTCCGGAGCGGACTCCACCTCGCCGTTCATGGTCGGCGGGATCGGCGGCACCCACTTGGTGATGCCCAGCCGCCCGGCGAAGTCCGTCCCCTCGGCCGCCGCCCGCGCCAGGTCCACGTCCGCCAGCGCCTTCGGCCGGCACACGATGCCCTGCGACAGCTCGCCACGCAGCCGGACCGCCTTGACCCGGTTGGCCTCGCCGCCCGCCAGCCGTCCGGTCAGACCCAGCTCCTCGACCAGATCGGGCGGGAGCACGGACTGCTCGGGGATGTAGATGGCGGCCTCACCGGTGCGGTACGCGCCCTTGGCGACGACGGCTCGGTACAAGCCCACCTGGGCCAGCTCCAGCGCGTCGGCGTTCGGATGCTCGTGGACGGTCAGCACTTCGGCGGTGACGCGCAGCGTCGACATCACAACTCCTGGTACGAATGGGCGCGTTGACGGCCCTCAGACGTGTTTCATCACGTCCCACTCTCCGCAGCGGAAATCGGTGGAGCCAGCGGATTAGCGGCTGGTAGCGTCGCGATCTTCGGCCGGCGGCGACGCCGTGCGCGGAGTACCGACGGGAGCCCACTCCCATGTCCACGCCCGCCCTTGACGCCGCCCTCGCGGACATCGACACCGTGTTCAACGGCTTCTCCAGCCCCACCGAGGTAGGGTGCGAGCGCTGTTTCGCGCCGGAGGAGACGGCGTATCTGCGCACGCCCTACACCCGTCTCCCGGCCGGCCTGCTGAGCCGCTTCGTCCGCAAGGTGCCGGACCACTTCGAGGACCACGCCGCCGTGATGCGGCGCCTGCTGCCCCAGTGCGCGCACGCGATGGTGGACGGCACCCTGGACGACGTCGGCTGGGCGCCGCACGGGCTGAGCCGCGTGGACTGGCGGTCCTGGCCGGCGGAGCAGGCCTCGGCCGTCGAGGCGTTCATGCTCGCCTGGTGGCAGGAGGTGCTCGCTTCGCCCGAGCCGCCGTACAGCGCCGAGCACGTCTTCGAGACCTGCGCCTCGATCCTGCGCACGATGACCCCGCTGCTCGACCGGTGGGAGCCCGGTCCGGTCGCCGACGCCCACCTCGTCGCCTGTGCCCGCTCCTGGCTGTACGAGCTGGTCACCGATGACTGGCCGTTCACCTGGTGGGAGCCCCAGGACCAGGCCGTCGCCGTCGCCGAGGCCCAGTCCTGGCTCGCCCGGCACGCCCCCGAGCGGCTGCGCGCCCAGGGAGAGCCGGATCTGGCGATCCGTGCCCGGCTGGTCGGGCTGCCCTACGACGAGCGCTGGAACGACCCGTACTGGACCAGTCCCTCCGCGACCAACTGAGCGTTTCCCGCCGCCCGTTGACCGTCCGGCAGGAACAGGGTGTCCTCCAGACCGATCCGGGCGGCGAGGCCCAGCCGTCCGGCCAGCCGCAGCACCGGCCAGGTGCCGCCCTCCTCGCCGTGCAGGAGCACCGGCCGGCCGTGGGCGGTGCCCAGCTCGGCCAGCAGCGCCCGCGCCGAGGCCTCGGCGGTCGCCGGATCCGGGTCGGTCACCTCCGCCAGCACGCGCAGCACCCTCGGCCCGAGAGAAGAGGCCGCGAACCGGGCCGCGCCGTCGGTGCCGGACCAGATGCCCGCCTCGACGCCCACGCCCATGGCGAGGAGCTGCTCGGCGACCGCTTCGGCGCCCGGCTCATGCCAGTTGACCGAGGCGAAGTCGGGCAGCACGGACCAGCCGCGCACCCGGGCGAGCCTCGCTGCCGGATCGGGCTCCGCCCAGGCACCGGTGGTCACCCCGACCGGCACCCGCACGCGCGCCCGCATCGCCTCCAGCGTCGGGGCGAGGACACGTGGGGAGAGGCTGTCGTGCCCGCACGGCGTCTTCGGATGGACATGGACCGAGGTGGCGCCGGCCGCCGCGGCCTTCGCCGCGGAACGGGCCATCTCCCCGGGCGACATCGGCAGCACCGCGCCTTCAGCGGCCGAACGGCTTCCGTTGAGACACACCTGCACCATGCCCCGATGGTGCCAGCCACCACCGACAACGGCCGCGGTCTCCGCGGTCGCCGCACAGCAGGGGGCGCGGCATCCCCTGCACGCCCCCAAGAAACCCCCCGTTGCAATGCCGCGGCCGCTCAGGCCGACATCAGCAACGCCCCCCGGCGGGCGAACTCCAGCGCACGCGGCGTGAGCACAGGACGCGGCACGAGGATGCCGCAGTCCGTGCAGACCGGGCCGGACGACGGCTCGTGGTCCAGGCCGTACCGCCAGACCAGGCGGTGCCCGCCGCACACCGGGCAGCCCGAGCCCGGTTCCCGCTCCAGGGCGGCGATCAGCCGGCGCAGCACCTCGGCCAGCGGCTCGTCGGGGTGGAGCCGCGGGTCGTCGCACCAGGCGACCCCGAAGCCCCCCCAGGTCAGCCGGTGCCAGTCGTCCACGCTGCCCGGCCGGCGCAGCCCGTCGTGCTTCTCCTTCCTGCGCCGCTCGGTGAAGTCGGTCTCATAGGCGAGCCAGACGGACCGCGCCTCCTCCAGTTCCTTTAGTGCGGCCACGAGCCGCGCCGGGTCGGGGGAGCGGTCCTCGGGGCCGAAGCCCGCCCGGGAGCACAGATGGTCCCAGGTCGCCCGATGCCCGTAAGGGGCGAACTTCTCAAGGCACTTGCGCAGTGAGTACCGCCGCAGTGCCAGATCGCAGCCCGGATCGCGTACCTGTCTCGCCAGACTCCGGAAACCTGCCATCGCCCTGCACCTCCGTCACACCTGCACCTGTACTTCGGTCACTTCGGCGTCGTCGCACGGACGTCGCCGAATAGACGTATCGACAGGCGATTCGGCTCCATCTCTTCTCGTGGTTCTGCTTGCGTACTCCGGAAAGTGACGCATGTTCATCTTTAAAGCTGGGGATACCGGCGGTAACGTTCGGCCACCTCTGTCGCTAGGAGCTGCCATGCCACGGCGAACCCCACGTACCACCCTTGACAGACTGAGAACGTCCCGCCGCTTCTCCGGGTTCCTGAAGACGGCGTCGATATGCGCTCTCGTCGCCGGACTTCTCTCCCCCCTCACCCAGACCGCGGCCGCCGCCACCGCCTCGAACGACTACTGCGGCGGCCAGTGCTCGGACATCCTGCCGCCCGGCGAGAACGGCAACGCCACCCTCGCCCAGATCCTGCTCAACCAGGCCTTCGGCACCCAGCCCTCGCACGCCGAGGACCAGCTCGGCCCGTACGCCAGCCTGGCCACCGGCTACTCGGGCCTGACCGACTCCACCATCAACAACTTCTTCAACGACGCCTCCTTCGGCGTCCCGTCCGACCAGGTCGCCTCCAGCGAGAAGCCGGGCGGTCGCGGTGACGTGACGATCGTCCGGGACAAGAAGACCGGTGTGCCGCACATCACAGGCACCACCCGGTACGGCACCGAGTACGGAGCCGGTTACGCGGCGGCCGAGGACCGGCTGTGGCTGATGGACGTCTTCCGGCACGTCGGCCGCGGCCAGCTGACCTCCTTCGCCGGCGGCGCGGCCGCCAACCAGGGCCTGGAGCAGGAGTTCTACCGCAACGCGCCCTACACCGAGGCCGACCTGCAGGCGCAGATCGACAACGCCGTCGCGAACAACGGCGCCCGCGGCCAGCAGGCCCTGGCCGACGTCAAGGCCTACCTCGACGGCGTCAACGCCTACATCGACGCCTCCGACAGCGGCCGTTACTTCCCCGGCGAGTACGACCTGACCGGCCACAAGGACCCGATCACCAACGCAGGCACCATCGAGCACTTCAAGGTCACCGACCTCGTGGCGCTGGCCTCCGTCATCGGCTCGCTGTTCGGTTCCGGTGGCGGTGGCGAGGTCAACAACGCCCTCTCCCTGCTCGCCGCCCAGCAGAAGTACGGCGTCGAGGAGGGCACCAAGGTCTGGGAGTCCTTCCGCGAGCGCAACGACCCCGAGGCCGCCCTGACCGTCCACGACGGCACGAGCTTCCCGTACGGCACCGAGCCGGCCGACGCCAAGGGCGAGGCCCTCCCCGACGCCGGCTCGGTCACCCAGGAACCGCTGGTCTACGACCGTACGGGGAGCGCGGCCACCGCGGCCGCCAAGAGCACCTCCGCCACCGCAGCGAAGACCACGCTCGGCTCCGCCAAGCGCGGGATGTCCAACGCGCTCGTGGTCAGCGGCAAGTACACCGCCAGCGGTCACCCGATCGCCGTCTTCGGACCGCAGACCGGCTACTTCGCCCCGCAGCTGCTCATGCTCCAGGAGATCCAGGGCCCGGGCATCAGCGCCCGCGGCGCCTCCTTCGCGGGCCTGAGCATGTACGTCGAACTCGGCCGCGGCCAGGACTACTCCTGGAGCGCGACCACCTCCGGCCAGGACATCATCGACACCTACGCCGTCGAACTGTGCCAGGACGACTACCACTACCTGTACCACGGCACCTGTACGGCCATGGACAAGGTCGAGCAGAAGAACTCCTGGTCGCCGACCACGGCCGACAGCACGCCGGCGGGGTCGTACACCATGCGGGCGTGGCGGACGAAGTACGGCCCGGTGGAGTACCGCGCGACCGTCGGCGGCAAGAAGGTCGCCTACACCACACTGCGGTCCTCGTATCTGCACGAGGCCGACTCGATCATCGGCTTCCAGATGCTGAACGACCCGGACTACGTCAAGGGCCCCAAGGACTTCCAGAGCGCGGCCCAGCACATCAACTACACCTTCAACTGGTTCTACGCCGACTCCCAGCACACCGCGTACTACAACAGCGGTGACAACCCGGTCCGGGCGGCCGGCGTCGACACCGAGTTCCCGGTCTGGGCGCAGCCGGCGTACGAGTGGCAGAACTGGGACCCGGCCACCAACACGGCCGACTACACCCCGCCCTCCGCCCACCCCAACTCCATCGACCAGGACTACTACATCTCCTGGAACAACAAGCAGGCCAAGGACTACACGACCGCCTCCTGGGGCGACGGGTCCGTGCACCGGGGCAATCTGCTTCAGGACCGGGTGAAGAAGCTGGTCGCGGCCGGCGGGGTGACCCGTACGAAGCTGGTGCAGGCCATGGCGGACGCGGCCGTCGCCGACCTGCGCGCCGAGGACGTGCTGCCGAAGCTGCTCAAGGTGATCGACTCCTCGCCGGTGACCGACTCCACGGCCGCCGCGGCGGTGAGCAAGCTGCAGGCGTGGGTGAGCGCGGGCGCCAAGCGCACGGAGACGTCGGCCGGATCGAAGGCCTACGCTGACGCCGACGCGATCCGCATCCTGGACGCCTGGTGGCCGCTGTTGGTCAAGGCGGAGTTCGAACCGGGCCTCGGCAGTGATCTGTACAGCGCGATCACCAACAACATCCCCGTGGACGAGGCCCCGTCCGCCGGACATGGCCCGACCGGCTCCCACGCCGGAAGCTCCTTCCAGTACGGCTGGTGGAGCTATGTCGACAAGGACATCCGGGCGGTGCTCGGGGAGAACGTGCGGGGCGGCCTCGCCGAGAAGTACTGCGGCGGTGGCAGCCTCGGCGCCTGCCGGGACGCCCTGATCAGCACCCTCGACCAGGCGGCCGGGACGACCGCGGCCCAGGTCTACCCGGGCGACGACCAGTGCTCGGCCGGCGACCAGTGGTGCGCCGACTCGATCGTCCAGCGCACCCTGGGCGGCATCAAGCACGGCAAGATCAGCTGGCAGAACCGGCCGACGTTCCAGCAGGTGGTGGAGTACACGTCGCACCGGTGACCAGGTGTGGGCAAACCGGCGTTGGCAAACGGCTGTTGGCCAACGCCGGTAAGTCAACACCGGTGGGCCGCCACCTGTTCGGTCAACGCTTGTTGGCCAACGCCTGCAGCCCACGGCCGTTGGCCAACACCGGTGGGCCAACGATCGTGGGCCGACATCAGCGGGTCAACGGCCGTCGGCGGCGGGTCACGCGACGCGGCCCGCCGCCAGCACCAGCCGTGCCAGTTCCGGATGCACGATGTCGCTGTGCGCCCCGGACGGCGGGCCGCCGTGGCAGACGACCGCGGCCGCGTCGACGTTCACGCACCCTGATGCGGGCAGCGGTCCGGCGAGGGCCGACGCGAGGTCCAGCCGGGCGGTGCCCGGCACCGCCTGCACCCCGTCGTGCCCCATGGCCCCCCACTCCGGCCCCAACACGGCCGCGATCTCGCTGCCCGCACACGAGCGGTCGTCCCCGGACAGCCGGGAGGCCAGCGGATAGAACGTGCCGAGCGCCGAGTCGAAGTGCGAGTAGCAGCACACCAGCGGGCCGTCGATGCGCCGCTGCCGGCCCCTGAGCGCGCCCGCCTTGCCCGGGTCCTGCGGCAGCCGGTCCGCGAACGCGTAGTGCGAGAAGGCGCCTTGGAGGAGGGTCACGGACTTCACCGTGCCCACCCCGTCGGGCAGCCCGCGCAGTGCGAACGACACCAGGCGGCCGCCGAAGCTGTGCCCGACCAGATGCACCCGCACCCCGGGCGCCGCCTGCGCCAACTGCCCGACCACCGGCCCGAGCCCGTGCTCGCCGACCGTCCCGGCCCGCCGCTTCATCGTGTAGTAGGTCGCCTGCCGCAGCAGTTCCTTGGCGCCGTCCCAGGGGTTGGGGATGCTGAACCCGGCCGGTGCGCCGGGCGACCGGACGGCGGCCAGCGCACCGGCGAACTCGTCGCAGGCGGCCGCCGGGTCCTCGGTGAACACCGTGGGCTCGCCTTCCTCGTCGGTGTCGGCCGCGCCCGGCCGCCGCCCGTCGTCCACCAGCAGCCGCACCAGCCGCCCGAACTCGGTCAGTCCCCCGTCCCCGACGGGCCGTTCGTCCAGCATCCGGGCCAGTTGGTCGATCACCGGGGCCCGTCCCGGGAAGGTCTCCAGCAGGGCACGCCGGGTGTCCTTGTCCAGCGCCGGACCCGGTGCGGTCTGAGCCGCCACGGCCGCCACCGACTTCGGGAAGTCCGGGATCGGCTCGTCGCTGAACCGCATCGACGGCCAGATCACGCCGACGTAGCCGAGCCTGGCCCGTGGCGCGAGCGCCGGGACCGGTGCGAAGAAACGCCGGTACAGCGCGGTCGCACCCGAGCGGTCGTTGTTCCAGCCGTGCGCGAAGACGAGCAGGTCACGGACGCCGTGCTCCGTGACCTGCGTCGTCAGATGGTCGCGTTCGGGGCCGTCCACGTCCCCGTCCGCGTCGAAGGTCAGCTCCCAGTAGGGAGACACGCTCATCCCGGGATCCGCCATGCCAGGCTCCCTCGTCCCGCCTGAAACGATGCGTAACCATGTGCTGCGGACGCATCGTCCTGCTCCGGGGCAAGGTTGGCCATACACGGCGCCTCACCTGTAGAGGAGATATTCCTTTCGCACCCGGCGGAAGGCGGCCAGCTCCTCCTGCCAGGCGCCGACCACCTCGTCCGTGCCGGCCCCCGCGTCGATCATCGTGCGCACCCGGGTGGAGCCGGTGAGCTTGTCGATCCAGTTGTCCGGCCGCCACGCGAAGCCGTCCCAGACCTTCCGGACGGTCACCAGCAGCGCGATCCCGGTGCGGACCGGGTCGTAGGCGGCCCGGTCGTGCACATGGATCTGCACCCCGCCGACCGTCTTGCCCTGGAACTTGGAGAAGGCGGGCGCGAAGTACGCCTCCCTGAACCGGACACCGGGCAGCGCGAGTTCGTTCGCCGCGGCGGCCCAGCGGCCGTCGACGCCCTCAGCGCCGAGCAGCTCGAACGGCCTGGTCGTACCTCGGCCCTCCGAGACGTTGGTGCCCTCGAAGATGCAGGTGCCGGAGTAGACGAGAGCGGTGTCCGGGGTCGGCATGTTCGGGCTCGGCGGCACCCACGGCAGCCCGCAGGCGTCGTAGAACCGGCTTCGCTTCCAGCCCGTCATCAGGACGGTGTCCAGCGCGGCCGGCTTGCTCAGGAACTCCCCGTTGAACAGCCGCGCCAGCTCAGCCACGGTCATCCCGTGCGCCTGGGCGATCGGCTGCCGGCCGACGAACGTGGCGAACTCCTTGTGCAGGACCGGACCTTGGGCCTCGCGGCCGGTGACCGGATTGGGCCGGTCCAGGACGACGAACCGCTTGCCCGCGAGCTGCGCGGCCTCCATGCAGTCGTAGAGGGTCCAGATGTAGGTGTAGAAGCGGGCGCCGACGTCCTGGATGTCGAAGACGACCGTGTCGACGCCGGCGGCGGTGAAGATGTCGGCGAGCGGCTGTCCGCTCTTCAGGTACGTGTCATAGACCGGCAGTCCCGTGGCGGGGTCGTCGTAGCGGCCCTCGGAGCCGCCGGCCTGTGCGGTGCCTCGGAAGCCGTGCTCCGGGCCGAAGACGGCCGTCAGGTTCACGCGGGGGTCGGCGTGCATGACGTCGACGATGTGCTGGACGTCGGGGGTGACGCCGGTGGGGTTGGTGACGATGCCGACGCGCCGGCCCTTGAGCAGGCAGTAGCCGTCGGCTGCGAGTCTCTCGAAGCCGGTGCGCAGTTCTTCGCGGTGTGCGGGGGCGGCCGGCAGGGCCGCCAACGAGGCCGATGCGAGCAAGTTCCGTCGAGACAGATGCATGGCTAGAGGTTGGTGCGGTGGCCCTTCCTTCACACATACCGACCGGTTAGTCTGGCCCGACCAGAGCCGATGCGCGCCGCGCTGAGTCGTGTCGAAGGAGACCGATGGTGGAAGCCGTGCAGGATGCGGGAGTGGTTGTCACCGGGGCCGGCGGGGGGATCGGAGCCGCGTTGGCCCGGCGGTTCGCCGCCGAGGGGGCCCGGGTCGTCGTGAACGACCTGGACGGCGAGAAGGCCAAGGCGGTGGCCGGGGAGATCGGCGGGATCGCCGTGCCGGGCGACGCCTCCGCGATCGTCGGCGACGCCCGTGACGCGCTCGGCGGCACCGTCGACGTCTACTGCGCGAACGCCGGTGTCGCCTTCGAGGACGGCGGCGCGGGCGGGCCGCTCGACGAGAAGTCGTGGGCAGTCGCCTGGGACGTCAATGTGATGGCGCACGTCCGCGCCGCCCACGAGCTGCTGCCGTCCTGGCTGGAGCGGGGCGCCGGGCGGTTCGTGTCCACCGTGTCGGCCGCCGGGCTCCTCACCATGATCGGCGCGCCCTCGTACAGCGTCACCAAGCACGGCGCCCACGCCTTCGCCGAGTGGCTGTCGCTGACGTACCGCCACCAGGGTCTGAAGGTGCACGCGATCTGCCCGCAGGGTGTGCGGACGGACATGCTGGCCGCCACCGGCAGCGCCGGGGACCTGGTGCTGCAGCCGACCGCGATCGAGCCGGAGGCCGTCGCCGACGCCCTGTTCCGGGGCATCGCCGAGGACCGCTTCCTGATCCTGCCGCACCCCGAGGTGGCCGAGTACTACCAGGCGCGTGCCACCGATCCGGATCGCTGGCTGAGCGGCATGAACCACATCCAGCGCAAGTGGGAGGAGGCCCGGTGACGGCCTCCCGGTACGCCGCACGGCCCTGGCTGGCCCTGCTCGACGACGCCCAGCGCGGTCCGATCGACCCCGCCGACTCGCTGGTGCACGCCCTGCGGGCGGCCGTGGCCGAGGCGCCCGAGCGCGCCTTCCTCGCCTACTTCGACGCCCGGCTGAGCTACCGCGAGGTGGACGAGCTGAGCGACTCCGTCGCCGCCCACCTCGCCGCGCGGGGGCTGGAGCGCGGGGACCGGGTGGCGGTGCTGCTGCAGAACTCCCCGCACTTCGTGCTCGCCGTCCTCGGCGCCTGGAAGGCCGGCGCGACCGTCGTCCCGGTCAACCCGATGTACAAGTCGGCCGAGATGGGCCACATCCTGCGGGACGGCGAGGTGGCCGCGCTGGTCTGCTCCGACCGGGCCTGGGAGTCGTACCTCCAGCAGACCGCCGCCGACTCGCCGGTGCGGGTCGTGCTCACCGCGAGCGAGTTGGACTTCCAAACCCGCGCCGACGCGCGCGTGCTCGGTTTCGAGCGGCTGCCCCAGGCGCCGGACACCGACGACCTCGTGGCCGTCGCCCGGCAGGGCGGCAAGGCGCCCGAGGGCCGTGACCCGCGCCCGGACGACATCGCGCTGATCAGCTACACCTCCGGCACCAGCGGCACCCCCAAGGGCGCCACCAACACGCACGGCAACATCATGCACAATGCCGAGCGGCAGCGGACCGGGCTCGCGCTGCCCGAGGCGCCCGTCTACTACGCGCTCGCGCCGCTGTTCCACATCACCGGCATGGTCTGCCAGTTCGGCGCCTGCCTGAACAGCGCCGGCACCCTGGTGCTCGCCTACCGCTTCGAGCCCGGACTCGTCCTGGAGGCATTCGCCGAGCACCACCCGCACTACACGGTCGGGCCGTCCACCGCGTTCATGGCGCTGGCCGCCCACCCGGACGCCACCCGCGAGCACTTCGCCTCCTTCGTGAACATCTCCTCCGGCGGTGCGCCCGTGCCCCCGGCCCTGGTGGAGAAGTTCCGCGAGCGCTTCGGGCCGTACATACGCGTCGGCTACGGACTGACCGAGTGCACCGCCCCCTGCGCCTCGGTCCCGCCTGGCCTGGAGGCACCCGTGGACCCCGTCTCCGGGACGCTGTCGGTGGGCCTGCCCGGCGCCGACACGGTCGTCAGGATCGTGGACGAGCGGGGCGCGGAGGTGCCCTTCGGGGAGCAGGGCGAGATCGTCGTACGAGGGCCCCAGGTGGTCCCCGGCTACTGGCGGCGCCCGGACGCCACGGCCGAGTCCTTCCCGGACGGCGAGCTGCGCACCGGCGACATCGGCTTCATGGACGCCCAGGGCTGGCTGTACGTCGTCGACCGCAAGAAGGACATGATCAACGCGTCCGGCTTCAAGGTGTGGCCCCGCGAGGTCGAGGACGTGCTCTACACCCACCCGGCGGTGCGCGAGGCGGCCGTCGTCGGCGTCCCCGACGGCTACCGTGGTGAGACCGTGAAGGCCTACATCAGCCTGCGTCCGGGCGCGGAGGCGGCCCCCGATGACCTCGCGGTGTACTGCAGGGAGAGACTGGCCGCCTACAAATACCCGCGCCAGGTGGAGATCCTGCCCGACCTGCCCAAGACGGCGAGTGGGAAGATCCTCCGGCGGGAACTGCGTTCCCGCGCGCACGACAACAGCAACGCCGGTCAGTAGGCGACGAGGAAAGGCAGGTGGCGGCAGTGCCCAGGACGACGGACGGAGACGGGACGCCCGTTCCGCAGCGGCTGCTGGCCGCCGCCACCCGGCTCTTCGCCGAGCAGGGATACGACCGCACCTCCGTGCAGGAGATCGTGGAGGCGGCCGGCGTCACCAAGGGGGCGCTTTACCACTACTTCGGCTCCAAGGACGACCTCCTGCACGAGGTGTACGCGCGTGTACTGCGCATCCAGCAGGAGCGGCTGGACCACTTCGCCGGGATGGACGCGCCGGTGGAGGAACGGCTCAGAGCCGCCGCGGCGGACGTGGTCGTCACCACGATCGACAACCTCGACGACGCGATGATCTTCTTCCGCTCCATGCACCACCTCAGCCCGGAGAAGAACAAGCAGGTCCGCGCCGAGCGCAGGCGCTACCACGAACGGTTCCGCGCGCTGATCGAGGAGGGCCAGAAGGCGGGCGTCTTCTCCACGGCGACGCCGGCCGACCTGGTCGTGGACTACCACTTCGGCTCCGTCCACCACCTGTCCACCTGGTACCGCCCGGACGGCCCCCTCACCCCTCAGCAGGTCGCCGACCACCTCGCCGACCTGCTGCTGCGGGCGCTGCGTCCGTGACGCGACCGTGCGTGAAGGCACCGTCCGTGAGGTGACGGACGAGGGCGGCGGCCGCCGGGTTCCGGGGCCGCTCGCCGCGTCCGGTGAGGACGACCGTACGGCCGGGCTCCGGCTGCCGTATCCGCACGCACGGCAGCCCGGCCCGCTCGCCGACGGCCCGGGGCACGAACGCCACCCCGGTCCCGGCCCGGACGAGGTCCACCAGGCAGCCCGATCTTGGTGACGTCACAGGTGACACGGCGTTCGAGGCCGCTGGGGGTCCCCCCGCTCGAGCGCCGTCGAGAGTGGGGGAGGGCGGCAAGCGTCGTACGGCCGTCTCCAGCCCGGTGCCCGCGCGGAAGTCGACGAACGCCTCCTCGGCGAGGTCCTTGGTGAGCGTGCGGCCCGCCTCGGCCGGCGGATGCCCCGGCGCGTTGATCAGCACCAGTTCCTCGTGCCAGCGGGCGTACGCGTGCAGCCCCTCGGGCAGGTCCCGCGCCTCCGGGGCGACGAACGCCAGGTCCAGCTCACCGGCTCGCAGCGCCTCGGTCAGCTCGGCGACGGTCGCGTTCCGCACCGAGACCTGGATGCCGGGGAACTCCCGGTGGAAGGCGGCCAGTTCGGCGGGCAGGTCGACGCCGGTCAGCGTCTGGATCGTCCCCACGGACACCCGGCCCGCGGCAAGTCAGGCCACGGCCGCGACCGCGTCCCGGCCGCCTCGGCGCCGGCGAGCAGCGCACGCGCCTGGGGGAGCAGGGCCCGGCCCGCCTCGGTGAGCACCACCCGGTGGCCCGTACGGTCGAACAGGTCGGCGCCCAGCTCCCGCTCCAGGTTCCGGACGGACGTACTGAGCGCCGACTGCACGATGAGCTCGGCGCGTGCGGCGGCGGTACCGTGTTTGCCCGGGGAAAAGCCCCCGGACCTCCGGCAGGGAACCCCACGAGCGCCTTGTGGCTGTGGAGCGCGCCGCATTCGGCACGCTCCACAGCCACAGGTTGCGCGCAGTTCCCCGCCGAGCGGCGCGGCTCAGACGTACTTCTTCAACTCCCGCCGCGCCAGCGACCGCTGGTGCACCTCGTCCGGACCGTCGGCCAGCATCAGGGTGCGGGCGCTCGCGTACAGCTCGGCCAGCGGGAAGTCCTGGCTCACCCCGCCCGCGCCGTGCAGCTGGATCGCGCGGTCCAGGATGCCGACCACCGCGCGCGGAGTGGCGATCTTGATGGCCTGGATCTCGGTGTGGGCGCCCTTGTTGCCGACGGTGTCCATCAGCCAGGCCGTCTTCAGCACCAGCAGCCGCAGCTGCTCGACGGTGACCCGGGCGTCGGCGATCCAGTTCTGGACGACTCCCTGCTGGGCCAGCGCCTTGCCGAACGCCGTACGGGACACGGCCCGCCGGCACATCAGCTCGATGGCCCGCTCGGCCATGCCGATCAGCCGCATGCAGTGGTGGATCCGGCCGGGGCCGAGCCGGGCCTGGGCGATGGCGAATCCGCCGCCCTCCTCGCCGATCAAGTTGGTGACCGGCACGCGCGCGTGGTCGAAGATCACCTCGGCGTGGCCGCCGTGCGAGTGGTCCTCGTATCCGAAGACCTGCATGGCGCGCTTGACGGTGACGCCCGGGGTGTCGCGCGGAACCAGGACGAGGGACTGCTGGCGGCGGATGTCGGCGCCGTCCGGGTCCGTCTTGCCCATCAGGATGAAGACCTTGCAGTCCGGGTTCATCGCGCCGGAGATGTACCACTTGCGCCCGGTGATGACATAGTCGTCGCCGTTGCGCTCGATGTGCGTGGTGATGTTCGTGGCGTCCGAGGAGGCCACCTCCGGCTCGGTCATCGCGAACGCCGAGCGGATCTCACCGGCCAGCAGCGGCTCCAGCCACTGCTTCTTCTGCCGCTCGTCGCCGAACTGCGCGAGCACCTCCATGTTCCCGGTGTCGGGCGCGGCACAGTTGGTCGCGGTGGGCGCCAGATGCGGGGAGCGGCCGGTGATCTCGGCGAGCGGCGCGTACTGGAGGTTGGTGAGTCCCGCGCCGTACTCCGCGTCGGGCAGGAACAGGTTCCACAGGCCCTGCCTGCGGGCCTCGGCCTTCAGCTCCTCGACCACGGCCGGAGTGTCCCACGGGGAGGCGAGCGCGGCCCGCTGCTCCTCGGCGACCGCCTCGGCCGGGTAGACGTACTCGTCCATGAAGGCGAGCAGCTTGGCGCGCAGCTCCTCGGTGCGCGCGTCGAACGCGAAGTCCATTTCTGGATCAGCCTTCCTGAAGAGTGGTCAGTCCGTGGTCGATGAAGACGGGCACGAGGTCGCCGATCCGGTCGAAGCCGCGGCCGACCGTCTGGCCCAGGGTGTACCGGTAGTGGATGCCCTCCAGGATCACGGCGAGCTTGAACCAGGCGAACGCCGTGTACCAGGAGACGCCGGAGACGTCGCGTCCCGAGCGCTCGGCGTACCGCTCGATCAGCTCTCTGGGGGACGGGTGCCCCGGGGCCTCGGCCGTGGTGGAGACCGGGGACTCGGCCATGCCCAGCGGCCGGCTGTACATCACCAGCAGGCCCAGGTCGGTGAGCGGGTCGCCGAGGGTCGACATCTCCCAGTCGAGTATCGCCTTGATCTTGTCGTCGTCGCCGATCAGGACGTTGTCGAGCCGGTAGTCGCCGTGGACGACGGCCGGGGTCGGGGAGGCGGGCAGGGAGCGGCCGAGGGCGGCGTGCAGTTCGTCGATGCCGGCCAGTTCGCGGTTGCGGGAGGCGTCCAGCTGCTTGCCCCAGCGGCGCAGCTGCCGGTCCAGGAAGCCCTCGGGGCGCCCGAAGTCCGCGAGTCCGACTGCGGCGGGGTCGACCGCGTGCAGTTCGACGAGCGTGTCCACCAGGGACAGCACCGCGTTCCGGGTGCGCTCGGGGCCCAGCGGGGCCAGCTGCTGGGCCGTGCGGTACGGCGTGCCCTCGACGAACTCCATGACGTAGAACGGCGCCCCGAGCACCTCTTCGTCCTCGCACAGCAGCACCGGGCGCGGGACCGGTACCCGGGTCGGGTGCAGGGCGCTGATCACCCGGTGCTCGCGCTTCATGTCGTGCGCGGTGGCCAGCACATGACCGAGCGGGGGCCGGCGTACGACCCAGTTGGCGGTGCCGTCGGAGAGCGCGTAGGTGAGGTTCGACCGTCCGCCCTCGATCAGCCGGCCGGTGAGGGGGCCGGTCACCAGTCCGGGGCGCTCGCGGTCGAGGTGGGCGCGCAGCCGGTCCAGGTCGAGTCCGGGCGGGTGGTCGGCGCTCATACATCACTCCTATGAACGGGTGAACAGGACCCACTCATGATGCCGACCGGTCGGTATGTAGTCCAGTGTGCGGAGCGATCACGCGGCCAAACGTGACCGGAGCCACGATAGGCCGACGGCCCCCGGCGCGCTGCCCGGGGAGCCGTCGGCCCGGTCGCGGTCCCACGTCAGTGGTCGTCCCAGTGGCCGTCGTGCTCGGCATGCCGGTGGCCGCCGTGCAGATAGTCGATGTGATCGCCGTGCTGCACCTGGGCGTGCCCGCACTCGTCGTAGTGCACGTGCTCATGGCCCTCGTGGACGGTGTGCCCGGACGGCTCGCACTCGTCCCAGTGACCCTCGTGCTCGCGGTGCAGATGCCCGTCGTGCGCGTAGTCCAGGTGGTCGCCGTGCGGCACGGCGTTGTGCCCGCAGCCCGGACCGTGGCTGTGCGTGCCGTGTTCGGTGTGTTCCTGGTGGAGGGTGGTCATGGTGCTCACCTTCGGGGATACGGGGTGCCCACGACGGACAGGCTATGGGGCGAAGCGGTGTATATCAGTGCATACGGCTTGCGTGGCGTACGAGTACCCCGGAGGGTCGAGGGCATGAAGGCCATCAGCTACCGCCACTACGGCGGACCCGAGGTGCTGGAGTACGGCGAGGTGCGCGACCCGAAGGTCGGCCCCGACCAGGTGCTCGTCAAGGTCCGTGCCGCGGCCGTCAACCCGGTCGACTGGAAGTGCCGCGAGGGCTATCTCGACGCGGTCCTGGACGCCGTCTTCCCGGTGATCCCCGGCTGGGACGTCAGTGGTGTGGTCGTCCAGCCCGGCGCCGCGGTCACCGAGTTCGCCGTCGGGGACGAGGTCATCGGCTACTGCCGCGAGGACTTCCTCTCCCGCGGCACCTTCGCCGAGTACATCGCCGCGCCCGTGCGTACCCTGGCCCGCAAGCCGCGCAACCTGTCCTTCGAGGAGGCCGCGGGCCTTCCGCTCGCCGGGCTCACCGCGTATCAGGTGCTCGTCAGGGCGCTGGAGGTGGCGCGCGACGAGACCGTGCTGGTGCACGCGGCGGCCGGCGGTGTCGGCTCCCTCGCCGTCCAGATCGCCGCCCACCTCGGCGCCCGGGTCATCGGTACGGCGAGCGAACACAACCACGACTATGTGCGCGGCCTCGGCGGCGAGCCGGTGACCTACGGCGAGGGCCTGGCCGAACGGGTGCGCGCGCTCTCCCCGGACGGCGTGGAGGCGGTCTTCGACACCGTCGGCGGGGACACCCTGAAGACCTCGGCCAACCTGCTCGCCCCGGAAGGCCGGCTGGCGTCGATCGCCGACCCGGAGGTGGTGAGCCTCGGCGGCCGCTACTGCTTCGTCCGCCCGGACGCCCAGGACCTGGGCAGGCTCTGCGACCTGGCCGAGCGGGGCGTGATCTCGGTACACGTCCAGGAGACCTTCCCGCTGGAGCGGACGGCGGACGCGCACCGGATGAACCAGGAGGGCCGCACCCGCGGCAAGATCGTGGTCACGGTGGACCGGGAGGAAACGGAGGGCGCCGTCTGGGCCAGGGGAGAAGAGAGCACCCTCTACAGCTCGAGTCAGGAGGGCACCTTCTAGAGCACGAGCACCGCCGCGCACAAGGCCAGCGCCATCGCGCACAGCGCCGCCACCGTCGCCTGCCGGGGAGCGAGCGCCTGCGGGCGGGGACCGGTCGCGAGGGCCCGGATCCGGCGGTGGGCCACCGCCAGAAAGCCCAGGAAGAGCACACAGCACAGGGCGCAGACGGTCATCCCGGTGGCCGAGGCGCCATTGTGCAGGGCGGTCTTGACGGAGAGTACGGCGGCCACGGTGGCCGAGAGGGTCGTACGACGCCAGGCCAGCCGGGTGCGCTCCGGCTGCAGCCCCGGGTCGCGCCCGGCCGTGCTCACCTCGCCCATCCGGCCAGCACCACCACGACCATCGTCACCGCCACCACCGCGACGACCAGGCTCAGCAGCGCCGGGAACCGGGACGCGGGCAGGTCCTCACCGCGCCGGATCGCCCGCTCACAGCGCACCCAGTGGTTCACCGCGCGCAGCGAGCACAGCACGCCGGCGCCGAGCAGCGCGAGCGCGAGACCGACCCGCCACGCCCAGCGCAGGTCCGGCAGGAACTGGTCCACCGCGAATCCGCCGCCGATCAGTGCGAGCGCCGTGCGCAGCCAGGCGAGAAAGGTGCGCTCGTTGGCCAGCGAGAACCGGTAGTCGGGCGTGGCGCCCTCGTCCCGCACCTGCTCCGGCGCGAACCACAGCCGGATGTTCCGTACGAATTCGCTCACGCGGCCGACCTTACCCGGCGGTCACCGCCCCGCCCGGAACGCCCTCAGCCTCTCGTACGCCGCCAGCCCGTCCGGCACCCACTCCCAGTCGCCGAGCCGCCCCTCGACCTCTTCCTCGGGCAGGAAGTCGTGCCACTGGACCTCCTCCACCTGCGGATGTACGGGCAGCTCGCAGCGCACCTCGTACACCGCCGACCACCAGCTGTTCCCGGCCCCGTCGTCGTACAGGAACTTGAAGAGGTACGTCGGCCGGGGGAGCCCCGTCACCCCCAGCTCCTCCTCGGCCTCCCGCAGCGCGGCCTCGTCGTAGGACTCGCCCGCGCCGACGACGCCACCGACGAACATGTCGTACAGGGCCGGGAAGACCAGCTTGGTCGCGGTGCGCCGGTGGACGAAGAGCCGGCCGACCGCGTCCCGGGCCTGGATGAACACGCACCGGTGGCGCAGCCCGCGGGCGTACGCCTCACCGCGGGGACACTGGGTGACGACCCGGTCGTGCTCGTCGACGATGTCGAGGATCTCGTCAGCAGGGTTCATGCCCTCATCCAAGCAGCCGGTGTCAGCGCCGCTGGAGGTCCCGGGCCGAGGGTTCGGTCTCCGCCGCGCCGCACGGCATCGCCGGGTGCAGCCCGAGCAGCACGATGCCCACGACCACCGCCGCGAGCCCGGCCGCCTCCCAGGCCAGCGCCCCGGTGTCGGTGCGCAGCCGGTCACCGAGGAAGCCGACGCCGCACAGGATCCCGGCGAGCGGCTCGGCCGCGGTCAGCGCCGGCAGCGACATGCGCAGCGGGGCGGTCTCGAAGGCGCTCTGTACCAGGACCAGCCCGGTGACCCCGCACACCAGCACGCCGTACGGCTGCCAGCCGCTGAACAGCTCGGCGAAGCCGCCCTCGGAGAAGCGGGTGCCGCTCACCCGGGTCAGGGCGTCCTGTACGCCGTACAGCAACCCGGCGGCGGTGGCCAGCAGCACCGGGCCCCAGCTCAGCCGGGAGCGCTTGCCGTACGCCGTGAGCACCAGGGCCGCGCCGACCATCGCGCCGATGATCAGCCAGTGCCGCAGCGGATCGGAGACGGCGCTGCCGGCCCGCGGCTCGCCCGCCATGATGAACGCGCTCACGCCGCCCGCGAGCAGCAGCAGTCCGGCCCAGCCCTGGCGGCCCAGCGGCTGTTTGGTCTGGTACCGGGACAGCGCGAGTGCGAACAGCAGATTGGTCGCGAGCAGCGGTTCGACCAGGGAGATCTCGCCCTTGCCGAGCGCGATCGCACCGAGCACCATGCCGGCGATCATCAGACCGAGCCCGCCCAGCCAGCGCGGCACCCGCATCAGGTCGAGCAGCAGCCGGAAGGACAGGAAGTCGCTCAGCGGTGCCTTCTGCGCCGCGTTCTGCTGGAGCACGAACCCGAAGCCCAGACAGCAGGCAGCACTCACGGCGAGAAGGAGAACCAGAACGGACACGCTGCGTACCTCGATCATCCGGCCGGACCACGGGTGCGTAGTGGCCGACTGTAGCGTCCCCGGGACGGCATTGACCCGGAAGTGCGCGGAACAGGGCAGTTGACTCGCCATGCTGCGGGGCCGGCCGGCCCGGCGCCATGGCGTACGCCACAGCGGGCCGTCGGGTACCCCGGCCCGGCCCCGGCCCGCCTGCGCCGAGTTCCCCAACTTTCCTATCCATCACGGTAGTTGAACCCAGTAACAGCCCTGTTCCGCTTGACGCAAACCTTGGCTGAGGGTTTGCTGTGCGTGATCGGCCGATGGCAGCCCGAGAAACAGGAAGTCCCGCGGTGCCCCCTCTCCCACCCCTGCTCGGCGCCCGCCGGGCCCCGACGGACCGGTCCGGTGACACGGCCCCGGACGACTCCGGCGCCTTCGACGGCGGCTTGCACGGCGGCTTCGACGACACCTTCGACGACACCTTCGACGATGCCGAACTGCGCACCGCACGCGCCGCGTTCACCCAGGGCCGGCGGCAGGCCGCCCGCTCCCTGCTCCGGCACACCGGCGACGACTGGGACCGCCGTGGCCACCGCCTCACCGTGCTCGCCCGGGAGCCGTACGCCGTGGCCTGGGCCCGCGACTGGCTGCACGCCGAACCCGGCTCCGCCGACGCCTCCGCGCTGTACGCCCTCGCCCGGGTCCAGCGCGCCCTGCGCGGCAAGGAGGACCCCGGCCGGGCCCGCGAGGCCTGCGCCACCGCCGCCGCGCTCGCCCCCGCCGACCCCACCCCCTGGCTGGGCTTACTCCAGCTGGCCCGCACCCTCGGCCCCGAGCGCGAGGTGCTCGGCACCTTCACCGAACTGCGCCGCCGCCACCCCGAGCACCACCACGCCCACCATCTGCTCCTCGCCCGCCTCGCCGAACGGCCCTCCGGCGGCCGGGCCGCCGAGGACCACGAGGTGTACGACCTCGCCGAACTGGCCGCCGCCGAGGCCCCCGCCGACTCCCCGCTCGCCGTCCTGCCGGTCGTCGCCTACGCCGAGCGCTACCGCGTCCTCGCCACCACCGGTCTCGCCCCGGCCGACCCCGCCGCCTCCAGTCACTGGTCCGGCCCCCGGGCCCGCCGCATCCTGCGCGCCTGCTTCGACTGGTGGCTGGAGTGGGAGCACGACGAACACCCCCGCCGCCACATCGACCTCAACCACCTCGCCTTCGCCCTGTCCTGCGCCGGCCGCCCGGCCGAGGCGGCGGCCCTGTTCCGGCGCATCGGCCGGCACGCCACCCCGGCACCCTGGTCCTACGCCCACCGCGATCCTGGCGCGGCCTTCCGGACGGCCCGCGCCCGCGCGCTGGGGCACTGAACGTCACGCCTCTGCGCGACGTACGTAAGAAGTGATTACAGAACCCTGACCACTGACCGGACCCCCTGGCCCCCCGGGGCCCCGAGTGCTCGAATGAACGCGTGAACTCTGAACAGTCCGAGGAACGGGACGGCACACCCATAGGCCGCCGGGTCTTCCTCGGCACCCTCGGCCTGGGCGCGCTCGGCGTCGTCGCGGCGCCCATGCTGCAACGCGGCCTTGAGGGCGTCCTCGGCGCCGTCGCCGGCAAGGACCCCACTGGCCTGACCGGCCTGCTGCCCAACGGCGGCGGATTCCGCTACTACTCCGTCGCCGCGTCGGTGCCGCGCCTGAACGCCACCGACTACCACCTGAAGATCGGCGGCCTGGTCGACCGCCCGCACACCTACACCCTGGCCGATCTGCGCGCCCTCCCGCAGACCCGGCTGGTCAAGGACGTCCAGTGCGTCACCGGCTGGCGGGTGCCCGGCACCCCCTTCGAGGGCGTACGCCTCTCCGACCTCCTGGACGCGGCCGGGGTCCGTCCCGGGGCGAAGGCGATCCACTTCACCTGCTTCGACGGCACCTACACCGAGAGCCTCACCCTCGCCCAGGCCCGCCGCCCGGACGTCCTGGTCGCCCTGCGCATGCAGGACAAGGACATCGGCCACGACCACGGCGGCCCGGTCCGCCTGTATGTCGCCCCCATGTACTTCTACAAGTCGGCCAAGTGGCTCTCCGGGATCACGGTCACCGACCGGGTCGAGCCCGGTTACTGGGAGCGCCTCGGCTACGACGTCGACGCCTGGGTCGGCCGGTCGAACGGACGGACCGATGAGCCTACGAGCTGACACCCCGGCCCCGCCCGGCACCCGTATCCGCCGCTTCGGCCCGGTCCAACGCTGGGTGCACCGCGCCACGGCCGCGCTGATGGGCGTCTGCGTGGTCACGGCGGCCGTCCTCTACATCCCCCAGTTCGCGGTCATGGTCGGCCGCCGGGAACTGGTCGTCCGCGTCCACGAGTGCGCCGGACTCGCCCTGCCCGTCCCGGTCCTGCTGGGTCTGGCCTCCCGCGTCTTCCGCTCCGACCTGCGCTTCCTCAACCGCTTCGGCCCGCACGACCGGCTCTGGCTGCGCGCCGCCCTGCGCCGTGACAAGCGGCACTCCTCGCGCCCGGCGGGCAAGTTCAACGCCGGCCAGAAGGTCTACGCCGCCTGGATCGCCGGCGCCACCCTGGTCATGCTCGGCACCGGCCTGCTGATGTGGTTCACCCACCTCGCGCCGCTGGAGTGGCGCACCTCGGCGACCTTCGTCCACGACTGGCTCGCCCTGACCATCGGCGTGGTCCTGGCCGGCCACATCGGCATGGCCCTGGGCGACCCGGAGGCGCGAAGGGGGCTGCGCACGGGAACGGTGAGCAGGGAGTGGGCGAAGCGGGAACACCCGCTGTGGCGCCCGTAGCCCTCGTGGTGCGGCCTCATGCCGGCCGCTCTTGCCCCTCAGAATTCCAACAGCACCTTGCAGGAGCGGCTCCGATCCGCAGCCAGGACAAACGCGTCCGCGGCCTCCCGGACCGGAACCACCGCACTGACCAGCCCGTCGAACTCCCCCCGCGCGGCCAGCAGTTCCAGCGCGTCATCGAACTCGGCGTCGAAGCGAAACGCCCCCAGCAACTCGATCTCCCGGCTCACCAGCAGGTTCCCGGCGAACGGCGACTGCCCCGGCGGCAGCATCCCGAGCTGTACGACCACACCACCGCGCCGTACGCGCCGCAGGCAGGTGTCGAGCCCGGGAGCGACCCCCGACGCCTCGACGGCCACGTCGACTTCCTCCGGCCACCCGGCATCATCCGGATCGTCGGCCCGTACCAGCGTGTCGGCGCCGGTCACGGCCGCGTGACCCAGCGCCTCCGGCACCGGATCCGTCACCGTCACCCGTGCCGCGCCGGCCGCCTTCGCCGTCGCGACCACCAGGCACCCGATGGGCCCCGCCCCGGTCACCAGTACATGCCGGCCGGACACGTCCCCGGCCCGCCGCACCGCGTGCAGCGCCACCGACAGCGGCTCGGCGAGGGCGGCCCGCCGCAGCCCGAGTCCGTCCGGCAGCGCCCGCAGCTGACCGGCCGGCACGGCGATCCGCTCGGCGAAGGCGCCCTGGACATGCGGAAAGCGGGCCGCGCTGCCCAGATACCGGGTGTCCCGGCACACGTTCGCCCGCCCGTCGGAGCACTCCGGGCAGTGCCCGCACGGGGTGGCGGGGTGCACGGCGACGGCCGTGCCCGGCGCGGGACCCGTGGCCCCGGCGCCGTAGGACACCACCGTGCCCACCAC
The DNA here is from genome assembly GCF_040680215.1 of Streptomyces sp. NPDC052107. Classification (NCBI taxonomy): domain Bacteria; kingdom Bacillati; phylum Actinomycetota; class Actinomycetes; order Kitasatosporales; family Streptomycetaceae; genus Streptomyces; species Streptomyces sp. NPDC052107. The sequence goes on from NZ_JBFAWG010000002.1 coordinate 150,310, forward strand.
CTCGTGCCCGAGCACCATCGGCCCCCGGAGCCGGAAGTCCCCGACCCCGCCGTGCCGCCAGTAGTGCAGATCGGAGCCGCACACCCCGCCGTAACGGACGGCCACCAGGGCCTCGCCGGGCCCCGGTTCGGGCACCGGCAGTTCCTCCACCCGCAGATCGCCCGCGCCGTGGATCACACAACCCAGCATCGCCGCAGCCCCTTTCAGAGCACGCTCGTCATGCCGCCGTCGACGTACAGGATCTGCCCGCCCATGAAGTCGGAGGCCGGCGAGGCGAGGAAGAGCAGGCCGCCCACCAGGTCCTCGGTGCGGCCCCAGCGGCCCGCCGGGGTGCGCCGGCGGACCCAGGCGCTGAACTCCTCGTCCTCCACCAGCGGCCGGGTCAGCTCGGTCTCGATGTAGCCGGGGCCGAGGCCGTTGACCTGGACGCCGTACGGCCCCCAGTCGGCGCACATGCCCTTGGTGAGCATCTTCAGCGCGCCCTTGGTGGCGGCGTAGGGCGCGATGCCGGGGCGTACGACCTCGCTCTGCAGCGAGCAGATGTTGATGATCTTGCCGTGGCCGCGTTCCGTCATCCGCCGGGCGGCCTCGCGGCCGACGAGGAACGCGCTGGTGAGGTTGGCGTCCAGGATCCGGTGCCAGTCGGCGTCGGTGAACTCCAGCAGGGGGGCGCGCAGTTGCATGCCCGCGTTGTTGACGAGGATCTCGAGCGGGCCCACCCGCTCCTCGACGTCCGCGATCCCGGCGGCCACGGCCGGACCGTCGCTCACGTCGAACACCGCCGTACGGATGTCACCGGGCAGGTCCGCCGCGGCCTTGGCCAGCCGGCCGGGGTCACGGCCGTTGAGGACGACCGTGCAGCCGGCCTCGGCCAAACCCCGGGCCAGCGCGAGGCCTATGCCCCGGCTGGAGCCCGTGACCAGGGCGGTGCGGCCGCCGATGTCGAAGAGAGGGTGAGCCGTCATCGCCGGAGCGCTCCTAGATCACGAGGGACAGCAGCAGGACCAGACCGCCTGCGACCACCGAGAGGATCGTCTCCATGATCGACCAGGTCTTGACCGTCTGCCCGACGCTCAGCCCGAAGTACTCCTTCACCAGCCAGAAGCCGGCGTCGTTGACGAAGCTGAAGAAGAGCGAGCCGGCGCCGATCGCCAGGACGAGCAGGGCGGTGTGGGTGGTCGAGGTGCCGGCCGCGAGCGGCGCGATCAGACCGGCCGCCGAGACCGTCGCCACCGTCGCCGAGCCCGTCGCCAGCCGGATCACCACCGCGATCAGCCAGGCCAGCAGCACCGCCGGGATCGACCAGCTCTTGGAGATGTCCAGGATCATCTGGCCGACACCGGAGTCGATCAGGGTCTGCTTGAAGCCTCCGCCCGCGCCGACGATCAGCAGGATTCCCGCGATGGGCATCAGGCCCTTCTCGACGGTCTGCTGCAGCCGCTCCTTGCTGAACCCGGCGGGCCGGCCCAGCGTGAAGAAGCCGACGATCACGGCGGCGAGCAGGGCGATCATCGGGGAGCCGACGATGTCGAAGACGCGCTGGGTGGGGGTGGTCGCGTCGTCGACGACGATGTCCACCAGCGCCTTGGCCAGCATCAGCACCACCGGCAGCAGCACGGTCGCCAGGGTCGCGCCGAAACCGGGGCGGCGCTTCAGTTCCTCCGAGGGGCGCTGCGGCAGCATCCGCTCGGGCGCGGGGACGTCGACCCAGCGGGCCGCGACCTTCGAGAACAGCGGACCGCCGACGATCACGGTGGGTATCGCGACGAGGATGCCGAGCGCGAGCGTCACACCCAGGTTGGCGTGGAGTGCGTCGATCGCGACCAGCGGGCCGGGGTGCGGCGGGATCAGGCCGTGCATCACGGACAGACCGGCGAGCGCCGGGATGCCGATGCGCATCAGGGAGTAGTTGCCGCGTTTGGCGACCATGAGCACGACCGGGATCAGCAGCACGATGCCGACCTCGAAGAACAGCGGCAGGCCGATCACCGAGGCGATGAGCACCATCGCCCACGGCATGGCGCGCCCGCCGGCCTTGGCGAGGATCGTGTCGACGATCTGGTCGGCGCCACCGGAGTCGGCGAGGAGCTTGCCCAGGATCGCCCCGAGCGCGATCAGGACGCCCACGCCGGCCACGGTGGTGCCGAGCCCGGTGGTGAAGCTGGTGATGGCCTTGTCGAGCGGTGCTCCGGCGACCGCGCCCAGCGCCAGCGACCCGATGGTCAGCGCCAGGAAGGCATGGAGCTTGAACTTGGTGATGAGCAGGACGATGACGGCGATGCCCACCAGGACGGCGATGCCCAGCTGGGCGTGTCCGGCGGAGGTGATCGGCGGAGGCGTGTCCGCTGCCAGCATCTCGACGCTGAGTCTGGTCACGGGTGTTCCCTTGCGTTACGGGGGGACGGGGGTGAGTGCTACGCGGTGGTGTCGGGAAGCGCCTCGAGTGCCTTCACGGCACGCTCGGTGATCTCCTGGGGGCTGCCGGTGACGTCCACGGCGACTCCCGCCTCGTCCGGCTCCAGGGGCTGCAGCGTGGCGAACTGGGAGTCCAGCAGCGCGGTCGGCATGAAGTGCCCCTGCCGCTGCCTCATCCGGTCCTCGATCAGCTTCCGATCGCCGGAGAGGTGCACGAACACCACTCCGGGAGCGGCGGCCCGAAGCCGGTCGCGGTACGACCGCTTCAGCGCCGAGCTGCTGACCACCCCGCCCAGTCCGGCCCGCCCGTGCGCCCAGTGACCGATGGCGTCCAGCCAGGGCCACCGGTCGGTGTCGTCGAGCGGGATGCCGGCCGACATCTTGTCGATGTTGGCCTGCGGGTGGAAGTCGTCGCCCTCGGCGTACGGGACGCCCAGCCGCGCGGCGAGCAAGGGACCGATCGTGGTCTTGCCCGTCCCCGCGACGCCCATCACGACGACGACCTGGGGGGTTCGCATCACTGCCTCGCTGTCTTCCTCGACATCCGACGCCACAGCGGCGTCGCCACACTGAAACCTATTAGGTACGACGAATTCAAGAGTGTGTGACATATAAGTCTGACTTTTTCCGTCGGTGATCCACGCCGTACGCTGAGTGCATGACCACACCGGGCCGGGGGCTGCACGGCCATGTACTGGACACCCTCGGCCCCGCGATCACGGCGGGCGAGTACCCGCCGGGCAGCGTGCTGCGCACCGACGAGCTGGCACAGCACTTCGAGGTGTCCCGCTCCGTGATGCGCGAAGCGGTCCGGGTCCTCGAATCCATGCACCTGGTCGAATCCCGCCGCAGAGTGGGCGTGACGGTCCGCCCCAAGTCCGAGTGGAACGTCTACGACCCGCAGGTCATCCGCTGGCGCCTGGCCGGCGCCGACCGCCCGCACCAGTTGCGCTCGCTGACCGTGCTGCGCTCCGCGATCGAACCGGTCGCGGCCGGCCTCGCCGCCAAGCACGCCACGGCGGAGCAGTGCGCCGAACTCACCGAGTGCGCGCTGGGCATGGTGGCCAACTCACGCGGCCACAAGCTGGAGAAGTACCTGGTCCACGACATCGCATTCCACCGGGTCATCCTGAACGCCTCCGGCAACGAGATGTTCGCCCGGCTCGGCGACGTCGTCGCGGAGGTCCTGGCCGGCCGCACCCATCACGAGGTTATGTTCGAGGACCCCGACCCGGCGGCGGTCACCCTGCATGTGCAGCTGGCGGAGGCGGTCCGCGGCGGCGACGCGACCCGCGCCGAGCGGCTGACCAGGGAGATCACCGCGGGCGCCCTGCAGGAACTGGACATCCTGGCGCCCTAGTTCGTCCGCAGTTCCGTCCCGCACGTCTCAGTCCAGGAAGTCCCCGTCCACGTACACCCAGGCCCCGTCGACCCGCTCGAACCGGCTCCGCTCGTGCAGCGAGCCGCCCCGGTAGGAGGCGCGGAAGGTCACCGTGCCCGTGCTGTGGAAGGCCGAGCCGTCGGTGGTGTCCAGGATCTCCAGCCCCGTCCACCTCATCCGCGGGTCGAGGTCCAGTCCCTCGGGCCGGGTCTGCGGATGCCAGGTGCGCAGCAGATACCCCGCGTCCCCCTTCACGAACGCGCTGTACCGGGACCGCATGAGCAACTCGGCGCTCGGCGCGGCGGCCGCTCCCGCGTGGAAACGGCCGCAGCAGGCGTCGTAGGGCTGGGGGAGTCCACAGGGGCAGGTACGCGAGGTCATGGGCCACATTCTGCCCGTACCAGGGGAGGCGTCCGACGTTGGCGGGGTGCACAGTGGAAGGGCGATGCAGTCCTGGGAGGCGGACTATGACTCGACCCATGACCAGCCGTCCTCCGGCCGTCAAGGAATGGCGGCTGAACCTGTACCTGTCCGAGCACGACCCGGACACCACCGCCCGGATCGTCCTGGACACCGGGGACAACGTCCTGGAGAGTCACGCGGAGGCCCGCCGCAACCCGTACGACCCGGATGTACCGGAGATAGGCGACGAACTCGCCGCCGGACGCGCCCTGATCGCCATGGGCCGCAGGTTGCTGCGCGCCGCCGACGGGGACATCAGGGCTGTGGGAGCGGCCGACACGGAAGAGGAGGAGGACCTGTCACCCCTGTGGCTGGACCGGGAGTGACGCCCCTCACCTCCCCTTCCGCAGGAACCGCCGCAGCCGGGTCAGCGGCCAGGCGTTGATCACGTCGTCCCGGGTGAGCCAGCCCCGCTGCGCCGTGCCGACGCCGTAGCGCAGCTGCGCGAGGTGCGGGACGGAGTGCGCGTCGGTGTTCACGGCGAACTTCACGCCCTGCTCCCTGGCGCGCAGGATGTCCTCGTCGCACAGGTCGAGACGGTCCGGCTGCGCGTTGACCTCCAGCGCGGTGCCGGTACGCGCGCACGCCGCGAACACCTCGTCCCAGTCGGCGTCGACGCCCGGCCGCTTGCCGATCAGCCGGGTCGTCGGGTGCCCGATGATGTTGACGTACGGGTTCTCGCAGGCCCGCACCAGCCTCCGGGTCATCGCCTTGCGGTCCAGGTCGAAGTGCGAGTGCAGCGAGGCCACGCACAGGTCGAAGCCGGCCAGGAACTCCTCGGGCCAGTCCACCCCGCCGCCCGGGTCGATGTTGAGCTCCGTGCCGTGCAGCAGCCGCATCTTGTGATGGGCGCCGTCCAGCTCCCGCACCCGCTCCCGCTGGGCGAGGATCTTCTCGTCGGTCATGCGCTGCATGTACAGGTTGGGCGCGTGATCGGTGACCGCGTAGTACCTGTGACCGCGCTCGGCGGCCGCCGCCACCATCTCCTCCAGCGGCGCCAGCCCGTCGGTGAGGTCCGTGTGGGAGTGCAGGTCGCCCCGGATGTCCCTCTCGGTCACCACCTCGGGCAGCTCGCCGTTCAGGGCCGCCTCGATCTCCCCGCGGTCCTCCCGCAGCGTCGGCTCGATCCACGGCAGCCCGAGCCGGGCGTACACCTCCTCCTCGGTGCGGGAGGCCAGCGAGTCCCCGCTCTCGGCGTCGAACAGGCCGTACTCGGACAGCTTCAGCCCCTGGTGCACAGCGATGGTGCGGGTACGGATGTTGTGCGCCTTGGAACCGGTGAAGTACTGCATCCCGGCGCCCCACGACTCCGGCGGCAGCACCCGCAGATCGACCTGGAGCCCCTTGGCGGTGCGGATCGACGTCTTCTTCGAGCCCCGTGCGATGACCTCCGCGGTGGCCGGCAGCTCGCACAGCGCCGCCATGAACGGCTCCGACTTCTTCGCCGCGACGATGACGTCCAGATCCCCGACGGTCTCCCGCATCCGGCGCAGCGAGCCCGCGTACGCGCAGCGCTCGCAGCCGGTCACCGCGGACAGCTCCGCGACGATCTCCTCGGCGGTGTCCAGGGCCAGCGACAGCGGCACCCGGGCGCCCGCCCGCTGCAGCAGTTCGATGCCGTGCCGGATGTTCTCCTGCGTCTTCTCCCCGAAGCCCTTCAGGTCGGCCAGCGCGTCCGCCTCGATCGCCGCGGCGAGCTCGTTCACCGAGGAGATGTGCAGGTCCTCGTAGAGCCGCAGCGCCTTCTTCGGGCCCAGGGTGGGGATGGTGATCAGCTCCCGCACCCCGGCGGGGATCTTCGCCCGGCGCTCCTCGACCACCGCCATCTTCCCCGTGCGCAGGTACTCGGTCACCTTGTCGGCGATCGACTTCCCCACGTTCGGGATCTCCTTCAGGCCGTCCTCGCCCAGCTTGGAGATGTCGGCCGGATACCCGCCGATGGCACGCGCCGCCTTCTCGTAGGCGCGCGCCTTGAAGGCGTCGCCTCCGGTGATCGCGATGAGGTCCGCGTACTCCCGCAGGAGCGCCTCGACCTCGTCATTGGGCCGGGCCACCCTTCAAGTCTAGAAAGGCCGCCACGGATCGGGAAAACCTCTACGGAACGTTCCGGAGCACCGGCAGCGGCGGCAGCTCCGCCCCGTACACCCACTCCTGGAACAGACCGTCCGGCGGCTCCTGCGCGAACCGGGCCACGTGCTCGGTGAACGCCGCCGTCGTCACCGACCCGTTCCGGTGCAGCCGCACCCAGCCGCGCAGCATGCGGAAGAACGCGTCGTCGCCGAGCGCGCAGCGCACCGCGTGCAGGGTCAGGCCGCCCCGCTCGTAGAGCCGGTCGTCGAACATCGCCTTGCGGCCCGGATCGGCCAGCCTGAGGTCCTGCGGCAGCGTCGACAGCAACCGGTGTGCCGCCGCGGCCAGTTGCTGGGCACCGCGTCCCCCGGAGCGCTCGGACCACAGCCATTCCGCGTACTTGGCGAAGCCCTCGTTCAGCCAGATGTGCCGCCAGTCGGCGATGGTCACGCAGTTGCCGAACCACTGGTGCGCCAGCTCGTGCGCCACCAGCCGTTCCGAACCCCTGACGCCGTCCACGTGGTTGGAGCCGAACAGCGACAACCCCTGTGCCTCGACCGGCACATCGAGCTCCTCCTCGGTCACCGCGACCGCGTAACCGTCGAACGGGTACGGCCCGAACAGCTCCTGGAACAGCTCCATCATCGCCGGCTGCCGCGCGAAGTCCCGGGAGAACTCGGGCAGCAGCCGCGCCGGGATGTGCCCGTGCTGCGGCACGCCCCCCGGACCGGGGTCGCCCAGCAGCACCGTCTGGAACCTGCCGATCGCCAGGCCGACGAGATAGCTGGACGTGGGCGCGGACTGCTCGTACACCCAGGTCGTCGTCGAGGCCTTCGTCGTCCGGGTCAGCAGGCGCCCGCCCGTGACCACCGTGTACGCGGACGGCGTGGTGACCGAGATCAGATAGGACGCCTTGTCGGCGGGCCGGTCGTTGCACGGGTACCAGGACGGAGCCCCGACCGGCTGGCTCGCCACCAGCGCCCCGTCGGCCAGCTCCTCCCAGCCGAGCCCGCCCCACGGGCTGGTCACCGGCCTGGGGTTGCCGGACCACTGGACCTCCACCGTGAACGCGGCGCCGGCCCGGACCGGTTTGGCCGGGCGGATCCGCAGCCGTCCGCCGCGGTGCGTGAAGTGCGGCTGCCGGCCGTCCACCCGCACCCGGCCGATCCTGAAGTCGGCCAGGTTGAGCTGGAACTCCGTGAGCGGCGCGTGTCCCGCTATGGCGTTGATCCGGGCCGTGCCGGACAGCCGGTTCGGGCCGGGGCGGTAGTCCAGCGCGAGTTCGTAGCGGTGGACCCGGTAGCGGGAGTCACCGTTGTCCGGGAAGTACGGGCCTGGGCCGGCCGACTGCTGAACTGCCACTGCTGTGTTCGCTCCCTGCGCTGTGCCACCTCTGGGTGCCGGTGTGCCCACCGACCCCGCGCGGCCCGCGCTCAGGGACGCCATGCCTCGATCGGGTTGCCGAGCCAGCGGGTGTCGTCCGGGACGGACTCCGCGGCCATGACGAGCGACGCGGGCCCCAGGGTCGTACGGGCCCCGACCGTGCTGCCGGGCAGCACGATCCCGCCAGGGCCCAGCGTGGCGCCCTCACGGAGGACCACAGTATCCGTCCGCAAGATCCGGTCGTGGAAGAGGTGTGTCTGCAGCACACAGCCACGATTGACGGTCGCCGCGTCCTCCAGCGTGACCAGGTCCGTCTCCGGCAGCCAGTAGCTCTCCACCCACACGCCCCGGCCGATGCGCGCGCCGAGCCCGCGCAGCCACGCCGTCATCACCGGCGTCCCCGGCACGACCCCGGCCAGCCACGGCACCGCCAGCACCTCGACGAACGTGTCCGCCAGCTCGTTACGCCACACGAAGGAACTCCACAGCGGATGCTCGCCGACCCGGTGCCGCCCCACGAGCAGCCACTTCGCGATCACGGAGACGGCCGCCGCGACCGCACCCGCCCCGAGCAGCACCGGCCCCGACAGCGCCCAGACCCACGGACCCAGCGCACACAGCGCCGCCACCGTCGCCGCCGCCAGCGCCGCCGAACACAGCACCGGCACGATCCGGCACAGCTCCACAAGGCCGCGCGCCCACAGCAGCCGGGCGGGCGGCTCGTACGTACGGCTCTGATCCCCGCCGGCCGCACTGCGCGGCAGCTTCACCGGCGGCAGCCCCAGATACGAGGTGCCCTTCTTCGCCTTCTTCGGCGTCGCCGACAGCACGCCGACCAGGCCGCCGTCCGGCACGCTCCGGCCCGGCCCGGTCATCCCGGAGTTCCCGAGGAAGGCCCGCCGCCCGATCTCCGCACGCCCGATCCGCACCCAGCCACCGCCGAGCTCGTACGGCGCCGTCAGCGTGTCGTCCGCCAGGAACGCCCCGTCGCCCACCGTGGTCAGGCTCGGCAGCGCGAGCACGGTCGACACCTCGGCGCGGCGCCCGATCCGCATTCCCAGCAGCCGCAGCCACACCGGCGTGACCAGCCCCGCGTACAGCGGGAACAGCGTTTCCCGGGACCGGTCCATCAGCTGCGTCACGCTCCACGCCTGCCAGCCGACCCGGCTGTGCGTCGGATGCGTGCCCTCGCGCAGCCCCAGACCGAGCACGCGCACGGCGACCAGGATCAGCAGCGCGTACGCCAGTCCGTAGGCGAGCGTGGCCGGCCCCAGCCCGAGCGCGGCTCCGCGCAGCGCCCCCGGGAGCGAGCGTCCGGGCGCCACGAAGGCCCGGGCGACCAGCAGCGCGGCCACCCCCGCGAGCAGCGGCAGCGAACTCAGCGCGAGGCCGGTGATGCCGTACATCACCCGCCAGTACGTGCCCCGCTGCGGCCGCTCCTTGGGCCAGTTGCGCTTGGCCTTGCCGAGCTTGACCGCGGGCGCGCCGGCCCAGCGCTGGCCGGTGGGGATCTGCCCGCCGACCGCCGAGCCGGGGGCCACCTCGGCCCGCTTGCCGATGCGGGCGCCCGGGAAGAGCATGCTGCGGGTGCCGACCGTGGCGTGTGCGCCCACCTTGACCGGGCCGATCTCCAGACGGTCGCCGTCCAGCCAGTGCCCGGACAGGTCGACCTCGGACTCCACGGCCGCGCCCCGGCCCAGCTTGAGCATGCCGGTGACCGGCGGCAGCGAGTGCAGGTCCACCTCGGGCCCGACCTTCGCGCCCAACGCACGGGCGTACCGCTCCAGCCAGGATCCGGTCAGCGAGGTGGCCCCGCTGAACTCGGCCAGCCGCTCGGCCGTCCACAGCCGCAGATGCACGCTTCCGCCACGCGGGTACCGGCCGGGCTGCACGCCCCGCAGCAGCAGCCGCGCCCCGCCCGCCGCGAGCGCGATCCGGCCGGGCGGGGTGAAGAACAGCAGCGCCGCGGCCGCGAGCAGCCACCAGGGGGCGGTCGGCAGCCAGGAGTAGCCGGGCAGCACGTTCCCGACGGCCGCCAGGACCACTGTCCAGCGCAGCCCGAGCAGGGTGACCAGCGGGAGCAGCAGCAGGAGCTGGACGGCCTGGGCGCGGACCGGAACCGGCGCGATCGAGCGGGCCCGGCCGTCGTCCTGCGCCGAGGCCTCCAGCCGCCGGGCCAGCTTGCGCAGGGTGGGCTGCTGGTAGACGTCGAGGACGGCTGCGCTCGGGTAACGGGTGCGCAGCCGGGTGGTGAGCTGGGCGGCGGCCAGCGAGCCGCCGCCGATCGCGAAGAAGTCGTCGGACGCGCTGGTCACCGGGATGCCCAGCACCTCGGCCCATTGCTCGGCGAGCCAGGCCTCGGTGCCGTACAGCTCCGCCTTGGGGAACTCCACGCCCTCCAGCGGCCAGGGCAGGGCGCCCCGGTCCACCTTGCCGGACGTCCGGGTCGGCAGCTCGGCGACGGGCGCGAGCAGCGGCACCAGCGCGGCGGGCAGCTCGGCGCGCAGCTTCTCCACGGCGGCCGCCTGATCCCAGCCGTCCTGCGTGACCACGTAACCGACGAGGAGCTGATTGCCGCCGCGGGCGGTGCGCACGGCGGCCGCGGCGCCGGCGACCCCGGGCAGGGCCTGCAGCGCGGCGTCCACCTCCCCGAGCTCGATCCGCCGCCCGCCGAGCTTGATCTGCTCGTCGGCCCGCCCCAGGAAGACCAGCCCCTCGGGCTCGGCCCTGACCAGGTCACCACTGCGGTAGGCCCGCTCCCAGCCCAGCGAGTGCAGTGGCGCGTACTTCTCGGCGTCCTTCTCGGGATCGAGATACCGCGCGAGCCCGACCCCGCCGATCACCAGCTGCCCGCTGCCGCCCATGGGCACGGGGTCCTCGCTGTCGTCGACGACGGCGAGCTCCCACCCGCGCAGCGGCAGCCCGATCCGGACGGGCTCCTCGCCGGTCATCAGCGCCGCACAGGCCACCACGGTCGCCTCGGTCGGCCCGTAGGTGTTCCACACCTCGCGCCCCTCGGTGACCAGCCGCTGCGCCAGCTCGGGCGGGCAGGCCTCACCGCCGAAGATCAGCAGCCGTACGTCGTTGAGTGTCTCCGGCTCCCACAGCGCGGCCAGTGTGGGCACGGTCGAGACGACGGTGATCTCCTGCTCGACCAGCCAAGGCCCGAGATCGGCACCGCTCCTGACCTGCGACCGGGGCACCGGCACCAGACAGGCGCCGTACCGCCAGGCCAGCCACATCTCCTCGCAGGAGGCGTCGAAGGCGACGGAGAGTCCGGCCATGACCCGGTCACCGGGTCCGATCGGCTCCTCCGCGAGGAACAGGGCCGCCTCGGCGTCCACGAACGCGGCGGCGCTGCGGTGCGTGACGGCGACGCCCTTGGGCTTCCCGGTGGACCCGGAGGTGAAGATGATCCAGGCATCGTGCTCGATGCCCGGCCGCGCGGCGGGGGAGCCGGAGGTGCCCATGCCGGTGCCGGAGCCGCCTTGGACGCCGATGCTGTGCCCGGCGCCGATGACGGCCCGTACCTCCGCCTCCCCGAACACCAGCTCCGCCCGCTCGTCCGGGTCTTCGGCGTCGACGGGGACGTAGGCGGCACCGACGGCGAGCACGGCGAGGACGGCGACGTACAGCTCGTTGGTCCCCGAGGGGACCCGGACCCCGACCCGGTCCCCGAGCCCGACGCCCGCGCTCGCGAGCCGCCGCCGCAGTCGTTCCACCTCGACGGCCAGCGCACGGTAGGTGAGGCACGTCGTGCCGTCGTCCAGCGCCGGTTCGTCCGGATGGGACCGCACGGTCGCGTCGAAGACGTCGACCAGCGTCCGCGGCGAGGCGGCGGGCCCGGCGGAGAAGCGTGCCCGGTCGCCGAACTGCGTGCGGATCTCTTCGTCGAGCAGGCCGAGAGCGCTGCTCTCGTCTATGGCTGCCATCGGGTCCTCACGTCGGGTCCGGCTGAGTAACAAGCCGGAAATATTAGTACGACGTTAGGCTTCGCCCCTTCGCCCAGCCGCCCGGGAGGGCCGTTCGGGTGACCGCGGTGCCCCGACTCCGGGCCCCTGACCTGCCGACCTTCACGCCGGGCGAGACATGCCTCACACACCGTCAAGGAGGGGACATTCCGGGGCAGTTGAGGGTTCCACCGGCTCACGGGCAAAGCGAAAGGACCCCTGCTGAGCAGGGGTCCTCACTGGTGTCCGAGGGGGGACTTGAACCCCCACGCCCGATAAAGGGCACTAGCACCTCAAGCTAGCGCGTCTGCCATTCCGCCACCCGGACAAGGTGTCTGTCGTGCTGGGGAACCCTTTCGGCGGGGTTTCCCTCGCGGCGACGAAGGAAACATTACCAGGCTTTCGGGGGTGGCTGATCACCCCCCGCCCGCAGCGCCGGTCGCCCGTGAACGGTGTGTGACGGGCCGGGACCGGTCTTGGGCCGCGGCCGGGGGAGAGGGAGGATGAGGAGGACCACCAGCAGCGACAGCGCGGGAGGAAGCACGTGAGCGAGACGGACACGGCCAGGAACGTCACCGGCGAGGACGAGGTCGTGGACCTCTGCCGCGAGCTGATCCGATTCGACACCAGCAACTACGGCGACCACTCCGGCCCCGGCGAGCGCAAGGCCGCCGAGTGGGCCGCCGAGAAGCTCGCCGAGGTCGGTCTCGAGCCGAAGATCTTCGAGTCGCACCCGGGCCGCGCCTCGACGGTGGCCCGCATCGAGGGGGAGGACCCGTCCCGGCCCGCGCTGCTGATCCACGGCCACCTGGACGTCGTACCGGCCAACGCCGGCGACTGGACCCACCACCCGTTCTCCGGCGAGGTCGCCGACGGGTGCGTGTGGGGGCGCGGGGCCGTCGACATGAAGGACATGGACGCCATGACCCTCGCGGTCGTGCGCGACCGGCTCAGGAGCGGACGGCGGCCCCCGCGGGACATCGTGCTCGCCTTCCTCGCCGACGAGGAGGCGGGCGGCAAGTACGGCGCCCGCCACCTGGTCGACCGGCACCCCGAGCTGTTCGAGGGCGTCACCGAGGCGATCAGCGAGGTCGGCGGCTTCTCGTTCACGGTGAACGAGCAGCGCCGGCTCTATCTGATCCAGACGGCCGAGAAGGGCATGCACTGGATGAAGCTGACCGTGGCCGGCACCGCCGGGCACGGCTCGATGATCCACCGCGACAACGCCATCACGGAACTGTCCGAGGCCGTGGCCCGGGTCGGCCGGCACAAGTTCCCGGTGCGGGTCACCAAGACCACCCGGGCGTTCCTCGACGAGTTGGGCGACGCCCTCGGCACCGAGCTGGACCCGGAGGACATGGAGTCCACCCTCGTCCGGCTCGGCGGCATCGCCAAGTTCATCGGCGCCACCCTCAGCAACACCGCCAATCCCACCCAGCTCAACGCCGGCTACAAGGTCAACGTCATCCCCGGCGAGGCCACCGCGCACATCGACGGCCGCTTCCTGCCGGGCCACGAGGAGGAGTTCCTCGGCGACCTCGACCGGCTGCTCGGGCCGCACGTCCGGCGCGAGGACGTGCACACCGACAAGGCGGTCGAGACCGGCTTCGACGGGGCGCTGGTGGAGGCCATGCAGTCCGCGCTGGTCGCCGAGGACCCCACCGCCAAGGCGATCCCCTACATGCTCTCCGGCGGCACCGACGCAAAGTCCTTCGACGACCTCGGCATCCGCAGCTTCGGCTTCGCCCCGCTGAAGCTGCCGCCGGAGCTGGACTTCGCCGGCATGTTCCACGGTGTGGACGAACGGGTGCCGGTGGACGGGCTGCAGTTCGGCGTGCGGGTGCTCGACCGGTTCATCGACGCGTCGTGAGGCTGTGGCCTGCGGATATTCGGGCAGTCGTACGACATCGACTGAGAAGGGTGAATGCGACCATAAGCTCGTAGCTCCATTACTCCCTCCTCGTTACAGGTGATGCGATCCCGCACCTTGGGGTCGCATTGCCAACAAGGAGGAAGAATGATCAAGAAGGTCGTCGCTGCTGCGGCTGCCACCGGTGGGCTGGTTCTCGCGGGAGCGGGCCTCGCCGTCGCCGACTCCGGTGCCCAGGGTGCCGCCGTGCACTCTCCGGGTGTCGTCTCCGGCAACGTCATCCAGGTCCCCGTGCACGTGCCGGTGAACGTCTGCGGCAACACGGTCAACGTGATCGGGCTCCTGAACCCCGCCTTCGGCAACACCTGCGTCAACAAGTGACGTCGGCTCCCTGAGGGGGCGTTGGTCCCGAGGGGGCGTCTTCTACGAGCCGTCGGCCTCCGAGTGCGCCACGCGCTCCGGGGCCGACCGGTCTTTTCACCCGGATTCGGATCCGGTCCCGAGGATCCGAAGGATCGAAAGAACGAAGGCAGGGGGGAACTCACCATGCGACAGAGCACCCGCAAGGGCCTGATGACCATGGCCGCCGCGACCGGCATGATCACCGCCGCGAGCGGCTACGCCCACGCCGACGCGGTCGCGTCCGGCGCCGCCGCCGGCTCGCCCGGCGTACTGTCCGGCAACACGGTGCAGGCACCGGTGCACGTGCCGGTGAACGTGTGCGGCAACACCGTGAACGTCGTCGGCCTGCTCAACCCGTCCGTGGGCAACACATGCGCCAACCACGGCGGCGCCTCGGCGGGCCACGGCGGCTCGCACGCGAGCGGCCACAGCGGCGGCTCGCCCGGTGTCGGCTCCGGCAACACCGTCCAGGTGCCGATCGACGCCCCGGTGAACGTGTGCGGCAACAGCGTGAACGTCGTCGGGCTGCTCAACCCGTCCGTGGGCAACACATGCGCCAACCACGGCGGCGCCTCGGCGGGCCACGGCGGCTCGCACGCGAGCGGCCACAGCGGCGGCTCGCCCGGTGTCGGCTCCGGCAACACCGTCCAGGTGCCGATCGACGCCCCGGTGAACGTCTGCGGCAACAGCGTGAACGTCGTCGGGGCCGGCAACGCCACCACGGGCAACGACTGCGGCAACGGAGGCGGCGACCACCACGGTCGGCCGCCGGGCGGCGGGCGCGGCAACCCGCCCGGTCAGCCGGGCCACCCCGGACATCCGGGTCACCCCGGTCACCCGGGACATCCTGGTCACCCCGGACAGCCGGGCACCCCGCACCAGCCCGGTAAGCCCAGCCACCCGGGAGGCCCGACGACCCCGCCCGGCCAGGGCGGGCACACGCCTCAGGGGTCCCACGGGTCCAGTCAGGTCAAGCAGACGGGCGGCCGCTCCGCCCAGCCCAAGGCCAACGCGCAGCTCGCGCACACCGGCAGCGATCTGCCGGTCGGCCTCGCGCTGCCGGTCGGTGCGGGCGCACTTCTCGCGGGCGCGCTGCTCTACCGCAGGGCGCGGGCTGCGGCATAGCGGGCAGCGTCGAGTACGGAGCGGGCCCTGCCGTGCCGGCGGGGCCCGCTCCGTCAGGTGGCCGGCCTCACCAGGTGGCCCGCACCTGGCGGATGATCCGGCGACGCAACCGCACCCTGCGACTGCCGTCGCGCAGCAGGCTCAGTCGGTCCAACTCCCAGTGTCCGTACTCGGCATGGTCCGTCAGCAGGCGTGTGGCCTCCTTGCGGGACACCCCGCGAGGCACGTACACGTCGACAAATTCGTATTCCGGCATCGCATCTATTGTGCGGGCTGGGGCCCGGTACGGATAGCGTCTGCACTATGTCTGATGCTGCGCAGCCCACCGCTGCCGAGGTACGCGCCGCCGCCGAGGCGATCAAGACCGCGCTCGACCGTCATCTCGCCGCGGTCGAACGCAGGTCGGGTGAGGACGACCCGGCCGTCCTGGAGGCGTTCAACCAGCTGGCCGCGGCCGCAGAGGTGTACGACGAGCTGCTCTACGACCGCTACGACGAGGTCACGCCCTTCGAGATCCCCGGTGCGGAGGAGGTGCCGCCGTACGCGGGCCCCGAGGAACCGAACGCGATCAGCGTGCTGATCCGCCGCGACTACGCCGTGGTGGAACCGCAGCGGCTGGTGGCGCAGGCCGAGCGGGTCGAGGCGGCGGAGTACGAGGCCGCGGGCGGCCTGGCCGAGGATGCCGCCGGTACGGTCCCGGGCGCGCTGGGCATCCTGTTCGGCGAGTTCGAACCGGACGAGATCGCCTCCCGGCACAAGGAGTTCGGCCTGGAGGAGGGCGACTCCACGCTCTGGGTCACCGCGTCGGACGAGACCCCCGAGGCGGGGGAGTGGCTGGAGGCGCCGTTCGAGCACATCGATCCGCAAGGGGTGGTGTGCCGGTTCGACGTGAGCGCGGTGTTCGACGACGAGGACGAGTCCGAGGAGGAGGACGACCTCGAGTTCGTCGAGGACGACGAGACGGAGGGCGCCGGGAGGTGACCTCCGCCCGGCGGTGCCGTGGGGCCCGAGGCCCGTACGGCGCCGCCGGATCCCGCCGCCGGATCCCGCCGCCGGATCCCGCCGCCGGGGCGCCGCCGACCGGGGTGGCTGATCGACCGGCGCCGCGGCGGAAGGACGATCAGGTCGCCGGTACCTGTGTGCGCAGCAGTGTCTGCAAGCGGGTCGTGCGGGGCTTGGCCTGGATCTCCGCCACCGCCTTCGGCAGGGCCTGCTCCACGCCGTGGACCACGGACAGATGCTGCTCCGCCCGGCCGAAGGCCGTGTACACCCAGGGTCTGCTGAGCGCCTGCGCGGCGTCGCCGGGCAGCACGACGACCGCCGCCGGCCAGCGCGCGCCCACCGCCTGGTGCGCGGTCAGCGCCCAGCCGTGCCGTACGGCGCCCTCCACCCGCTCGCGCGGTACGACCACCGGGGCGCTCGCGCACGACAGATGCAGCCCGTCCGCGTCGGCCTTCACCACCACGCCCGGCACCGTACGGCCCGGAGCGGGGGAGTAGGCGATCCGGTCGCCGGGGTCGAAGCCGCCGAAGCGGCCCGGGCCGGGGTTGAGGCGCTCCTTCAGCGCGGAGTTGAGGGCGCGGGTGCCCGCGGCGCCGCCGTGCCCGGGGGTGATCACCACGGTCTGGTCGGCCGGGACACCGAGAGCCCGCGGCACCGAGTCGGCGACCAGCTGGACGGTCCGGTGCACGGCCTCGGCCGCGTCCCGCACCGGGACGATGACGATCTCCTTGCCCGGAGCGGCGACCTGGTTCAGCTCACCGATGCCGATGCCGGAGACCAGCTCGCCGATCGGGCCCGGGTCGGGGAGGCGGGAGGCGGACTGCGGGCAGACCCGGGCGGCGAGCAGGTCGGCGAAGACCCGTCCCGGTCCGGCCGACCACAGCACCGCCGGGTCGCCGCTGAGCACCAGCCGGGCCCCGTCGGGCAGCGACTCCACCAGCATCGCGGCGCTCTCCACGTCGAGCTGCGGCGCGTCCAGCACGATCAGCAGATCGAGGTCCAGCGAGCCGTCCGCGTCCCGGCCCGGTCCCTCGGCGCCGGACAGCAGACCGGCGACCGTGCCGACGCCGTGCTCCGCCGCGTCCGCGCCCGGCAGCGCGGCGAGGCGGTGGCGTCCGTCGGGCGTGTGGCAGACAGCGAAGGCGCGCAGGCCGGCGGTGTGGGCGGCACCGAGCAGCGCGGCTGGTTCGGCGCGGGCCGCCTCCCCGCCGGTGTGCAGCACCAGGCCGTGCCCGGCGACCGCGCGGACCAGCTCGGCCGCACCTCCGGAGACGGCGCCGACCGCCGCCTGCCAGGCCTGCTCGGTCTCCTTGGACAGCGAGTTGACCAGCCGGGCCAGGCCGTCGGCGAGACTCTCCTCGGCCAGTGCGTACTGCTCCAGGCCGACGAGGACCCGGACCGGCCGCTCCTCCTCGCCCTCGTCCTCGCCCTCCTCCGCCGCCTGAGGCGCGGCGGCTCCCGGTTCCTCCAGGGCGTCCTGGAACGCCAGGGCCTCGCCCTCCGCGAGCGTGCTCCGCACCGCCGCGTCCGGGTCGGGGGCGCCCTGCCGGCCCAGCGCCGCGGTGAGTGTGGGCAGTTCCAGCGCGGTGTGCCCCGCCAGCGCGGCCTGCTCCAGCAACCAGACGGTGAGCGCGCGAGCCCGCCGCTCGTCGCCCGGGCCGCAGGCGGCGCCGAGCAGGGCGCGTGCGAAGCCGTCGGCCTGTTCGGGCCGTACGCCGCCGATCCGCAGCAGGTGCCAGGGGTCCTCGCGGAGCGCCGCGTCGGCGCCCTCGCCGAGTGCCGTGGCCACCTGGGCAGCCAGGGCCTCGGGCGCGCCGCCCTCGGCCAGCACCCGGCGGACGCCCTCCACCGTCTCCGGTGCCGGGGCACTGGTGGTGACGGCGGCCGGGGTGGGCGCGGGCTGCGGCCGGCCTACGGGCTCCGGGGCCGGGCGGCGCGGGGCCGGCGCGGGCCGGGTGAACACGGTGTCCACGGGCTTCTCGCCGCTCTCCACCGCCCGCACCGCCGCGAGCAGGTCGGCCGCCTTGCCACTGAGCCTGGTGCCGCTCTCGATCGTGCCCTTCTTCTCCGCCTTGCGCCGCTCGATCCGCTCCCGCTCGATCCGCTGCGCGGCCAACTCGGCCTCGGCCTCGGACAACTGGGCGGAATCAGTGCCTTCGCCCTCGGGCTTGGACGGCTGCGCGGAGCCGACCGGTTCGCCCTCGGGCTCGGACCGCCGGGTGGAGTCTGCCTCCTCGCCCTCGTCGCCGCTCGTGCCCTCGGCGTCGCTCGCCTCAAGGCCGTTGGCACTGCTCCCCCCGGGCGCGGCCCGCCTGCCCGGGTTCTCGGGCGTGTCCGGCGTCCCCGGCCCGGCTTCCTCCGTGGTCTCCGGCTCCGTGCTCACAGCATGCTCCAGTCGTGATCGGGATAGCGGTGCACGGGCGCCGACACATCGTCCAGCGCCCGGCAGATCTCGTCAGGAAGACTAAGGGCCTCCACTGACAACGCCGCCGTGAGCTGCTGCGCGTTGCGCGCGCCGACGATCGGCGCGGCCACGCCGGGCCGGTCCCGGACCCAGGCGAGGGCCACCTGGAGCGGGGCGACGGCGAGCCCGTCGGCGGCCGTCGTCACCGCGTCCACGATGCGGGTCGCCGTGTCGTCCAGGTACGGCTCGACGAACGGCGCCAGATGCTCGGAGGCGCCCCGCGAGTCCGGGGGAGTGGTGTGCCGGTACTTGCCGGTCAGCACACCCCGGCCGAGCGGGGAGGAGGGCAGCAGGCCGACGCCGAGATCCAGTGCGGCGGGCAGCACTTCCCGCTCCACGCCCCGCTGCAGCAGTGAGTACTCCATCTGTGTGCTGGCCAGCCGGGTGCGGATGCCAGGCGCCGCGAGCTGCCAGGTGGCGGCCTTGGCGAGCTGCCAGCCGCAGAAGTTGGAGACGCCCGCGTACCGGGCGCGGCCGCTGCTGACCGCTATGTCCAGGGCCTGGAGGGTCTCCTCCAGGGGGGTGCCGGGGTCGTAGGCGTGGACGTGCCACACGTCGACGTGGTCCGTGCCCAGGCGGGCCAGGGAGGCGTCGAGGGCGGCGAGCAGATGACCGCGGGAGCCGTCGAAGCGGCGGTCGGGGTCGGGGACGCTGCCCGCCTTGGTGGAGATCACCAGGTCCCGGCGCGGCACCAGGCCGTCCATCAGCTGCCCGAGCAGATACTCCGCCTCGCCGTTGCCGTACACGTCCGCGGTGTCGATGAGGGTTCCGCCGGCTTCCCAGAACGCCTTCAGCATGTCCGCGGCGTCGTGCTCGTCGGTGTCCCGGCCCCAGGTGAGGGTGCCGAGTCCGATCCGGGACACGCGCAGGCCGGTACGGCCGAGATGCCTCTGCTCCATGCGGGCGAGATTACTGGCCAGAACCCGTGTGATGGGTTGCCTGTGGATAACCCGATCGGGGTGTGGAACCGTCTTTTTCAGGTGCCTGGCGCCTGCCCCCGACCGCCGTCCCCGCGCTAAGGTCGCCCCAGCAGAACGTTACTCATGAGTAAGGGGAATCGGCCATGCAGCTCGGGATCAACCTCGGTTACTGGGGTGCCGGAATGGACGGGGACAATCTGGCCGTGGCCCAGGAGGCCGACCGGCTGGGCTTCTCCGTGTGCTGGGCCGCCGAGGCCTACGGCTCCGACGCGGCGACCGTGCTGTCCTGGGTCGCCGCACAGACCGAGCGCATTGACGTCGGCTCGGCCATCTTCCAGATCCCGGCCCGCCAGCCCGCGATGACCGCGATGACGGCCGCGACGCTCGACTCGCTGTCCGGCGGCCGCTTCCGGCTCGGCCTCGGCGTGTCCGGCCCGCAGGTCTCCGAGGGCTGGTACGGCGTCAAGTTCGACAAGCCGCTCGCCCGCACCCGCGAGTACGTGGAGATCGTGCGCAAGGCCATGACCCGGGAGCGGCTGACGTACGAGGGCGAGCACTGGACGCTGCCGCTGCCCGGCGGCCCGGGCAAGCCGATCAAGCTGACCGTGCACCCGCAGCGCGAGCACATCCCGCTGTACATCGCCGCGATCGGCCCGAAGAACCTGGAGCAGACCGGCGAGATCGCCGACGGCGCCCTGCTGATCTTCCCCGCCGCCGAGCACCTGGAGGACACCACCCTGAAGTACCTGCGCGCGGGGCGTGAGAAGGCCGGCAAGACCCTCGACGGGTTCGACGTCTGCCCGACCCTGCCGATCGCCGTCGGCGACGACAAGGACGTCGCCCGGCTCGCCGACACCTTCCGGCCGTACACCGCGCTGTACGTCGGCGGCATGGGCAGCGCCAAGCAGAACTTCTACAACCAGCTCGCCCAGCGCATGGGATACGAGAAGGAAGCCGCCGAGATCCAGCAGAAGTACCTGTCCGGCGACAAGCAGGGCGCCGCGGCCGCGATCCCGCAGGACCTCATCGACAAGACGACTCTGCTGGGTTCCGTCGACCGCATCGCCGACCGGATGAAGGCCTACGCCGCCGCCGGCGTCATCACGCTCAGCCTGTCGCCGGCCGGATTCACCCTGGAGGAGCGGCTCGCCTCCCTGCGGGCCGGCCGCGAGGCCCTGGAGCGCGCCGGGCTGGCCTAGGAAGTTTCAGCGGCCGTGGTGGGGGCTCGGGGGTCTTCCCCGCCACGGCCGTCAACGGGAACAACGCGCCAGGCGCCGCGCGGTTACGACCCTGGCGTTCCTTCTTTCGGCCGAGTCGCCGCACACCCGTGTTGCGGCTCCCTTCTGCCCGCATTTGACTCGTTCTTTGCGGAAACCTGCGGAATTGCCCGCAGAGTGCTGCGGGTCCTGCGGAGAGGTGGCGTCCATGCTGTCGGCCAAGAGTCTGTTCCGGGAGATCCTCGACAACGACGAGTCGTTCCGGCTCTTCTGCTCCATCGCCGCCAGCGGAGAGTCCCAGGGCGGCTGGGAGAACGGGCGGATCGCCGCGCTGGTGCCGCGGGGCGAACGCGCACTGGCGCCCAAGATCGCCCGGCACGGCGCCGACGAGGACAAGCACGGACGCATCTTCACCGCCCTGTTGAAGAAGCGCGGGCTCACCCCCGTCGCCGTACCACCCGAGACCGACTACACGATGCTGCTGGAGCGGCACGGCATCGGCCTCGCCCACGACAAGCTCAGGCGCAACGAGCCGCTCACCGAGCGGGACATCGTCGTCTACCTCTCCCACAGCCGCGTCACCGAACAGCGCGCCGCCGAGCAGATGGGGCTACTGCTCAGGCTGTTCGCCGACCATCCCGAGGTGGGCAGGGCCGTCCGCATGATCTCCGACGACGAGGACAACCACCTCGCCTACACCCATGAGGAACTGCTGCGGTTCGCCGCCGCCGGGCACGGCCGGCTGATCCAGCGCACCCTGCGCGAGTGCGCCCTCGCCGAGATCCGCATCCACCGGGACGTCAGCCTCGCCGTGATGGCCCGTATGGGGTGCATCCTGGGCTGGTCCAGGGCCAGGTACGCCCTGCTCGCCGCCGGCATCCACGCGGTGTACGCCTACGAGCGCCTCGCCGGCTGGCGCCGCATGGTCACCCTTCGCATGCCCGAGCGCCGCGACCCCCTCGGCGGCCCCGCCACCCCCGCCCACGAGTTCGCCTGAGCCGCGGACCCGGGTGACCACAAAGGCCTCACAGCCAGCCGCGGTGCTTGAACAAGCGGTACAGCAGCACCTCCAGAGCCGCCATCGCCAGGATCACCGCCGGATACGCCCACAACCAGTGCAGCTCCGGCATGTGGTCGAAGTTCATGCCGTAGATCCCCGCGATCATCGTGGGGACCGCGGCCATCGCGGCCCACGCGGAGATCTTCCGCATGTCGTCGTTCTGCCGCACGCTCATCTGCGCCAGATGCGCCGACAGCACGTCCGACACCAGCCGGTCCAGGGCCTCCACGGACTCGTTCACCCGTGCCAGGTGGTCGCCCACGTCCCGGAAGAACGGGCGCGCCTTGTCGTGCACGAACGGCACCGAGCCGCCGAGCGGTACGGTGCCGGCCAGCCGGGTCAGCGGCAGCGCCAGCGGGCCGGTGGCCCGCCGGAACTCCAGGATCTGCCGTTTGAAGCCGTAGATCCGGGACGCGGTGCCCCGCGAGCCGCCGCCGTCCGGCAGGAACACCTCCGCCTCCAGCTCCTCCAGATCGGTCCCCAGCTCCGTCGCCACGTCCAGATAGTGGTCGACGACGGCGTCGGAGATCGCGTACAGCACGGCGGTCGGGCCCTTGTCGAGCATCTCCGGCTCCTCCTCCAGCCGGCGCCGTACGGCGGCCAGCGGCGAGCCCTCGCCGTGGCGGACGGTGACCACGAAACAGTTGCCGACGAAGATCATGATCTCGCCTGTCGAGACGGTGTCGCTCCGCGTCTCGTACACGACCGGTTTCAGCACCATGAACAGCGAGTCGTCGTACACCTCCAGCTTGGGCCGCTGATGCGCGTTGAGCGCGTCCTCGACCGCCAGCGGATGCAGCCCGAACTCCCGGGTGACCAGGTCGAACTCCCGCTCGGACGGCTCGTACAGGCCGATCCACACGAACCCGCCCTCGGCCCGCGCCTCGGAGAGCGCGTCGGACAGGTCCTCCGGCCCCTCGGTGCGGTGCCCATGCCGATAGATGGCGCAGTCGACGATCACGGAGCGCATTCTCCCTTCGCCCGTTCACCGGTGCATGTGCTGATACGCCTACCCTGGGCCGCATGCCCACGCTGATCCTCGTCAGGCACGGACGCTCGACCGCCAACACCTCCGGAGTGCTCGCCGGGTGGACGCCAGGCGTCTCCCTCGACGAGCGCGGCGCCGCCCAGGCCGCCGCGCTGCCCGGCCGGCTCGCCGCACTGCCGATCTCCGAAGTCGTCACCAGTCCCCTGCAGCGCTGCCAGGAGACCCTAGGGCCGCTGCTCGAGGCCCGCCCCGGCCTGCGCGTCCACACCGACGAGCGGATCGGGGAGTGCCACTACGGCGACTGGTCCGGCCGCAAGCTCGCCGAGCTCAAGGACGAGCCGCTGATGGAGGTCGTCCAGGCCCACCCGTCGGCCGCCGCCTTCCCCGGCGGCGAGTCCATGCGCGCCATGCAGACCCGCGCCGCCGAGGCCGTACGCGAGTGGAACGCGCGCGTGGAGCGCGAGCACGGCGCCGACGCCGTCTACCTCATGTGCTCCCACGGTGACATCATCAAATCCCTGGTCGCCGACGCCCTCGGACTCCACCTCGACCTGTTCCAGCGGATCTCCGTGGAACCGTGCTCGGTCACCGCGATCCGCTACACCCGGCTGCGGCCGTTTCTCGTTCGCCTCGGCGACACCGGGGATTTCGCTTCTCTCGTCCCGCGCGAGGAACCTGGTGAGGGCGACGCACCGGTCGGAGGTGGTGCGGGCGCACCGTGATCGTCGGCCGCAGTAGGGTGAAGCGATCCACACAGTCGCGTATCCGCGGGCGGCCCGCACCGCTGAAACTCTCGAACCCACTCTCCGCACTCACTCTCAATGGAGACAGGACGTGTCCCGTCAGGTGTTCCTCTACGACCCGCCGGACCGCTTCGTGGCCGGCACGGTCGGACTGCCCGGACGCCGTACGTTCTTCCTCCAGGCCACCGCAGGCTCCCGGGTGACCAGCGTGGCTCTGGAGAAGACCCAGGTGGCCGCCCTCGCCGAGCGCATGGACGAACTGCTCGACGAGGTCGTACGGCGCAGTGGCGGCAGCGCCGCCGTCCCCGCCATGGCGCCCACCGAGATCGCCGACACCGCCCCGCTGGAGACCCCCATCGAGGAGGAGTTCCGCGTCGGCACCATGGCGCTGGCCTGGGACGGCGACGAACAGCGCATGATCGTCGAGGCGCAGGCACTGGTGGAGCTGGACGCCGACACCGAGGAAGACCTCGCCGAGGCCGAGGAGCGCCTGCTCCAGGACGAGGAGAACGGGCCCCCGATGCTGCGGGTCCGGCTGACCGGCGCGCAGGCCCGGGCCTTCGCCAAGCGTGCCCTCGACGTCGTCAACGCCGGGCGGCCGCCGTGCCCGCTGTGCAGCCTCCCGCTCGATCCGGAAGGACACGTATGTCCGCGCCAGAACGGATACCGCCGCGGAGCGTGACGCCCACCGACGCCGCAGCCGACTCGGCCGCCGCCGAGCTGCTCGCGCGGGGTGAGCTGACCGCGCGCGGCCGGATCCGCGAGGCGTCCAACGCCGCACTGTTCTGCACCATCGCCCTCGACGGCCGGGAAGCCTCCTGCATCTACAAACCGGTGGCCGGGGAGCGCCCGCTGTGGGACTTCCCCGACGGCACCCTGGCCGCCCGCGAGGTGGCCGCCTACGAGGTCTCCGAGGCCACCGGCTGGGGGCTGATCCCGCCGACCGTGCTGCGCGACGGGCCCTACGGCGAGGGCATGTGCCAGCTGTGGATCGACGTCCAGGCCGAGGCGGAGCTGCTCGCCCTGGTCGACGCCGAGGAACCGGAGCCGGGCTGGAAGGCGATCGGCCTGGCCGAGGTCGGCGAGGGCCGCACCGCGCTCCTCGTGCACGCCGACGACGAGCGGCTGCGCCGGCTCGCCGTCCTCGACGCGGTGATCAACAACGCCGACCGCAAGGGCGGCCATCTGCTGCCCACCACCGACGGCCGGCTCTACGGCATCGACCACGGCGTCACCTTCAACGTCGAGAACAAGCTGCGCACGCTGCTGTGGGGCTGGGCCGGGGAGCCACTGACCACCGAGGCCGTCGACGTCCTCGGGGGGCTGCACGGGGCCCTGGGCGGGCCGCTGGGCGAACGCCTGACCGGACTGATCACCGCGGCCGAGATCGACGCCACACGCGCGCGTGTCGAGGCGCTGCTCGGCACGGGAGTGCACCCGGAGCCGAACGGCGGGTGGCCCGCCATCCCCTGGCCGCCGGTGTGAACACCGTCAGCACATCGGGCGCCGATGTACAAGACCGCGTAACCGGCCATCGGGCGCGATCCCGTTCGTATACGCGGCGGGCGGCCGGTTAGGCTCATGTACATGCATGCCTGGCCCGCTTCCGAGGTCCCCGCCCTGCCTGGTCAGGGCCGCGACCTGAGGATCCACGACACCGCGACCGGCGGCCTCGTCACCCTCGACCCCGGTCCCGTCGCCCGTATCTACGTCTGCGGCATCACCCCGTACGACGCGACCCACATGGGGCACGCGGCGACCTACAACGCGTTCGACCTCGTGCAGCGCGTGTGGCTCGACACCAAGCGGCAGGTCCACTACGTCCAGAACGTCACCGACGTCGACGACCCGCTGCTGGAGCGTGCGGAGCGGGACGGCGTCGACTGGGTCGCCCTCGCCGAGAAGGAGACGGCCCTCTTCCGCGAGGACATGACCGCCCTGCGGATGCTCCCGCCCCGGCACTACATAGGCGCCGTCGAGGCGATACCGGGCATCGTTCCCCTCGTGGAGCGGCTGCGCGAACTCGGCGCGGCCTACGAGCTGGACGGCGACATCTACTTCTCCGTCGAGTCCGACCCGAACTTCGGGAAGGTCTCGAACCTCGACGCGGCCGCCATGCGGCTGCTGTCCGCCGAGCGCGGTGGCGACCCGGACCGCCCGGGGAAGAAGAACCCCGTTGACCCGATGCTGTGGATGGCGGCCCGCGAGGGCGAGCCCAGCTGGGACGGCGGCTCCCTCGGCCGGGGCCGACCCGGCTGGCACATCGAGTGCGTGGCCATCGCCCTCGACCACCTCGGCATGGGCTTCGACGTCCAGGGCGGCGGCTCCGACCTCGCCTTCCCGCACCACGAGATGGGCGCCTCGCACGCCCAGGTGCTCACCGGCGAGTTCCCCATGGCCAGGGCCTACGTCCACGCCGGCATGGTCGCCCTGCACGGCGAGAAGATGTCCAAGTCCAAGGGCAATCTGGTCTTCGTCTCCCAGCTCCGCAGGGACGGCGTCGACCCGGCCGCCATCCGGCTCGCCCTGCTCGCCCACCACTACCGCGCCGACTGGGAGTGGACCGACCAGGTCCTCCAGGACGCCGTGGCCCGCCTCGCCCGCTGGCGCGCGGCCGTCTCCCGCCCCGACGGCCCGCCCGCCGACACCCTGGTCGAGGAGATCCGCGAGGCCCTGTCCAACGACCTGGACGCCCCCGCCGCCCTCGCGGCGGTGGACCGCTGGGCGGCCCGGCAGGAACAGGAGGGCGGCACCGACACGGGCACCCCCGGCGTCGTCACGCGTGCTGTGGACGCGCTGCTCGGGGTGGCTCTCTAAGCAGCGCGAGCGGGAGCGCCCCGTAAGGGGCGCGGGGAACCGCGCGACCAGCCACGACGGGCCGTCAGACGCGCGACGGCATATCGCGGCGCCCCATAGCGCATCGGCAACGCAAAGAAGGGGCGCTTCCCGAACACGGGAACCGCCCCTTCGCCGTACCCTCAGTCCTCCGAGCCGTCCTCGTCGTCTTCCTTGCCCCCGCCGCCAGCCGCCGGAGGCCTCTGCTTCCCGCCCGGAGGGCCCACGTCCCGGCGCCGCAGATACCGCTCGAACTCGCGGGCGATCGCCTCACCCGACGCCTCCGGCAGCTCCGCGGTGTCCCGGGCCTCCTCCAGCGTCTGGACGTACTCGGCGACCTCACTGTCCTCCGCGGCCAGCTGGTCCACGCCCACCTGCCAGGCACGCGCGTCCTCGGGCAGCTCGCCCTGCGGGATGCGCAGGTCCAGCAGGTCCTCCAGCCGGTTGAGCAGCGCCAGCGTCGCCTTCGGGTTGGGCGGCTGGGAGACGTAGTGCGGTACGGCCGCCCACAGCGACACCGCCGGGACGCCGGCGTGCGTGCACGCCTCCTGCAGGACGCCGACGATGCCCGTCGGGCCCTCGTACTTGGTCTCCTCCAGGTCCATCCGCTGGGCCAGGTCCGGGTCGGAAGTCACCCCGCTGACCGGCACGGGACGCGTGTGCGGGGTGTCACCGAGCAGGGCGCCCAGGATGACCACCAGCTCCACGCCCAGCTCGTGCGCGAAGCCGAGCAGCTCGTTGCAGAACGAACGCCAGCGCATGGACGGTTCGATGCCGCGGACCAGCACCAGGTCGCGCGGCTTCTCGCCGCCGACCCGCACCACCGACAACCTTGTCGTCGGCCACGTGATCTTGCGCACACCGGCGTCCATGAACACCGTGGGGCGGTTCACCTGGAAGTCGTAGTAGTCCTCGGCGTCCAGCGCCGCGAAGACCTCGCCCTTCCACTCGCGGTCCAGATGCGCGACCGCCGTGGAGGCGGCGTCGCCGGCATCGTTCCAGCCCTCGAACGCGGCCACCATGACTGGGTCGATCAGCTCGGGAACCCCCTCCAGCTCGATCACCCAGTGCCTCCTTCCGACGTGCCCTCGCTTGACTCACCAACCTTACGGCTTCCGGCGGGGGCGCCCGCAGCCCCCTTGCGTGGGCCAGTGACCGGATCACTGCCCCGTTCGCCCTCGCGGAACACCCCCCGTCAACCGGGAGCCCGGACGGATCCGCACAGGTGATTCACCGCTTTCGCGGGGTGCCGCGAAGCACTTTCGCCGGGTGCCGCGGAGCATTTTCACAGCGTGCTGCGCAGCCACTGCTCCACGCTCGCGATGTGCACGGTCGCCCAGGAGCGGGCCGCCTCCGCGTCCCGGTCGCGCAGCGCGGCCAGGATCGCCCGGTGCTCGCGCAGGGTGCGGCCGACGGCGTCCTCCTGGGTGAGGCCCCGCCAGATCCGGGCCCGTGTGGTCGGCCCCGACAGGCCGTCCAGCAGCGAGCACAGCACAGAGTTGCCGGCGCCGCGCACGATGCCGCGATGGAACTCCAGGTCGGCGGCGACCAGCTCCTCCACCGAGGGTTCGTGACCGAGGGCGTCCAACTGAGCGGACAGCGCGTTCAGTTGCTGTTCGCTGATCCGGAAGGCGGCCATCGCGGTCGCGGCCGGCTCCAGGATCCGGCGCACCGCGAGGAACTCCAGGACGGTGTCGTCGCGGTGGAAGTCCACGACGAAGCTCATCGCCTCCAGCAGCAGTTGCGGATCGAGGCTGGTGACGTACGTGCCGTCGCCCTGCCGCACATCCAGGATCCGGATCAGCGACAGCGCCCGCACGGCCTCCCGCAGCGAGTTCCGCGACAGTCCCAACTCGGCGGCCAGCTCGCTCTCCTTGGGCAACCGGTCCCCGGGCCGCAGCGCACCGGAGACGATCATGCCCTTGATCTTCTCGATGGCCTCATCGGTGACTGCCATGACGGCCTCCCTGTCGCCCCGCCCGGTGACTCAGACATCGGATGTCTCAGGCACATTATGCGGGCGGCGCGTCGAACCACTCCCTGCCGTCCGCCCAGTGCCGCACCCAGCCGGCGAAGCCGGGTTCGGCCGTGGTGTGCCCGAACTCCGCGCCGAACGGGGCCGCGCCCTCACCGGTGATCAGCCATATGTGGCCGCGGTGGGGGCCGCTCACGATCAGGTGCCAGTCCATGCCGCAGCCGTCCGTGCCCAGCACGATCGAGCCGTCGCGGGCGACCTGCTCGATGACGGCGTCCGGCTGCTCGTATCCCCCGTCGTCGTCCTCCCACAGCCACATCCGGGTGAGGGGGAACGGCTCGCCCAGGCGCTGCTTGCCGCCGCCCTCGGCCAGTCCGACGAGCCCGAACTCGCAAGGCCCCTGGTACGACCCGTCCGTCACCTCCGCCACGAACGTCCGGTACGGCTCCGGCAGCACCACCCCGTGCTCCGCCTCGAAGGCGCGCACCGCCGCCCAGCCCAGCGCCGACTCACCGCCGTCGTCGACGCCGAACGCCTCCCGCAGGAGCGCGACTTCACCGGGATCCACCTGATCACTGTTCATGCCACCAGGGATACCACCGGGCACTGACAACGCCCGAACAGGTGAGAGGGGCGGCTCCATCGGCGGAAGCCGCCCCTCGCACGGGGCCGGACCCGGTGCGGCGGGGTCCGGCACCGCGGCGGCGGCCGGTCCCGGTCAGGGCAGGAGCGGACCGGCCGCCACCGAGGCCTACTTCTTGTCGAGCAGGTCCTGGACCCCCGCGCGGACCTCGTCCGTGGCCAGGCCCCGGATGGTCAGCGTGGTGCGGCGGCGCAGCACGTCGTCCGCGGTCTCGGCCCACTCGTGGTCGCGGGCCCAGACGACCTGCGCCCAGATCTCCGGCGCGTCGGGGTGGACGCGCTCGGCCAGCTCCGGGTTCTCGTTCGCCAGGCGGGCGATGTCGAAGGCCAGGGAGCCGTAGTGGGTGGCCAGGTGCTTGGCGGTGTCGGCGGCCATGCGCGGGCCCGGAGCCGGGCGGTCCACGAGCAGGCGGTGGGCGACGGCGCGCGGGTTGGCGACACCGGGCAGCGGCAGCTTCTTCGGCAGCGAGGAGATCGGCTCGAAGTCGTCGCCGAGCGGGTGACCCGGCAGCGCCTCCAGCTTCTTCATCACCGTGCGGCCGATGTGCCGGAAGGTGGTCCACTTGCCGCCCGCCACGGACAGCATGCCGCCCTTGCCCTCGGTCACCACGGTCTCGCGCTTGGCCTTGGCCGTGTCACCGGGGCCGCCCGGCAGCACGCGCAGGCCCGCGAAGGCGTAGGTGATGAGCTCGCGCCGCAGCTGCTGGTCGCGGACGGAGAACGCGGCCTCGTCCAGGATCTGCGCTATGTCCTTGTCGTTGACGGACACGTCCGCCGGGTCGCCCTCGTACTCCTCGTCGGTGGTGCCGAGCAGCAGCATGTCCTCCCAGGGGAGGGCGAAGGTGATGCGGTACTTGTCGATGGGGGTCGCGAGCGCGGCCTTCCACGGGGACGTCCGCTTCAGGACCAGGTGCGCGCCCTTGGACAGGCGGATGGACGGCGCCGCGCTCGGGTCCTCCATCCGGCGCAGGTGGTCGACCCAGGGGCCGGTCGCGTTCAGCACCAGGCGGGCGTTCACCCCGAACTCCTCGCCGGAGACCCGGTCCTTGAGGTCGGCGCCGGTGACGCGGCCGTTGGTGAAGCGCAGCCCGCTGACCTCGGCATGGTTGAGGACGACCGCGCCCGCCTCGACGGCCGCGCGGACCGTCATCAGCGCCATGCGGGCGTCGTTCATCTGGTCGTCGCCGTACACGGCCACGGCCTTGAGGTTCTCGGTGCGCAGCTCGGGCACGTCCTGCGCCGCCTTGGCGGGGGAGAGCAGGTGGCCCACGCCGTCACCGAACGCGGAGAGCGCGGAGTAGGCGAAGACGCCCGCGCCGAGCTTCGCCGCGCCGTGCGGCCCGCCCTTGTACACGGGGAGGTAGAAGGTGAGCGGGTTCGCCAGGTGGGGGGCCACCTGGCGGGAGACCGCACGGCGCTCGAAGTGGTTCTCCGCCACCAGCTTCACCGCGCCGGTCTGCAGGTAGCGCAGACCGCCGTGGAGCAGCTTGGAGGAGGCGGAGGAGGTGGCACCGGCGAAGTCGCCGGCGTCGACCAGAGCCACCCTCAGGCCGGACTGCGCGGCGTGCCAGGCGGTGGAGATGCCCAGGATGCCGCCGCCGATCACCAGAAGGTCGTACGACGCCTTGGAGAGCTGCTCCCTGGTCTCGGCCCGGCTCGGGTTGGAGCCGGAGGCCGGGTGCGTCCCCAGGGCAGGCACGGAACTCAGGGTGGACTGACTGGTCATGTCGGGTACTTACTCCTCGTCAGAGATGTCCGAGCTGTCTGGGCAGCTCAGCTCTCGTCCTCGATCCAGCCCATGGTCCGGTCGACGGCCTTGAGCCAGTTCTTGTACTCACGGTCGCGGGTGTCCGCGTCCATCTGGGGGGTCCACTCGGCTGCCCGGCGCCAGTTGGCGCGCAGTTCGTCGGTGCTGGACCAGAAGCCGACGGCGAGGCCGGCGGCGTAGGCGGCGCCGAGGCAGGTGGTCTCGGCGACCATCGGGCGCACCACGGGCGCGTCCAGAACGTCGGCGAGGGTCTGCATCAGCAGGTTGTTGGAGGTCATGCCGCCGTCGACCTTCAGAGCCACCAGCTCGTCGCCGGAGTCCTTCACCATGGCGTCGGCGATCTCCCGCGTCTGCCAGGCGGTGGCCTCCAGGACGGCGCGCGCGAGGTGCGCCTTGGTCACGTACCGGGTCAGACCGGCGATGACACCGCGGGCGTCGGAGCGCCAGTGCGGGGCGAACAGACCGGAGAAGGCCGGCACGAAGTAGGCGCCGCCGTTGTCCTCGACCGAGAGCGCGAGCGTCTCGATCTCGGCGGCGGTGGAGACCAGGCCCATCTGGTCGCGCATCCACTGCACCAGAGATCCCGTGACGGCGATCGAGCCCTCCAGGGCGTAGACCGTCGGCTGGTCGCCGATCTTGTAGCCGACCGTGGTCAGCAGACCCGCGTAGGAGTTGATGATCTTGTCACCGGTGTTCATCACCATGAAGGTGCCGGTGCCGTAGGTGGACTTGGTCTCGCCCTCGGAGAAACAGGTCTGGCCGAACAGGGCCGCCTGCTGGTCGCCGAGCGCGGAGGCCACCGGGATGCCGCCGAGCAGCTCGCCGAGCTTGCCGCCGGTGACCTCGCCGTAGACCTCGGCGGAGGAGCGGATCTCGGGCAGGATCTGCAGCGGCACGCCGATCGACTCGGCGATCTTCTCGTCCCACTGCATCGTGTGCAGGTTCATGAGAAGGGTGCGGGAGGCGTTGGTGACGTCGGTGACGTGCTTGCCGCCGTCGACACCGCCGGTCAGGTTCCAGATGACCCAGGTGTCCATGGTGCCGAAGAGGATGTCGCCGGCCTCGGCGCGCTCCTTCAGGCCGTCGACGTTGTCGAGCAGCCAGCGGGCCTTGGGTCCGGAGAAGTACGAGGCCAGCGGCAGGCCGGTCTCGCGCCGGAAGCGGTCCTGGCCGACGTTGCGGCCCAGCTCCTTGCACAGGGCGTCGGTGCGGGTGTCCTGCCAGACCAGGGCGTTGTAGACGGGCTCACCGGTGTTCTTGTCCCACAGCACGGTGGTCTCGCGCTGGTTGGTGATGCCGATGGCCTTGATGTCGTCACGGGTGATCCCGGCCTTGGCGATGGCCCCGGCGACGACTTCCTGGACGTTGGTCCAGATCTCGTTGGCGTTGTGCTCGACCCAGCCCGGCTTGGGGAAGATCTGCTCGTGCTCCTTCTGGTCGACGGAGACGATACGGCCGTCCCGGTCGAAGACGATGCAGCGGCTGGAGGTGGTGCCCTGGTCGATCGCGGCGATGAACGGGCCTGCGGTGTGGGCGTCGGTCACTGTGTGCTCCAAAAGATCCGTGGTGATAGGGCGGTGCGTACGGCGCGGTGCTTCGAGGTGATGTCTAAGCGAAGGCGACGTTGTAGATGCCTGCGGCGATCGCGCCGCCGATCAGCGGACCGACCACGGGGATCCAGGCGTAGGCCCAGTCGGAACCGCCCTTGTTGGGCAGCGGCAGCAGGGCGTGCACGATGCGCGGGCCCAGGTCACGGGCCGGGTTGATCGCGTACCCCGTCGGGCCGCCGAGGGAGAGACCGATCGAGACGACCACGAGCGCGGTGATCAGACCGCCGAGGACGCCGAGTCCGTTGCCCTTGTCGTTCAGGCCCTGCGTGAGGACCGCGAGGATCAGCACGACCGTGCCGATGATCTCCGTGGCGAGGTTCTGCGCCGCGTTGCGGATCTCCGGACCGGTGGAGAAGATGCCGAGGACCGGGCCGGCGCCCTTCTCCTGGGCCTCGACCGCCTTGGCCGCGGTGGCCTGCGCGCCCGGACCGCCGACGATCTCCTTGTCGGTCAGGTGGGCGTGGAACTGGCCGTAGTAGGCGACCCACACCAGGGTCGCGCCGATCATCGCGCCGAGCAGCTGGCCGGCGAAATAGGTCGGAACGTTGCTCCAGTCGTTGTTCTTGATCGCCAGGGCGACGGTGACGGCCGGGTTGAGGTGTGCACCGGAGAGCGGTCCGGAGATGTACACGGCCGTCAGGACGGCGAAGCCCCACCCGAAGGCGATGGCGAGCCAACCGGCGTTACGGGCCTTGGAGGCCTTCAGCGTGACGGCCGCGCAGACGCCGCCGCCGAGCAGGATGAGTATGGCGGTACCGATGGTCTCGCCGATGAAGATGTCGGAGCTGGACACCCGCGACTCCTTTGTCCTTCGTCCAGGGATAGCCGAACCCCGGGTCCCTCCGGTGGTTCTGGCGCCCTCGGGGGTGAGAGCGATTGCCGGCCCTTGGCGTTGCCACACTCTAGCGCGTATTGCCGGTAGGTGTTCGACAATGCCGACCGATGGACGGGAGTCTTGCTTCGGCGTTACGCATGCGTCAAGGGTTCTGTTATCGAAAACAGGATCGTTATTGATCGCTGCCGGTTATCACTCTTCGCGCGCTGACGTGGTCATTAGCCCCATATGCCGGTTTCAGGGTAGGGCGAGAACCGGAACGCCGCCCGGCGTTCCGGTGGTCCCCTGAGGCGTCCCCAGGCGTGCATACAAGGAGCGTCGAGCGCTCAGAACCGTCCCGCGCCCAGGTCCCTGGACACCGCGCGGGCGCAGTCGCGCACCGCCGCGATCAGCTCGGGACGCAGCTCCCCGTCCGGGCGCAGCCGTTCCACGGCCCCGGTGATGCCGACCGCTCCCACGGGCATACGGCGCCGGTCGTGGATGGGCGCGGCGACCGACGCCACGCCCTCCCAGGTCTCCTCGATGTCGGCCGCATACCCACGCGCGCGCGTGATGTCGAGAAGGTGCTCGAAGTCGTCGGCGTCGTACACCGTGCGGTCCGTGAAGGGCTTCCGGTCGGACTCCAGCGCCTCGCTGTGCGCCACCGGGTCGTAGGCCGCCAGCACCTTGCCGAGCGCGGTGGAGTGCAGCGGCTGCATGGCACCGATCTCCAGCACCTGCCGGCTGTCGTCCGGCCGGAAGACGTGGTGCACGATCAGTACGCCCTGTTGGTGCAGGACCCCCAGGTACACGCTCTCCCCGCTGGAACGGGCCAGGTCGTCGGTCCACACCAGGGCCCTGGCCCGCAGCTCGTGCACGTCCAGATAGGTGGTGCCCAGGCGCAGCAGCTCCGCGCCCAGCTGGTAGCGCCCGGAGGCGTCGTCCTGCTCCACGAAGCCCTCCTGCTGGAGGGTGCGCAGAATGCCGTGGGCGGTGCCCTTGGCGAGTCCCAGTGACGAGGCGATGTCCGACAGGCCGAGCCGCCGCTCGCCACCCGCGAGCAACCGCAGCATCGCGGCCGCCCGTTCGAGCGACTGGATGTTCCGTGCCATCGCCGTCCTGCCTCCGTCCCCTTCGACTGCCGCCGTGTATTCAACACCGTTCGGCAATGTCGAACACTACCGGTCCATACCGACCTCCCGCTAACGGTGGGTCGGCACTTGTTACATCACAGGTGACCTGCGCGTGGCGCACCCGCCACCGGCGTCCGCCTCGTGGACGCAGGTGCCCATCCAAGCCGACTCCCGGTTAGTCTGGCGCCGTGCGGCCTGCCCGCCTGCCCGGGGCACCGCATAGCCGACAGCCGTCGCACCTAGGGAGCCCCTTCATGGCCTCGTTGCCACCGTCCCCTTCCGCCGACAGCCGGACCCGTGTGTCCGCGCTCCGAGAGGCACTCGCCACCCGCGTGGTGGTCGCCGATGGAGCCATGGGCACCATGCTCCAGGCCCAGGAACCCACACTCGACGACTTCCAGCAGCTCGAGGGCTGCAACGAGATCCTCAACCTCACCCGCCCCGACATCGTCCGCTCCGTCCACGAGGCGTACTTCGCCGTGGGCGTCGACTGCGTCGAGACCAACACCTTCGGGGCCAACCACTCCGCCCTCGGCGAGTACGACATCGCCGAGCGCGTCCACGAGCTGTCCGAGGCCGGCGCCCGGGTGGCCCGCGAGGTCGCCGACGAGTTCACCGCCAAGGACGGCCGCCCCCGCTGGGTCCTCGGCTCCATGGGCCCCGGCACCAAGCTGCCCACCCTGGGCCACGCCCCCTACACCACCCTGCGCGACGCCTACCAGCGCAACGCCGAGGGTCTGGTCACCGGCGGCGCCGACGCGCTGCTCGTGGAGACCACCCAGGACCTCCTCCAGACCAAGGCGGCCGTCCTCGGCGCCCGCCGCGGCCTGGACGCCGTCGGCCTGGACCTGCCGGTGATCGTGTCGGTGACCGTCGAGACCACCGGCACCATGCTCCTCGGCTCCGAGATCGGCGCCGCGCTCACCGCGCTGGAGCCGCTCGGCATCGACATGATCGGCCTGAACTGCGCCACCGGCCCGGCCGAGATGAGCGAGCACCTGCGCTACCTCGCCCGCAACGCCCGCATCCCGCTGTCCTGCATGCCCAACGCGGGCCTGCCCGTCCTCGGCAAGGACGGCGCCCACTACCCGCTGACCGCGCCCGAGCTGGCCGACGCCCAGGAGACCTTCGTCCGCGAGTACGGCCTCTCCCTCGTCGGCGGCTGCTGCGGTACCACCCCCGAGCACCTGCGCCAGGTCGTCGAGCGCGTCCAGGGCCTCACCCCGCCCGCCCGCGACCCGCGCCCGGAGCCCGGCGCCGCCTCCCTGTACCAGTCGGTGCCGTTCCGCCAGGACACCTCCTACCTGGCCATCGGCGAGCGGACCAACGCCAACGGCTCCAAGAAGTTCCGCGAGGCCATGCTCCAGGGCCACTGGGACGACTGCGTGGAGATCGCCCGGGAGCAGATCCGCGAGGGCGCGCACATGCTCGACCTGTGCGTGGACTACGTCGGCCGCGACGGCGTCGCCGACATGGAGGAACTCGCCGGCCGCTTCGCCACCGCCTCCACCCTGCCGATCGTCCTGGACTCCACCGAGGTCGACGTCATCGAGGCGGGCCTGGAGAAGCTCGGCGGCCGCGCGGTGATCAACTCCGTGAACTACGAGGACGGCGACGGCCCGGACTCCCGCTTCGCCAAGGTCACCAAGCTGGCCCGGGAGCACGGCGCCGCCCTGATCGCGCTCACCATCGACGAGGAGGGCCAGGCCCGCACCCCCGAGAAGAAGGTCGAGATCGCCGAACGGCTGATCGACGACCTCAGCGGGAACTGGGGCATCCGTGAGGAGGACATCCTCATCGACACCCTGACCTTCACCATCTGCACCGGTCAGGAGGAGTCCCGCAAGGACGGCCTCGCCACCATCGAGGCGATCCGCGAGCTCAAGCGCCGCCACCCGGCCGTCCAGACCACCCTGGGCCTGTCGAACATCTCCTTCGGCCTGAACCCGGCCGCCCGCATCCTGCTGAACTCCGTCTTCCTGGACGAGTGTGTGAAGGCGGGCCTGGACTCGGCCATCGTGCACGCTTCCAAGATCCTGCCGATCGCCCGCTTCGACGAGGAGCAGGTCACCACGGCCCTGGACCTGATCTACGACCGTCGCAGCGAGGGCTACGACCCCCTGCAGAAGCTCATGCAGCTCTTCGAGGGCGCCACCGCCAAGTCCCTGAAGGCCGGCAAGGCCGAGGAACTGGCCGCGCTTCCGCTGGAGGAGCGCCTCAAGCGGCGCATCATCGACGGCGAACGCAACGGCCTGGAAGCCGACCTCGACGAGGCCCTGCAGGACCGCCCGGCGCTCGACATCGTCAACGAGACCCTGCTGGACGGCATGAAGGTGGTCGGCGACCTGTTCGGCTCCGGCCAGATGCAGCTGCCCTTCGTCCTGCAGTCCGCCGAGGTCATGAAGGCCGCCGTCGCCTACCTCGAACCGCACATGGAGAAGTCGGACGCCGAGGGCAAGGGCACCATCGTCCTCGCGACCGTGCGCGGCGACGTCCACGACATCGGCAAGAACCTCGTCGACATCATCCTGTCCAACAACGGCTACAACGTCGTCAACCTGGGCATCAAGCAGCCGGTCTCCGCGATCCTGGAGGCCGCCGAGGAGCACCGGGCCGACGTCATCGGCATGTCCGGGCTGCTGGTAAAGTCCACGGTGATCATGAAGGAGAACCTGGAGGAGCTGAACCAGCGCGGCCTCGCCGCCCGCTTCCCGGTCATCCTCGGCGGCGCCGCCCTCACCCGCGCCTATGTCGAGCAGGACCTGCACGAGATCTACGAGGGCGAGGTCCGCTACGCCCGCGACGCCTTCGAGGGCCTGCGCCTGATGGACGCCCTCATCGGCGTCAAGCGCGGCGTGCCGGGCGCCAAGCTGCCCGAGCTGCGCCAGCGCCGGGTGCGGGCCACGGCCTCCGTCGAGGTGGAGGAACGCCCCGAGGAGGGGCACGTCCGCTCCGACGTCGCCACCGACAACCCCGTGCCGACCCCGCCGTTCTGGGACACCCGGATCGTCAA
This sequence comes from Streptomyces sp. NPDC052107, assembly GCF_040680215.1. NCBI lineage: Bacteria > Bacillati > Actinomycetota > Actinomycetes > Kitasatosporales > Streptomycetaceae > Streptomyces > Streptomyces sp. NPDC052107. The sequence continues at coordinate 187,552 of NZ_JBFAWG010000002.1, forward strand.
GGGCATCCAGCTCAAGGAGTACGCGAGTTGGCTCGACGAGGGCGCGCTGTTCAAGGGCCAATGGGGCCTGAAGCAGGCCCGCACCGGCGAGGGACCGTCGTACGAGGAACTGGTGGAGAGCGAGGGCCGCCCGCGGCTGCGCGGCCTGCTGGACCGGCTGCAGACGGAGAACCTGCTGGAAGCGGCCGTCGTCTACGGCTACTTCCCCTGCGTGTCCAAGGACGACGACCTGATCATCCTGGACGAGCAGGGCAACGAACGCACCCGGTTCACCTTCCCGCGCCAGCGCCGCGGCCGCCGGCTGTGCCTCGCCGACTTCTTCCGTCCGGAGGAGTCCGGTGAGACCGACGTCGTCGGGCTCCAGGTCGTCACCGTCGGCTCCCGCATCGGCGAGGAGACGGCCAAGCTCTTCGAGGCCAACTCCTACCGCGACTACCTCGAACTGCACGGCCTGTCCGTCCAGTTGGCGGAGGCGCTCGCCGAGTACTGGCACGCCCGGGTCCGCGCGGAGCTCGGCTTCGCCGGTGAGGACCCGGCCGACATGGAGGACATGTTCGCCCTGAAGTACCGCGGCGCCCGCTTCTCCCTCGGCTACGGCGCCTGCCCCGACCTGGAGGACCGCGCCAAGATCGCGGACCTGCTCCGGCCGGAGCGGATCGGCGTCCACCTGTCCGAGGAGTTCCAGCTGCACCCCGAGCAGTCCACGGACGCGATCGTCATCCACCATCCGGAGGCGAAGTACTTCAACGCCCGCTGAGGTCGGCCGGGGCGCCTGCTCGCCGAGCCGGGTTCGGTTGTGCGCGAGCGCGGGTGCGCGGGGACTGGTCGCGCAGTTCCTCGCGCCCCATTGGGGCGCCTGACCGCGGGTACGCCTGAAGCCCCCTTTGGTCTGCTCAGGGGTGTTTCGAGGGGCAACCCCGGCCACGAGTGATAAACGAGGCGGTTCGGGCGCCGGAGACGTACACTGGTCGGTCCACCAGGCCGGTTCCCTGTCCGGGAACCGGCCTGATCGTCCCTCAAGGAGGTGCGCCCGGATGACCAGCACGGTCCCCGCGCTCGGAACCCTTACGGCCGAAGGCTCCGCCCTGCAGGCGGTGCTCCTCGACATGGACGGCACCCTGGTGGACACCGAGGGTTTCTGGTGGGACGTCGAGGTCGAGGTCTTCGCCACGCTCGGCCACACCCTGGACCCGTCCTGGCGGCACGTCGTGGTCGGCGGACCCATGACCCGCAGCGCCGGTTTCCTCATCGAGGCCACCGGCGCCGACATCACGCTCGCCGAACTCACCGAGCTGCTCAACGAGGGCTTCGAGGACCGCATCGACCGGGCCCTGCCGCTGATGCCGGGCGCCGCCCGCCTGCTCGCCGAACTCCACGAGCAGGCCATCCCCACCGCCCTGGTCTCCGCCTCCCACCGGCGCATCATCGACCGCGTGCTGAGCGTCCTCGGCACCCACCACTTCGCCCTGTCCGTCGCCGGCGACGAGGTCTCGCGCACCAAACCCTTCCCCGACCCCTACCTGCTCGCCGCGGCGGGGCTCGACGCCCGGCCGGACAGATGCGCGGTGGTCGAGGACACGGCGACGGGTGTCGCCGCCGCCGAGGCCGCGGGCTGCCGCGTCGTCGCCGTACCCTCCGTCGCCCCCATCAGCCCGGCCGCAAGACGCACCGTGGTGACCTCTCTGGAAGAGGTCGACCTGGCATTTCTGCGCGGGCTGATGACGGAAATGCCCTAGCCGTTCACCCAGCGTGAAAAAGTCCATTGGCCCGGTTGGACAAATTTCCGGGGAAGTACACCCGAGTGGAATTCACGGCCGACCGCCCGGCCGAATTCCACTGACTCCCCACACAGTTGGGAGTGTGACGTTCCCCACCCTGGCGGCTCTCGACAACCCGGGTCAAGTGTGCTGAACGGCCCTGTTCGGCCCGCCGTGACGAGTCTTTGTGTCCCGATTGATGGGATGCTGCACTAATCCTGCCGCTGTCGGGTTTTCGGTGTGTCCGCACCTGGTTTCACTGCGTGATGGGGGGTCAACTCACGGGGCCGTGAACCCTCCTGCGGGCGCGGACTAATCTCATCGCGACAACATCGCCGCAACCCCCCGTGATCCGCCGCACCACCCATGCATGCCGGATACACGGACCCGAACAGCTCTGGAGAAACTCCCGCATGAACCGCAAGACTTTGGTGCTGCCGGCGGTGGCCGGCCTGCTCACCCCGGTTCTCGCCGCGTGCGGCGGAGCCGACAGCGGGAGCAAGAGCGGTGACGCCATCGTCGTCGGCACCACGGACCGGTTCACCACCACCAGCGACGCCCCGGCGCCCCTCGACCCCGCCTACGCCTACGACGTCGGCACCTGGAACATCCTGCGCCAGACCGTGCAGACCCTGATGGCCCAGCCCAAGGGCGAGGGCGAACCCGTCCCGGACGCCGCCGAGAGCTGCTCGTTCACCGACAGCGGCAGCGAGCGCTACGCCTGCAAGCTCCGCGACGGCCTGAAGTTCGCCGACGGCGACCAGGTGACCGCCCAGGACGTCAAGTACTCCATCGAGCGAGCCCTGCGCATCAAGGCCAGCAGCGGTGTCTCCTCCCTGCTGAACACCATCGACACCATCGAGACGCAGGGCGACCGCGAGGTCATCTTCCACCTCAAGACCGCGGACGCCACCTTCCCGTACAAGCTGTCCACTCCGGTCGCGGGCATCATCAACCCGAAGGACTACGAGAAGGACAAGCTCCGCGACGGCTTCGAGGTCGACGGCTCCGGCCCCTACAGCTTCCACGCCGACGTCAGCGGCAACGCGATCACCACCGCCACCTTCACCAAGAGCCCCAACTACAAGGGCTTCGTGAAGGTGAACAACGACAAGGTCGAACTGCGCTCCTTCGCCGACGCCGACGCCATGGGCGCCGCCATCGACAAGGGTGACATCGACGTCATGACCCGCACCATGTCGCCCGCCCAGATCCAGAAGCTGGACGCCGGCGGCGACGACAAGGCCGACCTGGTCGACATGCCGGGCCTGGAGATCCGCTACCTCGCCTTCAACACCAACGCGCCCAGCGTGAAGTCCAAGGCCGTACGCCAGGCCATGGCCCAGCTCATCAACCGCGCGGAAGTCGTCTCCAAGGTCTACGGCACCCAGGCCGAGCCGCTGTACTCGCTCGTGCCCGCCACCGTCACCGGCCACTCCAACTCGTTCTTCAACAAGTACGGCAACCCCAGCGCCGCCAAGGCGAAGGCCCTGCTGACCAAGGCCGGCATCACCACCCCGGTCAAGCTGACCCTGCACTACACGACCGACCACTACGGCTCCGCCACCAAGAAGGAGTTCGAGGTCCTGCAGAAGCAGCTCAACGACAGCGGCCTGTTCGACGCCTCCATCCAGGGCCACCCCTGGGACACCTTCCGGCCCGCCGAGCAGAAGGGGCAGTACGACGTCTACGGCATGGGCTGGTTCCCCGACTTCCCGGACGCCGACAACTTCCTCGCGCCCTTCCTCGACAAGGACAACTTCCTCGGCTCCCCGTACTCCAACAGCACCATCCAGCGCACCCTGATCCCGGAGTCCCGCCGCGAGGCCGACCGGCTCAACGCCGCCAAGAGCCTGACGGAGATCCAGGACATCGTCGCCGAGGACGTCCCGGTCCTGCCGCTGTGGCAGGGCAAGCAGTACGTCGCCGCACGGGACGACATCACGGGCGTCGCCTACGCCCTCAACTCCTCCTCGACGCTTCAGCTGTGGGAGCTCGGCCGCGGTGTGAGCGGCTGACGGCTCTCTCGTCCGGGGCCAGGGACGGCTGCCCCGGACAACCCGAGGCCAGGACGGTGGCCCCGGGGGACGAACCGACGACAAGGCACATTTCAAGTGAACATGCGCAACCAGTGGCCGGTCCTGCCCATCGTGGCGGGGCTGGCCTCCGGCCTGTTGACCGGCTGCGGCTCGGGGTCCGGTGATTCCGGGGGTACCGGCTCCTCCGTGGTGATGGGGATGTCCGACGACGTCCTCGCCACGGACCCGGCCTCCGGCTACGACCCCGGCTCCTGGCTGTTGTTCGACAACGTCTTCCAGACGCTGCTCAGCTTCCCCAAGGGCGGCAGCGAACCCCAGCCCGAACTGGCCAGGCAATGCACCTTCACCGACTCCCGGGCCACGGTCTACCAGTGCACGCTCAAGGACGACCTGAAGTTCAGCAACGGTGACCCGCTCACCTCGAAGGACGTCAAGTTCTCCTTCGACCGCATGCTGAAGATCAACGACCCCTCGGGGCCCGCGATCATGTTCCCGATGCTCGGCAGCGTCGACACCCCGGACGCCAAGACGGTCGTCTTCCACCTGAAGTCCTCCGACGCGACCTTCCCCAGCAAGATCGCCTCCGGTGCCGGCTCCATCGTCGACCACCGCCAGTACGACGCGCACGGCCTGCGCACCGACCACAAGGCCATCGGATCCGGCCCCTACAAGCTGGACTCCTTCGACAAGGACCAGGCGGTCTTCTCCGTCAACGGCAACTACCAGGGCACCGCCAAGGTCAAGAACTCCGGCGTCACCATGAAGTTCTTCCACGGCGACCGGGCCGCCCTGAAGAAGGCGCTCCTCGACGGCAATGTCGACATCGCCTACCGAGGTCTGTCCGCCTCCGACATCGCCGGCCTCGACGGGCAGGACGGCAAGGGCGTCGACGTCATCGAGGGCAGCAGCGCCGAAGTCCAGCACCTGGTCTTCAACATGAACGACCCGGTCGCCGGAAAACTCGGCGTCCGCAAGGCCATGGCCTACCTCGTCGACCGCGACGCCCTCATCAAGAACGTCTACGAGGGCACCGCCACCCCGCTGTACTCGATCATCCCGGCCGGCATCGTCGGCCACAACACGGCCTTCTTCGACACCTACGGCGCCCGCCCCTCCCAGGCCAAGGCCGCCTCCGCACTGCGCGCCGACGGCATCACCGGCAAGGTCAAGCTCACCCTGTGGTCCACGCCCTCGCGTTACGGCCCCGCCACCGACGAGGAGCTGAAGGCCATCGCCGGACAGCTCAACGCCAGCGGCCTGTTCGACGCCGACGTCAAGTCGGTCGCCTTCGACCAGTACGAGAAGGACATCGCGGCCGGCAAGTACGGCGTCTACGTCAAGGGCTGGGTCCCCGACTACCCGGACGCCGACAACTTCACCGCCCCCTTCTTCGGCAAGGGCAACGTGCTGGACAACAACTACAGCAACCGCACCATCACCGGCACCCTCATCCCCGACACCGCCGCGCAGAGCGACCGGGCCGCCACCGACAAGGACTTCGGCCGGCTGCAGAACATCGTCGCCACCGAACTGCCCGTCCTGCCCGTCTGGCAGGCCAAGCAGTACGCGGTCGCCCGCGACGGCGTCTACGGCCTGGAGTACTGCCTCGACGCCTCCACGGTGTTCCGGTTCTGGGAACTCAGCAAGAGCTGACGCCAGTTGACGCAGTCGGCTGCTGACGCAGTCGACACCAAGGGCGCCCTTCTCCGCACGGGAGGGGCGCCCTTCGGCGTCGTACCGACGTGACCGCTCACTGCGCGCCGGGACGCACCAGACCGCTCTCGTACGCGTACACCGCCGCCTGCACCCGGTCCCTGAGACCCAGCTTGGTCAGCACATGCCCGACATGCGTCTTGACGGTGGTCTCACTGACGAACAGGTCAGCGGCGATCTCCGCGTTGGACAGACCACGCGCCACCAGCTTCAGCACCTCCACCTCACGGTCGGTGAGGGTGTTCAGCGTGTCCGGCACCGGCTCCTCGCCGGAGGGCAGATGCGTGGCGTACTTGTCCAGCAGCCGGCGCGTGATGCTCGGCGCCAGCATCGCCTCACCCGCCGCCACCACACGGATCGCCTGCACCAACTCGTTGGCGGGCGCGTCCTTCAGCAGAAAACCGCTCGCCCCGGCCCGCAGCGCCTCCACCACGTACTCGTCCAGATCGAACGTGGTCAGCACCAGCACCTTCGCCGGACCGGACCGGTCGGGCCCGGTGATCTGCCGGGTCGCCTCCACCCCGTCCATCCGCGGCATGCGGATGTCCATCAGCACCACGTCCGGCTGCAGGGCCCGCACCTGATCGAGGGCCTGCAGGCCGTCGCCGGCCTCGCCCACGACCGCGATGTCCTGCTCGGCCTCCAGGATCATCCGGAAACCCGTACGCAGCAGGGGCTGGTCGTCGACCAGTAGGACACGGATGGCCACGTGACACTCCTTCGCTAGTCCGGGCCCATTCTGCCCTGCGACACGGTCCCGGATTCGCGCGCCCTCACCGGGAGCGGATACGGCGGGGGAGTGCCGCCGAACTCCGGGCAGTGCGCCTGGTGATCGCACCAGCCGCACAGCTTCGTCGGACGCGGCCGCCACTCACCGGTCTCCGTGGCCTGCCGGATGGCGTCCCACAGCGCGTGCAGCTTGCGCTCCACCCGCTCCAGATCGGCGAGCACCGGGTCGTACGTCAGCACGTCGCCGCTACCGAGATAGACCAGCTGCAGCCGGCGCGGCACGACCCCCTTCAACCGCCACACCACCAGCGCGTAGAACTTCATCTGGAACAGCGCGCCCTCGGAGTACTCCGGCCGCGGCGCCTTCCCCGTCTTGTAGTCGACGATCCGCACCTCACCGGTCGGCGCCACATCCACCCGGTCGATGATCCCGCGCAGCCGCAGCCCCGACTCCAGCTCGGCCTCCACGAACAGCTCCCGCTCGGCCGGCTCCAACCGCGTCGGATCCTCCAGCGTGAACCAGCGCTCGACCAGCCGCTCGGCCTCCTGAAGCCACCCGGTCATCCGCTCGCCGTCCGGGTCGTCCGCGAACAGCTCCATGAGCTCCGGCCTGCTCTCCCGCAGCCGGTCCCACTGGCCCGGGATCAGGGCCTTCGCCCGGGGCGCGGTCCGCTCCGCCGCGGGCGCGTCGAACAGCCGCTCCAGCACCGCGTGCACCAGCGTGCCCCGGGTCGCCGCCGCGCTCGGCTTCTCCGGCAGCCGGTCGATCACCCGGAACCGGTACAGCAGCGGGCACTGCATGAAATCGCCGGCCCGGGACGGGGACAGCGAGGTGGGCGGGATGGCGACGCGCTCGGCACCGGCCTCCGGCAGAGCCGGCACGGCCGAGTCCGGCTCGGCGGCCTCCACGGCTGTCGAGGGCCCCGGCACCGAAGCCGCCGTGGGCGTCGGTCGCGGCGCCTCGGCCGGATCCGTCTGCTCGGCGCTGCCCGACAGGGCTCCCGCGTCCTCGATGCTGCTGTCCATGTCCACAGACCTTACGGCCCACCACTGACAGTGACCCAGCCGCCGCCGCATCCGGCCCGCGCGACCGCTGGGCAAACTCAAAGGGTGCCGGGGCGAAACGCGTCACCAAGGCCGCATACCATCGACCAGAGACCCTTCCGTCCGGCAGGTACGGAAGGACGCTTCGAACGAGGGGACACCGTGGACGTGAGCGGCGGGAGCGGGCAGCCGCGGTCCGGCAACGACAAGCCGGCCGAGCACCCCGCAGGTCCAACGGCCCCGACGACCGACCGCACCGACCCCGCGGCCCCGGAGCCTCAGCCCACCGCGGACCACAGCCGGGCCGGGACCGACAACCAGGGACACGCCGCCGACCGCCCGGCCGACCCACGACCTGCCCAGACCGACGCGGACACCACCGCGAACCCAGAGGGTACGGACAGCATCGCCGCCGGCTCGGACACCGCTGCTCCTCCGGAGGGCACGGACCGCACCGGCGCCGCCGGCGGCTCGGGGGCCACTGTGCCTCCGGGGGGCACGCCCGACACCGGCGGCGGCTGGGACGCCGAGGGCGCCGACGGTGGCCCGGCTGACGCCAGTGGCGCGACGGGTGACACCGGCGGGACCGGCGCCAGCGGCCCGGACGGCACCAGCGGCTGGGACGCGACCGGCGCCGAGGGCCGCACCGATGCGACCGGCCCCGGTGATGGCGCGGGCGCCGAGGGACCCACCCGCGGCTCCGAGGCCACCGGCACCGGCGCCACGACCGGCGCAACCGGCGGCTCGGAGACCCCGTCCCGCGAAACGACCATCCCGCCCCTCACCCCCGGCGGACCCGAAAACGCCCCCGCCCCCGGCACTGGCACCCGGCGCGGATCGCACCCCGATCAGCACCGGACCCTCGCCCACTCCGGAATCGCCAAGGGTGAGCCGCCCCAGCCACGGCCCAAGGAGCCCGGTGGCGGCATCCTCATGGGCCGTCCCTTCGGCGTGCCGGTGTACGTCGCACCGAGCTGGTTCCTCGTCGCCGCACTCATCACCTGGGTCTTCGGCGGCCAGCTCGACCGCGTGCTGCCCGAGCTCGGCGCCGCCCGCTACCTGGTCTCACTCTTCTTCGCCGTCGCCTTCTACGCCTCCGTACTGGTCCACGAGCTGGCCCACACGGTCGCCGCGATCCGCTTCAAGCTCCCGGTCCGCCGCATCCAGCTGCAGTTCTTCGGCGGCGTCTCCGAGATCGAGAAGGAGGCCGAGACCCCGGGCCGGGAATTCGTCCTGGCCTTCGTCGGCCCGCTGCTCTCCCTCGTCCTCGCCGGACTGTTCTACCTCGCCATGAAACCCGTCGAGCCCGGCACCGTACCCGGCGTCCTGCTCGCCGGCCTGATGATCTCCAACCTCATCGTGGCGATCTTCAACCTCCTCCCCGGCCTGCCCCTCGACGGCGGCCGCATGCTCCGCGCCGTCGTCTGGGCCGTCACCGGCAAACCCATGAGCGGCACCGTCGCCGCCGCCTGGGTCGGCCGCGCCCTCGCCGTCGCCGTCCTCATCGGCCTGCCGCTGCTCAACCAGTCCGGCGCCCTCGGCGGCGGCAGCGAGGACGCGGGCGGCATGGACACCGTCACCGACGCCCTGCTCGCCGCCATCCTCGCCGCGATCATCTGGACCGGCGCCGGAAACAGCCTGCGCATGGCCCGCCTGCGCGAACACCTTCCCGAACTGCGCGCCCGCACCCTCACCCGGCGGGCCGTCCCCGTCCAGACCGACACCCCGCTGTCGGAGGCCCTGCGCCGCGCCAACGCCGCCGGCGCCCGCGCCCTGGTCGTCGTCGACGCCCACGGCAACCCCCTCTCCCTGGTCCGCGAGTCCGCCATCGTCGGCGTACCCGAACACCGCCGCCCCTGGGTCGCCGTCAGCGGCCTCGCCCAGGAGCTCACCGACGGCATGCGCGTCTCCGCCGAACTCGCCGGAGAAGAACTCCTGGACGTCCTGCGCGCCACCCCCGCCACCGAATACCTCGTCGTCGAGGAAACCGGCGAGATCTACGGCGTCCTGTCGGCAGCAGACGTGGAGCGGGCCTTCGTCAAGGCAATGGCACGGCCCGCCTGACAGCGCCCTCCACCAAAGCGCCCCCATAGGGGGCGCGGGGATGTGTCGATGTGCGGCTGCCGCCGCGTGGGCGCGACCCGCCACAGACCACCGCCCAGTCCGCACGCGCCCCACCCCCCACCCCCTCCATCGGCCAAGCCCCCGGCAGGGACCCGGTACGCTGGTCACATGTCCGAACCGACCGGTGCCGCCCGCAGACGCGGGCCCTTCAAGGTCGGGGACCAGGTACAGCTGACCGACCCCAAGGGTCGCCACTACACGTTCACGCTCGAAGCCGGGAAGAACTTCCACACCCACAAGGGTTCCTTCCCGCACGACGAACTGATCGGCGCTCCCGAGGGCAGCGTTGTCCGCACCACCGGCAACGTCGCCTACCTCGCGCTGCGCCCCCTGCTCCCCGACTACGTCCTGTCCATGCCCCGCGGGGCAGCCGTCGTCTACCCCAAGGACGCGGGGCACATCCTCGCCTTCGCCGACATCTTCCCCGGCGCACGCGTCGTCGAGGCCGGCGTCGGCTCCGGCTCGCTCAGCAGCTTCCTGCTGCGCGCCATCGGCGACCAGGGCATGCTGCACTCCTACGAGCGCCGCGAGGACTTCGCCGAGATCGCCAAGCAGAACGTGGAACGCTACTTCGGCGGCCCCCACCCCGCCTGGCAGCTCACCGTCGGCGACCTCCAGGACAACCTGTCCGACACCGACGTCGACCGCGTCATCCTCGACATGCTCGCCCCCTGGGAATGCCTGGAGGCCGTCTCCAAGGCACTCGTCCCCGGCGGCATCCTCTGCTGCTACGTGGCCACCACCACCCAGCTCGCCCGGACCGTGGAGTCCATCCGGGAGATCGGCTGCTTCAACGAGCCGACCGCCTGGGAGACCATGATCCGCAACTGGCACATCGAGGGCCTGGCCGTACGCCCCGACCACCGCATGATCGGCCACACCGGCTTCCTGCTCACCGCCCGCCGCCTCGCCGACGGCGTCGAGCCGCCCATGCGCCGCCGCCGCCCCGCCAAGGGTGCCTACGGCGAGGACTACGCCGGCCCCAACGCCGACGGCGGCACCGGCCGCTGACCCACCCCGCACACAGCACAACGCAACGGCGCCGTGCGGGAGTTCCCGCCCACCTACGGGAACTCCGGCACGGCGCCCGTCCGTTGACAGGGCACCAGGATTCCCCAGCCCCGCGTCTCGTACGCCCGTCACGCGCGCGGGCCCCCGCCTGCGGGAATCCCCGACCCCGCCGTTCCCCCGCACTGTGACGTGTGGCACCATGCTGGCCACCCCCACCGGCACAGCCCTCACAGGAGACACTCCTAGTGCAGCAATCCGCCGTTCCGGAGCTCGCCCACACGCAGACCCGGCCCATCCACTGGGTCGCCACCGCCACGGCCGTCGCCGGCGTCGTCGCCCTCTCCTCCGTCGTACAGCCCGGATCGGCCACGGCCGCCCAGGCCGCGGGCGGCACACACAACAAGTCCGCCCCCGCGGCCATCGCACCGCCCGGCACCACCGGCGTGGACTTCCCCCTGCAGTGCGGACCCGTCAAAGCCGTGGTCGCCAAGAAAGCCGCCGGAGACCTGGACGGCGACGGCAGACCCGAAACCGTCGCGGTGGTGCACTGCGACTCCGCCATGGGCACACCGCCCGACGGCGTCTACGTCCTCACCCGCTCCACCGACAGCGACCAACCACGCGTGGTCGCCACCCTCGTCGACCCCAAGGACCGGCTCACCGTCACCGACTTCTCGATCCACGCGGGCACCGTCGGCGCCACCCTGCTCGGCTACTCCTCCGACGCCGTCCCCAACTGCTGCCCCGACCTGAAAACCCCGACCAAGTGGCACTGGAACGGCACCTCGTTCATCCGCTCCACCCCCGCCGACGCCCACAGCGTCTGACCCGGGGCCCGGCCCGGACTCACTCCGCGTCGGGCCCGTACACCTCGACCCTGTCCGAAACCCGGCGCACATGAATGCACTCGCCGGGACACTCCCGCGCCGAATCCACCACATCCGCCAGCAGCGGCAACGGCACCGGCGCCGCCGCACCCACCGCCTGCAGCAGTTCCTCGTCCGCGCCCTTCACATAGGCCAGCCCGTCGATGTCCAGCTCGAACACCTCAGGGGCGTACTGGGCGCAGATCCCGTCACCGGTACACAGATCCTGGTCGATCCAGACCTCCAGCGCCTCCCCGCCCGGGGCCTCCTGCTGCACGGTCACCTCTCCTGCCGTCGGTACGCCGGGCGGAGCCGGCACCACCAGGGCCAGCCGGGTCCGCACCAGCGGCTGTTGAACACCCCCGACCCTACCTCCGCCCGCAATCCGGCCACGTCCCACCGGCACCGGGTTTCCACCCCCGCCCCCTCGGGTACCAGCGCTCGATCAGGACAGAGACGCCCCCGGCCACGGCACCCACCACTTCAAGCCAGGCCGACCGTGACCCCCTCCGCCCGAACCGTCGCTCTGCGTGATGAAACACGCGAGCGCCCTGTGTGTTGCCCACCTCCGGGCCCACCCGCCCGGAGTGGACAACTCCGGCCGCTCCTGAAGGGTTTTGACCACGCGATGCCCGGAACAAGCTGCTTCCCTATCACGTTGAGTGGGTATCCCCTCCGTGCGAGGGAGAGCGCAACGGGTGACCGACGACACACCTTGACAGTCTCTGTGATCTAGGGGTTTCAATCGACACCCACCCAGGTAGGGTCTGGAAGCGTCCAGCTCCCCTTGGAGGAGGTGAGGACCGTGGCAGCCCACGACGACGACATGAACCGCGGCATCCGCCCGGGACGAGGGTCCGACGACCCCGCCGGGCAGATCGCCTACCTTGAGCAGGAGATCGCCGTCCTGCGACGTAAGCTCGCCGACTCTCCGCGACACACGAGGATTCTCGAAGAGCGGATCGTCGAGCTGCAGACCAACCTGGCCGGCGTGTCCGCCCAGAACGAACGGCTGGCCAACACCCTCCGCGAGGCCCGCGACCAGATCGTGGCCCTCAAGGAAGAGGTCGACCGGCTCGCCCAGCCGCCCGCCGGCTTCGGCGTCTTCCTGCAGGCCAACGAGGACGGCACCGCCGACATCTTCACCGGCGGCCGCAAACTCCGGGTGAACGTCAGCCCGAGCGTCGACCTCGACGACATGCGGCGTGGCCAGGAAGTCATGCTCAACGAAGCGCTCAACGTGGTCGAAGCCATGGAGTTCGAGCGCGTCGGCGACATCGTCACCCTCAAGGAAATCCTCGAGGACGGCGAGCGCGCCCTCGTACTCGGACACACCGACGAGGAACGGGTCGTACGGCTCGCCGAACCACTGCTCGGCATCACCATCCGCGCCGGCGACGCCCTCCTGCTCGAACCCCGCTCCGGCTACGTCTACGAAGTCGTCCCCAAGAGCGAGGTCGAAGAACTCGTCCTCGAAGAGGTCCCGGACATCGGCTACGAACAGATCGGCGGACTGGGCAACCAGATCGAGGCCATCCGCGACGCGGTCGAGCTGCCCTACCTCTACCCCGACCTGTTCAAGGAGCACGAGCTGCGCCCACCCAAGGGCGTCCTGCTCTACGGCCCCCCCGGCTGCGGCAAGACACTCATCGCCAAGGCCGTCGCGAACTCACTCGCCAAGAAGGTCGCCGAGGTCACCGGCCAAGCCGCAGGCAAGAGCTTCTTCCTCAACATCAAGGGCCCCGAGCTGCTCAACAAGTACGTCGGTGAGACCGAGCGGCAGATCCGCCTCGTCTTCCAGCGTGCCCGCGAGAAGGCCAGCGAGGGCACCCCCGTGATCGTCTTCTTCGACGAGATGGAGTCCCTCTTCCGCACCAGGGGCTCCGGCGTCAGCTCGGACGTGGAGAACACCATCGTCCCCCAGCTGCTCGCCGAGATCGACGGCGTGGAAGGCCTGCAGAACGTGGTCGTCATCGGCGCCTCCAACCGCGAGGACATGATCGACCCCGCCATCTTGCGCCCCGGCCGCCTCGACGTGAAGATCAAGATCGAGCGGCCCGACGCCGAAGCCGCCAAGGACATCTTCGGCAAGTACCTCACCGAGCGCCTCCCGCTGCACGCCGACGACCTCAGCGAGCACGGCGGCAGCAAGGAGACCACCGTCCAGAGCATGATCCAGACGGCGGTCGAGCAGATGTACGCCGAATCCGAGGAAAACCGCTTCCTGGAAGTCACCTACGCCAACGGCGACAAGGAAGTCCTCTACTTCAAGGACTTCAACTCCGGCGCCATGATCGAAAACATCGTCGGACGCGCCAAGAAAATGGCGATCAAGGACTTCCTCGAAAAGAACCAGAAGGGCCTCCGCGTCTCCCACCTCCTCCAGGCCTGCGTGGACGAGTTCAAGGAGAACGAAGACCTCCCCAACACCACCAACCCCGACGACTGGGCCCGCATCTCCGGAAAGAAGGGCGAACGGATCGTCTACATCCGTACCCTCATCACCGGAAAGCAGGGCGCGGACACCGGACGCAGCATCGACACGGTGGCGAACACCGGTCAGTACCTGTAACACCAGGGCGGCTGCGGGTGCCCTCACCGGGTACCCGCAGCCCTCGCGTTTTCAGGCCACGACCGGAGCAGCCAATGACGCAAATGATCTCCCCACCAGCGCAAAGGCGTTCTAGGCTCGTTCCTACCGCCGAATCGCGCAGTGCGGGGACGGGCACCGCACACGCACCGGAGAGCCAGCGGTACGTGAGCGGCGCCCACGACCGAGGGTGCCGCCGGGCAAGGAGGGCCGCATGACCGTACGGCGAGTAATGGGCATCGAGACGGAGTACGGGATCTCCGTCCCCGGCCACCCCAACGCCAATGCCATGCTCACCTCGTCCCAGATCGTCAACGCCTACGCGGCGGCGATGCACCGGGCCCGCAGGGCCCGCTGGGACTTCGAGGAAGAGAACCCGCTACGGGACGCACGAGGCTTCGACCTCGCCCGAGAAGCCGCCGACGCCAGCCAGCTCACCGACGAGGACATCGGCCTCGCCAACGTCATCCTCACCAACGGTGCGCGCCTCTACGTCGACCACGCCCACCCCGAATACAGCGCCCCCGAGGTCACCAACCCCCGCGACGCCGTCCTCTGGGACAAGGCCGGCGAACGCATCATGGCCGAAGCCGCCGAACGAGCCGCCCAGCTCCCCGGCGCCCAGCCCATCCACCTCTACAAGAACAACACCGACAACAAGGGCGCCAGCTACGGCACACACGAGAACTACCTGATGAAGCGGGAAACCCCCTTCTCGGACATCGTGCGCCACCTGACCCCCTTCTTCGTCTCCCGCCAGGTCTTCGCCGGCGCCGGCCGCATCGGCATCGGCCAGGACGGCCACGAACACGGCTTCCAGATCAGCCAGCGCGCCGACTACTTCGAAGTCGAGGTCGGCCTCGAGACCACGCTCAAGCGCCCCATCATCAACACGCGCGACGAACCCCACGCGGACGCGGAGAAATACCGCCGCCTCCACGTGATCATCGGCGACGCCAACCTCTCCGAGATCTCCACCTACCTCAAACTGGGCACGACCTCCCTGGTCCTGTCCATGATCGAGGACGGCTTCATCGCCGTCGACCTGGCCGTCGACCAGCCGGTACGGACATTGCACCAGGTGTCCCACGACCCGTCCCTGAAACGCCAGATCACGTTGCGCAGTGGTCGGACCCTCACAGCCGTCCAGCTCCAGATGGAGTACTACGAGCTGTCACGCAAATACGTGGAGGAGCGCTACGGCGCGGACGCCGACGACCAGACCAAGGACATCCTGACCCGCTGGGAAGACACCCTCACGCGGCTCGAGAACGACCCCATGAGCCTGGCGGGCGAACTGGACTGGGTCGCCAAGCGGGAACTCATGGAGGGCTACCGCCGCCGCGACAACCTCGACTGGGACGCCGCCCGCCTCCACCTCGTCGACCTCCAGTACGCCGACGTACGCGCCGAGAAAGGCCTCTACAACCGCCTCGCGGCCCGCGGCCGCATGAAGCGCCTCCTGGACGAGTCCGAGGTCGACAGGGCCCGCACCAAGCCGCCGGAGGACACCCGCGCCTACTTCCGCGGCCGCTGCCTGGAGCAGTACGCCGACGACGTCGCGGCGGCGAGCTGGGACTCGGTCATCTTCGACCTCCCCGGCCGCGACTCCCTCCAGCGCGTTCCAACCCTGGAACCACTACGCGGAACGCGAAATCACGTCAAGGAACTGCTGGACCGCTGCCGCACCGCAGAAGACCTGGTCAGGGTCCTGTCAGGCGGGTGAGCGGACAAGGGGGGGACTCGGTGCGGCCCGGGCGGCAGGGTGGAAATCCCGCCGCCCGGGAATCATCGAGATGGCCCCCGTACGTTGGAGAAACTGCGGGGCCGATGTCGGACCCGGCTTGTAGGGTCTGATCATCACCGATCGGCAGGCGAACTGAGCGGGGTGAGGGTTATGGCGACGAAGGACACCGGCGGCGGCCAGCAGAAGGCGACGCGCGCTACCGAAGAGGTCGAGGAGCAGGCGCAGGACGCGCAGGCTTCGGAGGACCTCAAGGAGCGGCACGAGAAGCTGAGCGATGACGTGGACTCCGTGTTGGACGAGATTGACGATGTCCTGGAGGAGAACGCAGAGGACTTCGTTCGTAGCTTCGTGCAGAAAGGCGGCCAATAGCCTTCGAATCGAAGGTGCCGGGGGAGTCTGGCTTGGAAAGCGACGAAGGCGTGAAGCGCTGCTCGCGGTGCAAGCAGCACAAGCCGCGGGCAGCGTTCGCGCGGAACAAGGCGATGCGCGACGGGCTGCAGGTCTATCGCCGTAGGTGCGCGGCGGTGTACCACCAGCAGCGGCAAGTGGCCGAAGGGCGCAACGTTCGGCCGAGTGTGGCAGTACCACCGGGCCACAAGTACTGCCGTACCTGCGGCGAGATCAAACCGCACAGCGAGTGGACGCGGAACAGTAGCGCCTCGGTCGTTCTGGCAACCCTTTGCGAGGCGATAAAGGGTCGGCAGCATCATCTCAAGCGCGACTGCGGCCTGACCGAAGCCGAGCGTGACGCGTTGATCGCCTCCCAGCGAGGCCTCTGTGCGATCTGCCCGGCTGCCCCGCCCGCACATGTGGATCACTGCCACAAGACGGGTAGGGTCCGTGGCGTACTGTGCTTCAACTGCAATTCGGCCATCGGCAAGTTGCGAGACGACCCTGACGTTGGCCGTCGTGCCGTTGCTTACCTGGAAGGAAACTTGTGGAAGCCAATACTCGTGGCACCGGGCGTCTACCAGCTGCCTTCCTGACGCCTGGGTCCTCCTCCTTCATGGACTTCCTGTCCGAGCACCAGCCCGAGATGCTGCCCGGCAACCGGCAGCTGCCGCCCACGCAGGGCGTGATCGAGGCGCCCCACGGCACCACCATCGTGGCCGTGACCTTCCGTGGGGGCGTGGTGCTGGCCGGTGACCGTCGCGCCACCATGGGCAACATCATCGCTCAGCGGGACATCGAGAAGGTGTTCCCGGCGGACGAGTACTCGGCCGTCGGCATCGCCGGCACCGCCGGTCTCGCCGTGGAGATGGTCAAGCTCTTCCAGCTGGAGCTGGAGCACTTCGAGAAGGTCGAGGGTGCGCAGCTGTCGCTGGAGGGCAAGGCGAACCGGTTGTCGACGATGATCCGGTCGAACCTGGCCATGGCGATGCAGGGTCTGGCGGTCGTGCCGCTCTTCGCGGGGTATGACCTGGACCGCGAGAAGGGGCGGATCTTCTCCTACGACGTCACGGGCGGCCGCAGCGAGGAGCACAACTTCGCGGCCACCGGCTCCGGCTCGATCTTCGCCCGGGGTGCCATGAAGAAGTTGTTCCGTGACGATCTGTCCGAGGAGCAGGCGACCACGCTGGTGGTGCAGGCCCTCTATGACGCGGCTGACGACGACTCGGCGACCGGTGGTCCCGATGTCGCCCGCCGGATCTACCCGATCATCACCGTGATCACCGAGGACGGTTTCCGCCGGCTGACGGGGGAGGAGTCCTCCGAGATCGCCCGTGCGGTGCTGCAGAAGCGCCTGGAGGAGCCGGACGGCCCGAAGGCCGCCCTGCTCTGAGTGCGGGCCCCGGTTCTTATGAAGGTGATCCAGTGACCATGACAGAAAGGGACGGATAACCGGTGTCGACGCCGTTCTATGTCTCACCTCAGCAGGCCATGGCCGACCGGGCGGAGTACGCCCGGAAGGGCATCGCCCGTGGCCGTAGCCTGGTCGTGCTGCAGTATGCCGACGGCATTGTGTTCGTCGGTGAGAACCCGTCCCGTGCGCTGCACAAGTTCAGCGAGATCTATGACCGGATCGGTTTTGCGGCCGCCGGTAAGTACAACGAGTACGAGAACCTGCGCATCGGTGGTGTCCGTTACGCCGACCTGCGGGGTTACACCTATGACCGTGATGATGTGACCGCTCGTGGTCTGGCGAACGTCTATGCCCAGACCCTCGGCACGATCTTCTCCTCGGCCGCTGAGAAGCCGTACGAGGTGGAGCTGGTGGTGGCCGAGGTGGGGGAGACCCCGGAGGGTGACCAGATCTATCGGCTGCCGCATGACGGGTCGATCGTGGACGAGCACGGCTCGGTCGCGGTGGGTGGCAATGCCGAGCAGATCAGTAGCTTCCTGGACCAGCGTCACCGTGACGGGATGTCGCTGGCGGAGGCTTTGAAGCTGGCGGTGCAGGCTCTGTCGCGCGACACCAACGGCAGCGAGCGGGAGATTCCCGCGGAGCGTCTCGAGGTGGCGGTGCTGGATCGTACGCGTCCGCAGAAGCGCAAGTTCAAGCGCATCGTGGGCCGTCAGCTGGCGCGTCTGCTGGCGGCGGACGGTGCGGCCACCGAGGCGGAGAGTTCCGTGGAGGAGGACTCCGAGG
This sequence comes from Streptomyces sp. NPDC052107, assembly GCF_040680215.1. Taxonomy (NCBI): domain Bacteria; kingdom Bacillati; phylum Actinomycetota; class Actinomycetes; order Kitasatosporales; family Streptomycetaceae; genus Streptomyces; species Streptomyces sp. NPDC052107. The sequence continues at coordinate 205,762 of NZ_JBFAWG010000002.1, forward strand.
AGGAGTGATCCGTCGCCCTTGCCTGTTCCCGTGTGCCCCGGCCGTACTTCTGGCCGGGGCACACGGCGTTCCCGTAGGGCGGCGGGGGGGCTAGGCGGTGCGTGGCGGGGCCGTGGAGCCTCGTACGACCAGTTCGACCGGGATGTCCCCGCTCTCCGGCTCCCGGCCCTCCAGGACGGCGAGGAGGGCCTGCATGCCGCGTTCGCCGAAGAGCTCGGCGTCCAGTCGTACGGTGGTCAGTTCGGGGTCGATGGCGGTGGCGAGGCCGAGGTCGTCGACGCCGGTGACCGAGACGTCGTGGGGGATGCGCAGGCCGAGGCGGCGCAGGGCTTTGTAGGCGCCGGCGGCCAGCTTGTCGTCGTCGCAGACGACGGCGGTGGGCCGGGGGCCGGGTGTGGTGAGCGCGGCCTCGGTCGCGGTGAGGGCTCCTTCGATGGAGATCGGGGCCCGGGCCGTACGCACCTCCGTCCCCCGTACGGCGGCCATGCGTGTCGCGAGTTCACGCGCGCGTATCTCGAAGGTCCAGGAGGGCACGTCGGCGGCGAGGTGGAGGATGCGGCGGTGGCCGAGGTCCAGGAGGTGTTCGGTGACCTGGCGGATGCCGTCGGTGATGTCGAGGTTGACGGTGGCGGCGCCGAGGCTGCCTCCGGGGTCGCTGTCGAGCATGACCAGGGGCAGTTGGTCGCCGCGGATTGCGGTGAGGGCGTCGGCGGCCATGGAGGAGGCGATGACACCGTCGAGGGCGGACTGTGCGGAGGCGAAGGGGTCGCGGGCGGGGCCGATGCCTTCGGGGGAGGGGTAGAGGACGACTCCGAAGCCATTGTCGGCCGCCACGCGTGCGGCGCCGGTGTAGACGCCGGCGAAGAACTCGGTCGTGAGGGCGGGTACGACCAGCAGGACGGTGCGGGTGTGGCCGAGGCGGAGGTTGCGGGCGGCGAGGTTGGGCCGGTAGCCCAGTTCCCGGGCCGCCTCGCGGACCCGCTCGGCGACAGGTTCGGAGACTCGGCCGCGCCATTTGTCGCCCAGGACGAGTGAGACGGCGGCCTGGGAGACCCCGGCGGCCTGGGCGACGTCCCGGCTGGTCGGGCGCGTGCTGCTGCGTGCCACCGTGGGCCTGCCCTTTCGTCTGGACCTCCGAACAGCGCACATGGTACGTATGACTGGGGACGTTATACGTAAAACTTGAGGCTGGAGGGCGCACATGGCCACGGGATATCTGGAGATACTCCGGGCGCGGCACGCGCTGCGGCTGCTCACCGGCACCCTGGTGGGGCGGCTGCCGAACGCAACGGCCGCGATCGCCCTGGTGCTGTTCGTCCGTGCCGAGGGCGGTACCTACAGCCTGGCGGGTGCCCTCGCCGCCGTGTACGGCGTCGCCAACGCCGTGGGCCAGCCGGTGCTGGGCCGTCTCGTGGATCTGCACGGTCAGCCGCGTGTCCAGTTGCCGGCGGCGGTGCTCGCGGCCCTGTCCATGGCGGTCTTCGCGTTCTCCGGCACCGATCCGCTGCCGGCGGCGTACGCGGCCGTGGCGGCGGCCGGTCTGTTCGCGCCGCCGCTGGAGGGGGGCCTGCGCGCGCTGTGGCCGTCGGTGCTGCGCCGGGAGGAGCAGGTGCACACGGCGTACGCCATGGACGCGATCGCGCAGGAGATCATGTTCACGGTGGGGCCGCTGCTGGTGACGTTGTGCGTGTCCCTGTGGGACGAGCGTGCCGCCCTGCTCGTGCTGAACCTGCTGGGGGTGCTGGGTGCGCTCTCGGTGGTGGTGTCGCCGCCCTCGCGCGCGTGGCGGTCGGCGCCGCGTGAGGCGCACTGGCTGGGTGCGCTGCGTTCGCCGGGTCTGCTGGTCCTGCTCGGTTCGTTCCTGTTCGTGGGCATCGCGCTGGGCTCGATCACGGTCGCGTCGGTGTCGTACGCCGACGGTCATGGCGGTGACGCGGTGTACGGCTGGATGATGGCGGGGCTGGGCCTGGGTGCGCTGGTCGGTGGCACGGTGTACGGGGCCCGTCGGTGGGGTGGTTCGCCGGAGCGGCGACTGAGCGCGCTCGTGGCCCTTCTGGCGGTGTGTTACCTGCCTTTGATGCTGACGCCGGGTGCGCCGGCCATGGTGCTGCTCTCGGTGCTCTCCGGGGTGTTCCTCGCGCCGTGTATCGCCTGTGCGTTCATCATCGTGGACCGGCATGCGCCGAGCGGTACGGTCACCGAGGCGTTCTCCTGGCTTGTGACGACGTTCACCGTGGGTGCCTCGGTGGGTACGGGCGTGGCGGGGCCTGTGGTCCAGGCCGGTGGCACGGTGTGGGGGTTCGCCGTTCCGGGTGCGGCGGGGGCGGTGTCGTTGCTGGTGCTGCTCGCCACGGGGCGGGTCCTCGCAGCTCCCGCGCGGGGCGGGGTCGTTGCGTCTTCATCGGAAAATGATCCAAATCGTGCTGCCGAACCCCGTTTCAGCTCGGGGGATCGGGCGTAATGTTCACTCATGGACCGCCGCATTTTCGGGCTGGAGAACGAGTACGGCGTCACGTGCACGTTCAGGGGACAGCGCCGCCTGTCTCCTGACGAGGTGGCGCGGTACCTCTTCCGCCGTGTCGTGTCATGGGGCCGCAGCAGCAATGTCTTTCTGCGAAACGGCGCCCGGCTCTATCTCGACGTGGGCTCACATCCGGAATACGCGACCCCCGAATGTGACAATGTGATCGAACTGGTCACCCACGACAAGGCCGGCGAGCGCATTCTCGAAGGACTCCTGGTGGACGCGGAACGACGCCTGCACGAGGAGGGAATCGCGGGCGACGTCTACCTCTTCAAGAACAACACCGACTCGGCGGGCAACTCCTACGGCTGCCACGAGAACTATCTGGTGGCCCGGCACGGGGAGTTCTCCCGGCTCGCGGACATCCTCATCCCGTTCCTGGTCACCCGGCAGCTGCTGTGCGGCGCAGGCAAGGTGCTGCAGACCCCCCGCGGTGCCGTGTACTGCGTGAGTCAGCGCGCGGAGCACATCTGGGAGGGCGTGTCCTCGGCGACGACCCGTTCGAGGCCCATCATCAACACCCGTGACGAGCCGCACGCGGACGCCGAGCGTTACCGCCGGCTGCATGTCATCGTCGGTGACTCGAACATGTCCGAGACGACGATGCTGCTGAAGGTCGGCGCGACGGACCTGGTGCTGCGCATGATCGAGGCGGGCACGGTGATGCGTGACCTGACGCTGGAGAACCCGATCCGGGCGATCCGCGAGGTCAGCCATGACATCACGGGCCGGCGAAAGGTGCGGCTGGCCAGCGGCCGGGAGGCATCCGCGCTGGAGGTGCAGCGGGAGTACTTCGACAAGGCCGTGGACTTCTGTGACCGCCGGGGGATCCGCACCGGCACGGTCGCGCAGGTCCTGGAGCTGTGGGGCCGTACGCTGGACGCGATCGAGACCGAGGAACTGGACCGGATCGCCACCGAGATCGACTGGGTGATGAAGTACAAGCTCATCGAGCGGTACCGGGCCAAGAACAACATGACGATGTCGCATCCGCGGGTCGCTCAGATAGACCTCGCCTACCACGACATCCATCGTCGTCGTGGCCTGTACTACCTGCTGGAGAAGAAGGGTCAGGCGGCCCGGATCTGCAACGACTTGAAGATCTTCGAGGGCAAGTCGGTTCCGCCGCAGACGACTCGGGCGCGGCTGCGCGGTGACTTCATCCGGCGGGCACAGGAACAGCGCAGGGACTTCACGGTCGACTGGGTGCATCTGAAGCTCAACGACCAGGCGCAGCGCACCGTGTTGTGCAAGGACCCGTTCCGTTCGGTGGACGACCGGGTGGAGAAGTTGATCGCCGGAATGTAGTCGAAAGCGGGTGAGTCAAGCGTTTCGGGTGTGAAATGCCGGAACGCCACACGGGCGTCGTACGTTTCCCGTACGGCGCCCTTCTCGCGTCGTAGAGTTGCGCGCACGCCATCCGCAAGATCGATCGATTACGAGGCTCTTCCGTGCGCCGACGTTCACTTCTCCTCGCCGCCGTTCCCGCAGGACTGGTCACGCTCGCCGGATGCGGTGACGGCAAGTCCGGCTCCAGCAAGGCCGGTGTCTCGCCGTCGCCGTCGGTGTCGACGGTACCTCCGCCGAAGATCGTGGACGGGCCGTTGCCGGCGATCACGGCGGGCACGAAGTTCGGTGAGAAGCCGACCGTGGCCAAGGGGCCGGGTGAGCCGTCGAAGAACCTGACGGTGAAGACGGTGATCGCGGGCAGTGGTCGTACGGTCGCGGAGAACGACTTCGTCCAGGCGAACTACCTGGGTCAGATCTGGGACACGGGCAAGGTCTTCGACAACTCCTACGACCGCAAGCGTCCCCTGGTGATGCAGCTGGCCCAGGGCAGCATCATCGACGGCTGGCGGTATGGGCTGGCGGGCAGGAAGACGGGCAGCCGGGTGCTGATGGCGGTGCCGCCGACCTGGGGTTACGGCACGTCGGGCAATCCGCAGGCGGGTATCAAGGGCACGGACACGCTGGTGTTCGTCGTCGACCTGATCGATTCGTTCAACTCCAAGAGCTCGGCCAAGGGCCGGCAGGTCGCGCAGAGCGACGCCGCGCTGCCCAAGGTGGCCACGAACACCGACGGCAACGTCCCGAAGGTCACCGTCCCGAAGACGGCCCCGCCGAAGAAGCTGGTGTCGACGTACGTCCTTGAGGGCGACGGTCCGGAGGTGAAGGCGGACCAGACGGTGCTGTGCCAGTTCCAGGGGCTGGTGTGGGACAGCGGCAAGACCTTCCAGCGGACGTACGGCTCGGGCAGGCTGAGCCAGTTCGGGCTGCAGCAGATGCAGCAGGCGGTCAAGGGTCTGGCGCAGGGTCTGGTCGGCAAGAAGGTGGGCAGCCGGGTGCTGATCGTGGTGCCGCCGGAGCTGGGTTACGGCGACACTCCGCCGAGCGGTGGTGTCATCAAGAAGGGTTCGACGCTGGTGTTCACGGTGGACATCCTCGCGGCGATGTAGCCGGTGCCGTCGGTTGCGGGCGAAGGAAGCCGGTGTCCATGGCGGGCGGCGGGCCTGCGGAGATGAAAGACTGTCCGCGTTTCGTGTCGTACACACGCAGGAGCTTTTGACGTGAACATCGAGAAGCCCGAGATCGACTTCCCGGGCGGCGAGCCCCCGGCGGACCTCGAGATCAAGGACATCTGGGAGGGCGACGGGCCGGTCGCGCAGGCGGGCCAGAACGTCACCGTGCACTACGTGGGTGTCGCCTTCAGCACCGGCGAGGAGTTCGACGCCAGCTGGAACCGTGGCACTCCGTTCCGCTTCCCGCTGGGTGCGGGCCGGGTCATCGCGGGCTGGGACCAGGGTGTGCAGGGCATGAAGGTCGGCGGCCGTCGCCAGCTGACCATCCCCGCCCACCTGGCCTACGGCAACCAGAGCCCGACCCCCGCGATCAAGCCGGGCGAGACGCTGATCTTCGTGGTGGACCTGCTGGGCGTCTGATCGCTTGCGCGATCCCCTGTCGGTCCACACGGGATCCACACCTGATCGACCGGCCGTGTCCGACCGGTTCCGATCACCTGGGGCCCATGCCTGCCCGGGCATGGGCCCTCGGCTTTTGCCACCGCACCCGGGAGCGGTACGGTCATCGGTCGGAAGCACCATAGGAAAGGCGAAGGGCGTCGATGGCCATTGCCAAGGCCGAGCGGCTGATGAACCTCGCGCTGTGTCTGCTCGGCACACGGCGGCCACTCAGCAAGCGCGAGCTGCGGGATTCCATCGAGGCGTACGTCGAGGCCTCCAGGCCGGAAAAGGGCGCGGCGGGCTCCGACGACTCCTTCAACCGGATGTTCGAGCGGGACAAGGACGATCTGCGCGAGCTGGGCCTGGTCATCGCGACCGTGGAGAACCTGGACGGCGAGGTCGGTTATCTGGCCCGCCGCGACAGCAACCGGCTGCCGCCCATCACCCTGGACGCCGAGGAGGCCGCGGCGCTCGGTCTCGCCGCGAAGGTGTGGCAGCAGGCCCGCCTCGCCGGCGCGGCCAGCGGCGCCCTGCAGAAGCTGCGCGCCGCAGGGCTCCCCGAGGACGTCGACCCCTACGAGGCGCACGGCGCCCTGGAGCCGCGTATCCCGGTGCACGAGGCCGCCTTCGAGCCGCTGATGCTGGCCTGCCGGGACCGCCGCCCGGTCGTCTTCGACTACCGCAAGGCCTCCGCCGCCCGCCCCGAGCCCCGGCATGTGGAGCCGTGGGCGCTGGAGTGCTGGCGCGGGCACTGGTACCTGGCCGGTTACGACCGGGACCGGGGTGCCGAGCGCGTCTTCCGGCTGTCCCGGATCACCGGCCGGGTCCGCTCGCGCGGTACGGGCTTCACCGCTGCCGTGCCCGATGTCGTCACCGTGCGCGAGACCGTGGCGAGCTGGGCGGGCGAGATCGCCGACGGTACGGCGCTGATCCGGCTGCGTGCCGGGGCCGGTTACCCCCTTCGGGCGAAGGCCGGCCGGGTGCGGGAACTCGGCGACGGCTGGGACGAGTTGGAGATTCCGTACGGGCACGGCCTGGACGCCTGGCTGGTGGAGTTCGGGCCGGACGTGGTGGTTCTGGAGCCGGCCGAGCTGCGCGCGGACGTGGTGGACCGGCTGCGTGCCGTGGCCAAGGGCTGAGGGGAGCAGGACTGTGGCAGGCAAACCGGTCAGGCCCGTGAACGCCATCGACCAGACCCGGCGGATGCTCTCCCTGGTGACCTACCTCAGGGAGCGCCCCGGCGCCCGGATCGCGGATGTCGCGCGCGCGTTCGGCATCACCGAGGACGAGCTGGTCGCCGACCTCGATCTGCTGCCGATGTGCGGCACCAGCTTCCGCGGCGGCGATCTGCTGGACATCGACACCGACGGCGAGCGGATCTGGTGGCACAACCCGGCCGCGCTCGGCGAGGAGGCGGCCGAGCCGCTCAGGCTGGCCGCGGACGAGGCCACCGCGCTGCTGGTGGCCGCCCGGGCGGTCTCGACCCTGCCGGGCCTGCGCGAGGGCGACCGTCAGGCCCTGCTGCGGGCGACGGCCAAGGTGGAGGCCGCCGCCGGTGAGGCCGCCGGCGCCAGCGCACGGCTGTCGGTGACCTTCGAGTCCGAGGGCGGGGTCTTCGCGGACGTCGACCGGGCGATCTCCGAGCGCCGCCGGCTGTGGATCCGCTACTACTCCCCGGCCCGCGACGAGGTCACCGAGCGCGAGATCGACCCGATCCGCCTGGTCAGCGTCGGCCACACCTATGTCGAGGCCTGGTGCCGCCGCTCCGAGGCGCGGCGCACCTTCCGGCTCGACCGGGTCGCAGAGATCCGGATCCTGGACGAGCCGTCCGCGCCGCCCGAGATGGAGCTGCGCGACCTCTCCGTGGCCCTGGTGCAGCCGGCCGCCGAGGACCCGGAGGTCGTGGTCGAGGTCGGCCCGGGCGGCCGCTGGGTGGCCGAGTACTACCCGCACGACAGCGCCGATGAGCTTCCCGACGGCGGGCTGCGTATCACTCTGCGCACCCCCGATCCGGCCTCCCTGCGCCGGCTGGCACTGCGGCTCGGCGGCGACGGCCGGATCGTCTCCCCACCGGAGCTGGCCGACAGCGCCCGCAGAGCGGCCGCCGAGGCGCTGGCTGCGTATGACGCGGCGCAACCGGAGAGCGCCGGGGCGTGAGCGGGCGCTCCGAAGGGGCGCCGGGCCGTGTGTGACGTGCGGCCCCGCCGCGATGGGGGTCGTCCCGGGTTCGAGCGAAGCCGAGAACTTGGGGGGACGCGACCGGCCACGACGGCGCCGCGGACGAAGACGGCGATCGCTGGCGAACGACCAGGACAAGGAGCGAGGGCTGTGAGCGAGCGTGCGGGTGAGATGACGGTGGCGGCCGCCTTCGCCGGGATGAAGAGAGTGGTCCCCGTGGTGTTCAAGGCGGGCTGCCCGGACTGCCGGGGCCGCTTCGAGCTAGCCGCGAGCGCGCTGCGCCTCGCCATCGGGGCCACCAGCCGGACGACGTTCTACTCCTTCACCTGCCCCGAGTGCGGGGCCGCCGTCCGCAAGCCCGCCGGGGAGCGCATCGTCGAACTGCTCACCGGTGGCGGGGTCCGCACGCTGCGGCTGCACTCCACGGTCTAGTCTCGACGTCATGTTCTGGCCGATGTTCGCGGTAGCGGTGGGTTTCCTGGGTCTCGCGGTGCTGGGGGTGCTCGCCGTCCGGGTCTTCCTGGAGGCACGGCGTCTCGGGCAGCAGGTCGCGGACTCCGCGCGCCGGATCAACCGGGCGGCCGAGGACCTGGAGCGGGCTGCGGTCAGCGCGGGCCGTGCCGTGGATGCGCTGTGATACCTCCAAGACCGTGCGCTTTGGGTCACTTCGCCCTGTCATCCGACCGGCACGTCCAGGTACGCTGGCGATCGCGGCCCGGACAACGAGGCGCGGTCCGCAGAGGGAGTGGGAGTACGCACGGGGATTGTCCTACGTTCACCCCCGGGCGTTACGATCGCTGCCAGCACGATGCTCGGACACATGTCCGACCGGCCGGACACAGCCCCGCCGCCCCGCCTCAGTGAGAAGGTGAAGACTATGTTCCGCAACGCACTTGAGCCGTGGCACCTGGTGCTCCTGGTTCTGGTGATCGTCCTCGTGTTCGGCTCCAAGAAGCTTCCGGACATGGCGCGCTCGCTCGGCAAGTCCGCGCGCATCCTCAAGAGCGAGGCCAAGGCGATGAAGGACGAAGGCAAGCAGTCTTCCACCCCCGCCCAGCCCGCCGAGGAGCAGACCCCGGCTCAGCGCACGATCCAGGCGGCGCCCGGCGACGTGACCAGCTCCCGGCCGGTCAACGAGCCGACGGACACGACCCAGCGCTGACGCGAGGACCGGGGCATCCGGTCCGCTGCACGAGATGAGGATGTGGGTTGCCCAAGCCTGCCCGCAATAAGGAGAAGGATCCCGAGGGGCGGATGCCGCTCGCGGATCACTTGCGTGAGCTGCGCAACCGGCTCGCGAAGGGCGTCCTGGCGATCGTCGTCGTCGCGGTGATCTCTGCCTTCTTCTACAAGGACATCATCAACTTCATCACCCGGCCGGTGCTCGACTCGGTCGGTTGCGGGCAGACCTTCGGGCAGCTGGCCAAGAGCAAGAACGCCCACTGCGCGCACATCACGGTCAGTGGTTTGCTGGGGCCGTTCACTCTCGCCCTGAAGACCGCGCTGACGGCCGGCGTCGTGCTGGCGGCGCCGGTCTGGCTCTACCAGCTGTGGGCGTTCGTCGCACCGGGCCTGCACCGGCACGAGAAGAAGTACGCCTACGCGTTCGTCGGTCTCGGTTTCCCGCTCTTCCTGGTCGGCGGCTACCTCGCCTACCACGTGCTGCCCGTGACGGCGAAGTTCCTGGTCGACCTCACGCCGAGCGGTACGGAGAACCTGCTTCCGCTGGACGAGCTCCTCGACCTGGTCACGCGCATGGTGGTCGTGTTCGGCCTCGCCTTCGAGATGCCGTTGCTGCTGGTGATGCTCAACCTCACCGGCATCCTGTCCGGCCGGCGGATGCTCGGTTGGTGGCGCGGCATGATCGTCGGCATCGCCGCCTTCGCGGCCGTGGCCACGCCCAGCCCCGACCCGGGCACGATGCTGGCGCTGGCGGCGCCGATCTGGGCGCTGTTCTTCATCGCCGTGGCCTTCTCGCTGCTCAACGACCGCCGCCGGGCCCGACGCGAGGCGGCGGGTCCCGCCGACGACGAGGCCTCCGAGCTGGACCTCACCCCCGAGGACATCGGCGAGATCGAGCCCGTCGCGGCCAGCCGGGCCCTGCCCGAGCAGGCGGGCACGGACCGGGTCAACGGCTACGACGACGTGACCTGAGCCCGCCCCTCACCGCACCACGCCGGATGCCCCCGCCCTGATGGACGGGGGCATCCGGCTTTGTCGATCAGCCCACGTTCCGGATAATGATCGTCCTGTTGTCAGTGGGGCCCGGTACGCTCGAAAGCACGATGACAGAGGACCTCTCTCCGGCCGAGCGGTACGCGGCAGCCCGCAGGCGGGCAGCCGAGCAGGCCACCGCGCTCGCGTCCTTCCGCGAGATGTACGACTTCGGCCTCGACCCCTTCCAGATCGAGGCCTGCCAGGCACTCGAGACGGGAAAGGGCGTACTGGTGGCCGCCCCCACCGGCTCGGGCAAGACGATCGTGGGCGAGTTCGCCGTCCACCTCGCCCTGCAGCAGGGCAAGAAGTGCTTCTACACGACACCCATCAAGGCGCTGTCGAACCAGAAGTACGCCGACCTGTGCCGCCGCTACGGCACCGGCAAGGTCGGCCTGCTCACCGGCGACAACAGCGTGAACTCCGAGGCCCCGGTGGTCGTGATGACCACCGAGGTCCTGCGGAACATGCTCTACGCCGGCTCCCAGACCCTCCTCGGCCTCGGCTATGTGGTCATGGACGAGGTGCACTACCTCTCCGACCGCTTCCGCGGCGCTGTCTGGGAAGAGGTGATCATCCACCTCCCCGAGTCGGTGACGCTGGTGTCACTGTCCGCGACCGTGTCCAACGCCGAGGAGTTCGGTGACTGGCTGGACACCGTCCGCGGCGACACCGAGGTGATCGTCTCCGAGCACCGGCCCGTGCCGCTGTTCCAGCACGTCCTCGCCGGACGGAGGATGTACGACCTGTTCGAGGAGGGCGAGGGCCACAAGAAGGCCGTCAACCCCGACCTCGCCCGCCTCGCCCGCATGGAGGCGACCCGGCCGTCGTACCAGGACCGCAGACGCGGCCGCGCGATGCGCGAGGCCGACCGGGAGCGCGAGCGCAGACAGCGCTCGCGCGTGTGGACACCGGGCCGGCCCGAGGTCATCGAGCGCCTGGACTCCGAGGGCCTGCTCCCGGCCATCACGTTCATCTTCAGCCGCGCCGCCTGCGAGGCCGCCGTCCAGCAGTGCCTGTACGCGGGCCTGAGGCTGAACGACGAGGAGGCGCGGGAACAGGTCCGCGCCCTGGTCGAGGAGCGCACCGCGCACATCGCGCCGGAGGATCTGCACGTCCTCGGCTACTACGAGTGGCTGGAGGGCCTGGAGCGCGGCATCGCCGCCCACCACGCGGGCATGCTGCCGACCTTCAAGGAGGTCGTCGAGGAGCTGTTCGTACGCGGCCTGGTCAAGGCGGTGTTCGCCACCGAGACCCTCGCGCTCGGCATCAACATGCCCGCCCGCTCGGTGGTGCTGGAGAAGCTCGTCAAGTGGAACGGCGAGCAGCACGCCGACATCACGCCGGGCGAGTACACCCAGCTGACCGGCCGGGCCGGCCGCCGGGGCATCGACATCGAGGGCCACGCGGTCGTGCTCTGGCAGCGCGGAATGAGCCCCGAGCACCTCGCCGGTCTCGCGGGCACCCGCACGTACCCGCTGCGCTCCAGCTTCAAGCCGTCGTACAACATGGCGGTCAACCTGGTCGAGCAGTTCGGCCGGCACCGCAGCCGCGAGCTGCTGGAGACCTCCTTCGCGCAGTTCCAGGCCGACAAGTCGGTCGTCGGGATCTCCCGCCAGGTGCAGCGCAACGAGGAGGGCCTGGCCGGCTACAAGGCCTCCATGACCTGCCACCTCGGCGACTTCGAGGAGTACGCGCGGCTGCGCCGCGAGCTGAAGGACCGGGAGACCGAGCTGGCCCGGCAGGGCGCCAACCAGCGGCGTGCCGAGGCCGCCAGCGCCCTGGAGAGGCTCAAGCCGGGCGACGTCATCCACGTCCCCACGGGCAAGTACGCCGGTCTGGCCCTGGTGCTGGACCCCGGTCTGCCCGCCGGCCGCTCCAACGGCCACCGCGGCTTTGACCACCTCGACGGTCCGCGCCCGCTGGTGCTGACCGCCGAACGGCAGGTCAAGCGGCTGGCGTCGATGGACTTCCCGGTGCCGGTCGAGCCCCTGGACCGGATGCGGATCCCGAAGTCCTTCAACCCGCGCTCGCCGCAGTCCCGCAGGGACCTCGCCTCCGCGCTGCGCACCAAGGCCGGGCACATCCCGCCGGAGCGGGCCCGCAAGAAGCGCTCGCAGGCCGCCGACGACCGCGAGATCGCCCGGCTGCGGACCGCGATCCGCGCGCATCCCTGCCACGGCTGCAACGACCGTGAGGACCACGCCCGTTGGGCCGAGCGCTACCACCGGCTGCTGCGCGACACCTCGCAGCTGGAGCGCCGCATCGAGGGCCGGACGAACACCATCGCGCGGACCTTCGACCGGATCGTGGCCCTGCTGACCGAGCTGGACTACCTGCGCGGCAACGAGGTCACCGAGCACGGCAAGCGCCTGGCCCGGCTGTACGGCGAACTCGACCTGCTGGCCAGCGAATGCCTGCGCGAGCAGGTCTGGGAGGGGCTCAGCCCGGCCGAACTCGCCGCCTGCGTCTCGGCGTTGGTGTACGAGGCCCGGGTCGGCGACGACGCGATGGCGCCCAAGGTGCCCTCCGGCAAGGCCAAGGCCGCGCTCGGTGAGATGGTCCGGATCTGGGGCCGGCTGGACGGTCTGGAGGAGGAGTTCCGGATCAACCAGACCGAGGGCGTCGGGCAGCGCGAGCCGGAGCTCGGCTTCGCCTGGGCCGCGTACATGTGGGCCTCGGGCAAGGGGCTGGACGAGGTGCTGCGCGAGGCGGACATGCCCGCGGGGGACTTCGTGCGCTGGTGCAAGCAGGTCATCGACGTTCTGGGCCAGATCTCGGCGGCGGCTCCCGTGGAGGGGTCGACCGTGACGAAGGCGGCGCGCAAGGCCGTCGACCAGTTGCTGCGGGGAGTTGTCGCCTACTCCTCGGTGGGGTGACCACCGCTTCCACCGTCAGGGTGATCCGTCCCCGACGGCGGCCCGGAGGTCAGGGGTCGTACGAGCCGTTCACCTGTCACGGTGAGCGGCTTTCGTACGTTCGTACGCCATCACCCAGTGTGTGCGAACGAATGCCCACCGTGTAAATGGAGCCGAGCGTACTCCGGTCGTACGGGCGATTTCAGGTGCTTGCCGAATATGACACGGCGATGATCCGCTCGGACTAAGCTCGCCCGCGGCGCACCGAGTTGAGGCGAATTCGTGCGCCTGTTCCCAAACATGAGACAAATCCCGACAGTTCCATGAACCTTCCCTCGAAAGCTCCCCCGACACCCAGCCGATTCATCCCAGAAGGCATCCATGGTGAGTGTTCAGAAGCCTCCCGGTGGCCGTGAACGTCCTTACGCACGCGTGCTGTTGCCGCCGGCCATAGTGATGGTCGCCGCGGCCGGTGCGGCCGTCGCCCTGGGGCCGGCGTCGGCCCGGATCGCCGTCGGCGTGGTCGGGGCCGTGGCCCTGCTGCTGGTCCTCGTCACCGGCGCGGAGGCCGCCCGCCGCGGCCGCAGGCTCCGCGAGGAACAGGCCGAGCACGCCCGTCACACCGCGTACCTGGAGCACCGGCTCGCCGCCCACGACGATCTGATCGGGCGCTTCGCGTCCGACGTCATCCCCCACGGCCATCTGCGGCTGCGGGCCGGAGAACCGCTGCGGGACGTGATGGTCAACGGCTACGACGTCGACCCCGAACTGCGCAGCCTGCCCGACTCCTACCGCGAGTTGTTCCGCGCCGCGATGCGCGGAGCCGAGCGCGAGATCAACATGCGCGACGCCACCGAGCAGTCCTTCGTGAGCATCGCCCGCCGCGTCCAGGCCATCGTCCACCAGCAGTCCAACGAACTGCGGGAGATGGAGGAGGACCACGGCCGCAACCCCGAGGTCTTCGACGACCTGCTGCGCGTCGACCACGGCACCTCACTGATCGGCCGGCTCGCCGACACCATCTCCGTCCTCGGCGGCGGCCGTCCCGGCCGCCAGTGGCCGCTGCCGGTCTCCCTCTACAGCACGCTGCGCGGCGCCATGTCGCGCATCCTGGAGTACCGCCGCATCCAGCTGAACTCCATCGTCAACATCAACATCAAGGGCACCTCCGTCGAGCCGGTCATCCACGCCGCCGCCGAGCTCTTCGACAACGCCACCCGCTACTCGCCGCCCACGGCCAAGGTGCACGTCACCGCCACCGAGGTGCAGACCGGAATCGCCATCGAGATCGAGGACGCCGGCGTGAGCCTCAGCGAGGAGTCCCGCGCCCGCATCGAGAAGATGATCGAGGACGCCAAGAACCTCGACGACGCCCACAACCTCGGTGACAACCCGCGCCTCGGCCTCGCCGTCGTCGGCCGCCTGTGCAAGATGTTCGACATGGAGGTCTCGCTGCGGGCCTCCGCCTACGGCGGTTGCCGCGCGATCCTCGTCGTACCGCGTGTGATGACGACCACCGAGCCCGGTGTCGGCGCCGCCCACGGCATCGGCGCCACCGGTACGCCGATCCCCGCGCTCGGCGCGGTCGAGGGCCCCAAGCGCCCGCCGAAGCGGCGCCGCCCCACCAGCCCCAAGATCCCGGCCGGGATCTCCATGGAGGACGACGTCCCGGTGGTCACCGAGTGGACGGCGGGCGGCCTGCCGCAGCGCCGTAGCCGGATGAAGACCCCGATCAGTCAGCGCTTCGCCGAGAAGGCCGAGGTCGAGCAGGCCGAGCGCGAGGGCAGGCCCACCATCTGGTCGCAGCCCAAGCCCGACCGGGAGCCCGAGATGGACCCCGAGCGCAGGAAGCTCATGGAGCGGCCGCTCGGTCAGGGGATCGAGGACTTCTGGAACGGCCTGCGCAAGGGCATGCCCGAGGGCGCCACCGGGCCCGAACTGACCGACTTCACGAGGCACCCGGAAAAGTACGTGCACCTGCTCAACGACTATGCGGACGAGCCCGTCGAGGGCACCACCGAGGCCGACGACGAGGGGGACCCCAAGTGATCCAGCAGCGAGGCAACATCGACTGGATGCTCAAGCAGCTCAACGACGGCGTGCCGGGCATCGAGATGATCGTGGTCCTCTCCGCGGACGGACTGCGCATTGCCCGCTACGGCGGCGACCCCGACGCCGCCGACCGCGTGGCCGCCGCCTGCGCGGGCGTGCAGAGCCTGGCCGGCGCCATCATCAAGGAGCTCCCCGGCGCCGGCGACATGCAGGTCGTCGTCTTCGAGATCGACGGCGGCTACTTCTACCTCATGAACGCCGGCGACAACGCCTACCTCGCCGTCCTCGCCGACGTGACCTGCGAGCCGGGCCGGATGAGCGGCATGATGCGCGACCTCGTCGTCCGGATCGGCGCCCACCTCACCAGTCCGCCCCGGCGGAACGGGCAGAGCGTATGACTCCTCCACGACGCAAACGGCGCGAGCCGAAGCCCCCGCCGCCTCCACGACCGCAGCCACCGGCGCCCGAGCCGGCCGACGGAGAGGCCGAGCCCAAGAACCCCGAACGGCTGTACACCGTCGCCGGATCCGAGGACGGCGCACGCGCCGACCTCGACCTCGTGACGTTGATCGTGGCGCGCGACGCGCCCCAGATGGCCGCCTCACCGGAGCAGGCCGCGGTCATGCGGCTCTGCGCCAACCCCCTGTCCGTGGCCGAACTCTCGGCCTATCTGAACCTGCCGTTCAGCGCGATGACCGTCCTGCTCACCGAGCTGATCACGGCCGAACTGGTGCAGGTGCGCGCCCCTGTCGTCCGTCGGGCGCTCCCGGACCGTTCACTCCTCGAAGCGGTGATGCATGGACTTCAACGGCTCTGACACCATCCCCGGACCACGCACCGAGGACCATCTGCCGCACACGGCCGAGACCGCGGTGAAGATCGTGATCGTGGGTGGCTTCGGTGTCGGCAAGACGACCATGGTCGGTTCCGTCAGCGACATCAGACCGCTGACCACTGAGGAGACCATGACCCAGGCCGGCATCGGCGTGGACGACAACTACGGTTCCGAGTCCAAGACGGCCACCACCGTGGCCATGGACTTCGGCCGCATCAGCATCACCGACAAGCTGGTGCTCTACCTCTTCGGCACCCCCGGCCAGGAGCGCTTCTGGTTCCTGTGGAACGGGCTGTTCGAGGGCGCGCTCGGCGCGGTCGTCCTCGTCGACACCCGGCGTCTGGAGGTCAGCTTCGACGTCATGGGCCGGCTGGAGGAGCGCGGCGTGCCCTTCGTCGTCGCCATCAACTCCTTCCCGGACGCGCCCCGTTACCCGATCGAGGAACTGCGCACCGCGCTCGACCTGACCCCGGAGATCCCGATCATCGACTGCGACGTACGCCGCCGGGCCTCCAGCAAGGAGGTGCTGATGACCCTGATGCGCTTCCTGCACTCGATCGCCCTCTCCCGCGCCCTCACCTGATCCCCGGCCGACCGACCCCCACACCCTTTCGTTCCGGAGCGACACCGTGACGTCTGAATCCCCGTCCCTGACCGACACAGACCCCACCCCCGGACCGCCCCCGGGCTGCCCCGCGCACCGCCTGGGCCCCGGCGGGCTGCACCGGCTCTACGGCCCTGACGCGGAGGACCTGGGCGCCCTCTACGAGCGGCTGCGGGAGCAGCACGGCCCCGTGGCACCCGTGCTGCTGCACGACGACGTACCGATGTGGGTGGTCCTCGGGCACGCCGAGAACCAGCACCTGGTGCGCAGCCCCTCCGTGTACACCCGGGACAGCCGGATCTGGACCCCGCTGGTGGAGGGCATGGTCAAGCCCGACCACCCGCTGATGCCGCACATCGCCTGGCAGCCGATCTGCTCGCACGCCGAGGGCGACGAGCACCAGCGGTTGCGCGCCGCGGTCACCGCGGCCATGGCCACCATCGACCATCGCACCGTGCGCCGCCACATCGGCCGCCACACCCAGGGCCTGGTCAACAGCTTCTGCGAACGCGGCCGGGCCGACCTGGTCTCCCAGTTCGCCGAGCATCTGCCGATGGCCGTCATGTGCGAGATCCTCGGCATGCCCGAGGAGTACAACGACCGGATGGTGCAGGCCGCCCGGGACGCCCTCAAGGGCACGGAGACCGCCATCCAGAGCCATGCCTACGTCATGGACGCGCTCAGCCGGCTCACCACCCGGCGCCGCGTCCGGCCCCAGGAGGACTTCACCAGTCACCTCGTCACCCACCCGGCCGGACTCAGCGACGACGAGGTCCGCGAACATCTGCGGCTCGTCCTCTTCGCGGCCTACGAGGCCACCGCGAACCTCCTCGCCAACGCGCTGCGCATGGTCCTCACCGAGCCGGGCTTCCGCGCCCAGCTCAACGGCGGCCAGATGACCGTGCCGGAGGCGATCGAGCAGTCGCTGTGGGACGAGCCGCCGTTCAGCACCGTCTTGGGCTACTACGCCAAGCAGGACACCGAGCTGGGCGGGCAGCGGATTCGCAAGGGCGACGGCCTGCTCTTCGCGCCCGCGCCGGGCAACCTCGACCCGCGCATCCGCCCCGACCTGTCCGCGAGCATGCAGGGCAACCGCTCCCACCTCGCCTTCGGCGGCGGCCCGCACGAGTGCCCCGGCCAGGACATCGGCCGCGCCATCGCCGACGTCGGCGTCGACGCGCTGCTGATCCGGCTGTCCGACATCCAACTCGACTGTGCCGAGGAGGAGTTGCGCTGGCGTGCGTCCATCGCCTCCCGGCACCTGGTGTCCCTTCCGGTGCGCTTCGAGCCGAAGCCGCAGCAGGACGTCAACCTCCTGCCGAGGCCCATGCCGGTCCCGCCGCAGCGCAGCTGGCAGTCCGGCACCCCGGGCTCCGACCGGCCCGCGGGCGTCGAGCCCCGCCCCGCCCCGCCCCGTCCCGTGGTGCCCGGGCCTTACCCCACGGCTCCGGCTCCGGAACCGGTGGCACGCCGGCAGAACATCTGGCGGCGGCTGCTGAATTGGTGGCGGGGCGAGTAACCGGGCCGTCGGGTAAGCCCGCCGAGCACTCAGCTCCGGCCGGCCCAGCTGTCGTACGACTCCCAGGCGCGGAGCACACGTCCGCTGACGAACGTGTGCTCCGCGCCGGTCACCGGATCGGTGAACTCCAGCCTGCGGGCGAGCAGTTGCAGCGGGCGCCGGAAGTCGTCCGCCGGCACCGGGGCGGTCACCTCCGGATACAGCGGGTCGCCGAGGACGGGCACGCCGAGCGCGTTCAGATGCACCCGCAGCTGATGGGTCTGCCCGGTCGCCGGGACCAGCCGGTACCGGGCCAGCCCGCCCCGGTGCCCGGCCGACTCGACGTACGTCTCGGCGTTCGGCGCGCCCTCGACCTCCCGGGCCGCCTGCACCCCGCGCTCCTTGACGATCCGGCTGCGCACGGTCCGGGGCAGGGCCAGCGAGGGGTCGTACGGTGCGACCGCCTCGTACTCCTTGCGCACCCGCCGGTCCCGGAACAGCGTCTGATACGCCCCGCGCTCCTCGGGCCGCACGGTGAACAGCACCAGTCCTGCCGTCAGCCGGTCCAGGCGGTGCGCGGCGGTCAGCGTGGGGATGCCCAGCTCGCGGCGCAGCCGGGCCAGCGCGGTCTCGGCGACATGGCTGCCGCGCGGGGTCGTGGCGAGGAAGTGCGGCTTGTCGGCGACGACGATGTGCGCGTCGCGGTGGATGACGTCCACCGGGAACGGCACCGGTACCTCGGCGGGCAGCTCGCGGTGGAACCACACGAACATCCCCGGCTCGTACGGTGCGTCCGGCGCCACCGCGCGCCCGTCGGCGCCGACGATCAGCCCGGAGTCGAACATCGACTCGATCATCCCGGGCGCGGCCCCCGTCAGCCGCTCCACCAGATGCTCCCGCACGGTGGCCCACATCCCGCCGTACGGCAGCCGCACCCGCACGGGGTCGACCCCGTCGCGCTGGGGGAGCGGGGCGGGCGGAGGTGGCGTACGGCGTCTCATCGGGGTCAAGGGTACGAGGCGGAAACCGGTGGGCCTGCGGCCGTGCGGTCGGCAGGATGAGGATCATGCCGTATCTCAACAGCCCGGTCGTCCCGGCCGGCACCCTCGCCCGTGTCCCCCAGCCCAGCCTTCCCGGCGGCGACGGGCTGCTGCTGCGCCCCTGGCAGGCGAAGGACGCGTCCGCCGTGTACGCCGCCTTCCAGGATCCGCTGATGCACCAGTGGCACATCAGGTCCGCCGACTCCGAGGAGGAGGTCGCCGGCTGGATCGCGCGGTGGCAGAGCTGCTGGAAGGACGAGAGCCAGGCCCAGTGGGCCGTCGTGGACGCGGACACCGACGAACTGCTGGGCCGCGTCGCCCTGCGCCGGATCCTGCTCGACGACGGCTGCGCCGAGGTCGCGTACTGGACGGTGGCACGCGCGCGTGGCCGGGGCGTCGCGGTCCGGGCCACCACCACGCTGTCCCGCTGGGCGTTCGAGGAGATCGGTCTGCACCGCCTCGAACTCTCCCACGCCACCGCCAACGAGGCCTCCTGCCGCGTGGCCGTGAAGGCCGGCTTCACCGCCGAGGGCACCAAGCGCAGCGCCCTGCTCCATTCCGACGGCTGGCACGACATGCACCTCCACGCGCGCGTGCGCGGCGACTGACCCCCGCGCGCGATCACTCGGGAGACGCGATACATCGTGTGTATTGACCATCGCGAGTGGGACGCGATATATTCGTGTGCGGATATTCGGAAGCGAGGTGATCGCCGTGGCCATGAAACGTCGCAAGCTCGGCAACCCGCTGGCGCTCGCGGTGATGGCGACCCTCTGGCAGAAGCCCATGCACCCGTACGAGATCGCCCAGACCCTGCGCCGCCAGGGCAAGGACACCAGCACGAAGATCAAGTACGGCTCGCTCTACACGGTCGTGCAGAACCTCGAGAAGCACGGCTTCGTCGAGGTGACCGACGTCGAGCGGCAGGGCAACCGCCCCGAGCGCACGGTGTACGGGCTGACCGACGCCGGGCGCGAGGAGCTGACCGAGTGGCTGTCGGACCTCATGGCCGTCCCGGTGAAGGAGTACCCGATCTTCGAAACCGCCCTCTCGCTCATGGGCGCGCTGCACCCGGACGAGGTGGTGCGGCTGCTTCAGGAGCGGCTCAGCGCGCTGGAGGTCCAGGTGGCGAGCGGGCGGGGAGCGCTGGAGAAGCTGTCCGAGACGCTGCCTCGGCTCTTCCTCGTCGAGGTCGAGTACCAGTTGCACATGACCGCGGCGCAGGCCGAGTGGGTCCGCGGCTTCCTGGCGGAGATCGAGGAGAGCACCCTGCCGGGCGTCGACGACTGGCGGCACTTCCATGAAACCGGGGAGCTCCCACCGGAGTTCACCGCGTCCACCTGAGAGAGAACACGACCCCGGCGGGGCTGTTGCAGCAGCTCCGCCGGGGTCTCGAACCCCGAAACGGATCCGTCGTGCGGCGGCTCCGGGCGATCGAGGTGCGGCACACCCAGGATAGCCCGGCGCTCTTCACGTGGATCTTCCGTCCTTCGCACACGCTGGAGAGCAGTCGTCATGAACACCCGTGCGCCCGCAGTGGAGGCGCGCCGGCTCGTCAAGGCCTATCCCGGTGACGTCACCGCCCTGAACGGCATGGACATCACCGTGGCACCGGGGACCGTCTTCGGACTCCTCGGCCCCAACGGCGCCGGCAAGTCCACCACCGTCAAGATCCTCACCACCCTCGCCCGCCCCGACTCCGGCACCGCGACCGTCGCCGGACACGACGTGCTGCGCCACCCCGACCGGGTGCGCCGCGCGATCGGCGTGGTCGCCCAGCAGTCCGGCGCCGACCCGGTCGCGACGGGCCGGGAGAACCTCCAACTCCAGGGCCGCCTCTACGGATTGACCGCTGCGGCACTGAACCGCCGGGTGGACGAGCTGCTGGAGCGGTTCAGCCTCGCCGACGCCGCCCGCCGGCCGGTCAAGGGCTACTCCGGCGGCATGCGGCGCCGTCTGGACGTCGCCCTCGGGCTGGTGCACCGGCCCGAGGTGCTCTTCCTGGACGAGCCGACCACCGGCCTCGACCCGGAGGCGCGCACCGCGATGTGGGAGGAGATCGGCCGGCTGGCCGGCGAGGAGGGGCTGACCATCCTGCTCACCACGCACTATCTGGAGGAGGCCGACCGGCTGGCCGAGCGCATCGCCATCGTCGACCGCGGCCGGATCGTGGTCGAGGGCACCCCGGACGCCCTCAAGGGCGAACTGCGCGGCGACGCCGTCCACCTGGAGCTGGGCGAACCGGTCGGAGAGGCTGGCCGCACCCTGCTCACCGGCGCCCTGACCGCGCTGCCCGGGGTGCACGAGGCGCTGTGCGAGGGGCGCCGGATCAGCGTCCGCGCCGACGACGGAGCGGCCACGGTGCCCGCCCTGCTCGCCGCGCTGGACCGGGCCGGGGTCACCGTCTCCTCGGCCACCGTCGCCCGGCCCTCGCTGGACGACGTCTATCTGCGCCACGCGGGCCGCCGGTACGCCGAGGCGGAGGCCGAGACCGGCGCCGTGCTCGCCGGAGGTGTCCGATGAGCGCCGCCCTCACCCAGACCTGGTACATGACGCAGCGCCAACTGCGTGTGTTCGCCCGGCAGCCCGCCTACGCCGTCATCACCCTGATCCAGCCGGTGATCTGGCTGTTCCTGTTCGGCAACCTGTTCAAGAAGGTCGTCGAACTGGGCGGCTTCGGCACCACCTCCTACCTGGACTACCTGGTACCGGGCGTGGTGGTGATGAGCGCCCTCAGCTCCAACATGTGGGCGGGGATGGGCACGTTGGAGGAGATCCAGCGCGGCACCCTCGACCGGTTCCTGACCACCCCGGTGAGCCGGGCGGCGCTGATGAACGGCAACGTCGTCAACAACGGCCTGGTCACGGCGTTCCAGTCGGTGGTCATCGTGCTGCTCGGCCTGCTCGGCGGCGCCGACTACCCCGGCGGCGTCGGCGGCATCGCGATCCTCGTAGTGGCCGCCGTCCTGCTCGGCACCATCTTCGGGGCCCTGTCCAACGCGCTCGGCATGCTCGTGCGCGAACGGGAGTCGATCATCGGCATCAACACCTTCCTGCTGCTGCCGCTGACCTTCCTCTCCAGCGCCTTCATGGCCCCCTCGCAGATGCCCGCCTGGATGCGGCACATCGCCGACTTCAACCCGCTCAACTGGGCCATGGTGGCGGGCCGTTCCGCGATGTCCGGGCATCCCGACTGGAGTGACGTCCTCAGCCGCGGCGGCGCGCTGCTCGCGCTCGCCATCGCGGCGGTGTGGCTGTCGATCCGCACCTTCCGCTCCTACCAGCGGTCGGTGTGATGATGTAGGACATGCCGCCTTACGACCTCGCGAACCGGCTCGTCGTCGGAGTCGCCTCCAGCGCCCTGTTCGATCTGCGGGAGTCGGACGCCGTGTTCCGCGAGCAGGGCGAGGAGGTCTACCGGGCCTACCAGGAGGAGAACGTGGACAACACGCTCCGGCCCGGGGTCGCGTTCGCGTTCATCCGCAGGCTGCTGTCGCTCAACGACCTCGGCGAGCCGGGAGATCCGCTCGTCGAGGTCATCATCCTCTCCCGCAACGACCCCGACACCGGCCTGCGGGTCATGCGGTCGATCGAGGCCCATGAACTGCCGGTCAGCCGGGCCGTGTTCATGCAGGGCAGAGCCCCGTACGCGTTCATGACCGCGCTGAACATGTCCCTGTTCCTGTCCGCGAACGGCGACGACGTACGCGAGGCGGTCGCCGCCGGCCTGCCGGCCGGGCACGTGCTCGGATCGTCGTACGCGGACGATCCGGACGACCCGGAGCTGCGGATCGCGTTCGACTTCGACGGGGTGCTCGCCAGTGATGCCGCCGAGCAGGTGTACCAGTCCGGCGGTCTGGAGGAGTTCCGCGCGCACGAGAGCCGTAACGCGGCGACCCCGCACGACCCCGGACCGCTGCGGGACTTCCTCGCCGGTGTCAACCGGATACAGCGCCGGGAGGAGGAACGACGCAGGACCGACCCCGACTACCCGACCCGGGTCCACGTCTCCATCGTGACCGCGCGCGCCGCGCCGGCGCACGAGAGGGCCGTGCGGAGCCTGAAGCAGTGGGGCGTGACGGTCAACGGCGCCTTCTTCCTCGGGGGCATCGAGAAAGGCGCGGTGATGAAGGTGCTCAGGCCGCACATCTTCTTCGACGACCAGGTGACACACCTTCAGCGCATGTCCCGGACCACGCCGAGCGTGCACATCCCGTTCGGCAAGATCAACGAGAGCTGAGCGGGGCCGCTGTCACGCCGCCGCCGCGCCGCTCTCCTGCTCGGCCTCGATACGGGCGTTCCACTCCCGCTTGGAGGCCTGCCAGCCGTCCTCGTTGTGGCCCAGGCGCCAGTAGCCGGAGATCGACAGGTCCTCGCGCGGGACGTTCAGCTCGACCCGCAGCAGCCGGCGCAGCTCCTTCACGAAGCCCGCCTCGCCGTGCACGAACGCGTGCATCCGGCCCTCGGGGAACTCGAGGGCGCGTACGGCCTCCAGCAGTGCCTCGCCGACCGGCCGGTCCCCCCGGTGCAGCCAGACGACCGCCCCATCGGAGTCGATCTTCTGCTCCTCCTCGGGGCCGGACACCTCCACGAAGGCATGGACGCGGGCGCCGGCGGGCAGCGCCTCCAGGGACCGCGCGATCGCGGGCAGCGCGCTCTCGTCACCGGCGAGCAGATGCCAGTCGGCCGCGGGGTCGGGGGCGTAGGCGCCGCCGGGGCCCATGAAGCGCACGGTCTCGCCCGGCCGCACACGGCATGCCCACGGGCCGGCCAGGCCCTCGTCGCCGTGGATGACGAAGTCCAGGGTCAGCTCGCGGCGTTCGGGGTTCCAGGCGCGCACGGTGTAGGTCCGGGTCACCGGCCACTGCTCCCGCGGGAACTCCGCACGGATCCGCTCCAGGTCGAAGGGTTCCGGGTAGGTCACGCCCTCCGGGCCGAAGAGCAGCTTCACGTAGTGGTCGGTGCAGGTGTCCGCCGCGAAGTCGGCCAGGCCCTCGCCGCCGAGCACCACACGCTGCATGTGCGGGGTCAGCCGCTCGGTGCGGACCACGTGGGCGGTGCGGGTCTTGCGCGGCTTTCGTACCGGACGCTCTGCCATCACGACCTCCTGCAAGATGGTTAGGTTTACCTAAGTTAGCATCTCGCCCTGCGGTCACACCTCTTTCCCGGCCACCGGTGGAGAGCCCTTTGCCGGAATATTCCGGTCACGGTCCCGCGGGTCCCACGGCGAGGGTGGTCAGCAGCCGCTGCAGGGAGCCGCCGAGCCCCCAGCGCTTGGCCAACTGCTCCAGGCCCGCCGGGTCCCGCGGGGCCTGTGGCAGAGCCGTGTCGACGTCCGGCAGCGGTACGTCGTCCGCCACCCGCACCACCTTCGGCGCGACCGCGACATAAGGGCCGGCCTCGGTGAGCCGCTTGCGCTGCGACGGCGTGAGCTTCGCCCCCGGGTCGTCGACCGCCGCCATGATCCCGGCCAGGTCGCCGAACTCGGCGAGCAGCTTGGCGGCCGTCTTCTCGCCGATCCCGGCCACGCCCGGCAGGCCGTCGCTCGGGTCGCCGCGCAGGAGCGCCAGATCCGCGTACCCCCGCCCGTCGACCCCATACTTCTCGCGCAGCACCGCCTCGTCGGTCAGCTGCAGGGTGCCGACGCCCTTCAGTGGATACAGCACCCGGATCCCGCGCGCGTCGTCCACCAGCTGGTACAGATCGCGGTCGCCGGTGACGATGTCCACCGGGACCGCGGCGCGCGCGGTGAACGTGCCGATCACGTCGTCCGCCTCGTATCCCGCGACGCCGACCCGGGCGATGCCGAGCGCGTCCAGCACCTCCTCGATGACCGGCACCTGCGGGGAGAGGGTGTCCGGCACCTCCTCCAGGTCCGGCGCGTCCTCGTGTTCCTCGGCGACCCGGTGGGCCTTGTAGGTGGGGATGAGGTCCACCCGCCACTGCGGCCGCCAGTCGGCGTCCATACAGGCCACCAGGTGCTGCGGCCGGTGGTCCCTGACCAGCCGGTCGATGAAGTCCAGCAGTCCGCGCACGGCGTTCACAGGCGTGCCGTCGGGTGCCTTCACGGAGTCCGGGACGCCGAAGTAGGCGCGGAAGTACAGGGATGCGGTGTCGAGCAGCATGAGTCGTCCGGTCACGTTCGCATCATGCCGTACCGCACCGACAGTCACCCGGTCGGCGACAGCAGCCACCTCCAGCGCGGCCGCTCCGTGACGAGGGTCGCGCAGGCCAGCAGGGTCACGGGCACGGCGGCCCAGGCCGGCCACAGCCACCAGGCCGAGACCACGGCGGCCACCAGCTGGAGCAGTACGAACAGGATGGTGACGCCGCCCGGGACCGGGACGATCACGCTCGCCTTGTCGCCCGGAGTGGAGAACACCGTCGGCAGGCCGACGAGCACCACCAGCGCGAGCACGGCCAGGGGCCAGGAGTGCTCCGAAAGGGCCCATGGCGTGGCCACCCAGGCGACCAGTTCGGTGACGAAGCGCAGCGCGGACGCGCGTGTGTCGTCGGGTCGATCCACGGTTGCCCCCCAACAGCGGTAGGCGGGCATCGTAGACCGCGCTGTGAGCTGAGCCACTTAAAAGTTTGACCATCTCGATCCCGGGGAGGCGCCGTCACTGTCCCGCCCCCCGAGACGAGAGGTACGCGTGCAACCCAGGCTTGAGGCCGAGCACCTGTTCAAGGTGTTCGGCAGAGGACCGGACCGAGCGGTGGAACGCCTGCGGCAGGGCGCGGACCGGAAGGAGTTGCGCGCCGACGGCACCACCGCCGCCGTGATCGACGCCTCCTTCCGCGTCGAGGCGGGCGAGATCTTCGTCGTCATGGGCCTGTCGGGCTCCGGCAAGTCCACCCTGCTGCGCATGCTCAACGGCCTGCTGGAGCCGACCGCGGGCAGCGTCCGCTTCGACGGCGAGGACCTGACCGCGCTGACCGCCCGAGAACTGCGCGAGCTGCGCTCGAAGAAGATCAGCATGGTGTTCCAGCACTTCGCGCTGTTCCCGCACCGCAGCGTCCGCGACAACGCCGCCTACGGCCTGGAAGTGCAGGGCGTGCCCCGCGCCGAGCGCGAGCGCCGCGCCGACGAGGCGCTCGCCCTGTGCGGCCTGGCCGGCTGGGAGGGCTCCTGGCCCGACGAGCTGTCCGGCGGCATGCAGCAGCGCGTCGGCCTCGCCCGCGCCCTCGCCACCGACGCCGACCTGCTCCTCATGGACGAGTCCTTCAGCGCCCTGGACCCGCTGATCCGCCGCGACATGCAGGACCAGCTCCTGGAACTGCAGAAGACCCTGAAGAAGACCATCGTCTTCATCACCCACGACCTCAACGAGGCCATGCGCCTCGGCGACCGCATCGCCGTCATGCGCGACGGCCGCATCGTGCAGACCGGCACCGCCGAGGACATCCTGCTGCGCCCCGCGAACGACTACGTCGCCTCCTTCATCCAGGACGTCGACCGCTCCCGCGTGCTGACCGCCGCCGCCGTCATGGACACCGATCTGCGCGGCGACGAGGCCGACTGCGGCTGCGAGACCGCGGCCCCCGACACGCCGTTCACCGAGCTGTGCGCCATCAGCGCGCGCGTGCCCCACGCGGTGGCCGTGCTCGACACCCGCCGCACCCTCGTCGGTGTCGTACCCCGCCGGCGCCTCGTCGGCTTCCTCGGCGACGAACACGGCGAGCCGGCGGCGTGCGACAACCGGCGCGACCAGGGCGGGAAGAAGGTGATCAGCCGTGCCTAGGATCCACCTCGGCGACTGGGTCGACTCCGGCGTCAACTGGCTGGTCGACCACCTCTCCTGGCTCTTCGACGCCATCAAGGCGGTCATGGAGGGCATGTACGACGGCATCGACGCCGTCCTCGGCGCGCCCCAGCCGCTGCTGATGGCGGGCATCCTCGCCGTCATCGCCTGGTGGCTGCGCGGACTGCTCGCCGGCGTCCTCGCCTTCGCCGGATTCGCGCTGGTCGACTCGCTCGACCTGTGGGACCAGGCCATGTCCACGCTCGCCCTGGTCCTGGTGGCGACCCTCATCGCGCTGGCGATCTCGCTGCCGCTGGGCATCTGGGCGGCCCGCTCCAAGGCGGTCGGCGCGGCCGTACGACCCGTCCTGGACCTGCTCCAGACCATGCCCTCGATGGTCCTGCTGATCCCGGCCATGCTGTTCTTCGGCCTGGGCACCGCCGCCGGTGTCGTCGCCACCCTGATCTTCGCGCTCGCCCCCGGCGTCCGCATGACCGAGCTGGGCATCCGTCAGGTCGACGCCGAACTGGTCGAGGCCGCCGAGGCGTTCGGCACCGCACCGCGCGACATCCTGTGGCGGGTCCAGCTGCCGCTCGCCCTGCCGACCATCATGGCCGGCGTCAACCAGGTGATCATGCTGGGCCTGTCCATGGTCGTCATCGCCGGCATGGTCGGCACCGGCGGTCTCGGCGGTGCCGTCAACGAGGCCATCGGCCAGCTCGACATCGGCTACGGCTTCGAGGCGGGCGTCGGCATCGTCGTCCTCGCCATCTACCTGGACCGCATCACCGGTGCCCTCGGCACCCAGCTCTCCCCGCTGGGCCGCAGGGCCGCCGCCAAGGCACCCACGCGCGCGTGGTCGTACCGCCCGCGCCCGGCCGTCGCGGTCGTCGGCGTGGTCGTGCTCGCGCTCGTCGCCGGCGGTACGGGGATCTTCGGTTCGCCCGCCGGCACCTCCTCCGAGGCCTCCGGCACGAACGTCGGCAAGGGCCAGGAGATCCGGATCGGCTACATCCCCTGGGACGAGGGCGTCGCCTCCACCTTCCTCTGGAAGGAGATCCTGGAGGAACGCGGCTTCAAGGTCACCACCACCCAGTACGCGGCCGGCCCCCTCTACACCGGCCTCGCCACCGGCCAGCTCGACTTCGAGACCGACTCCTGGCTGCCCACCACCCACGCCGAGTACTGGAAGAAGTACGGCAAGCAGCTCGACGACCTCGGCTCCTGGTACGGGCGGACCTCCCTGGAGCTGACCGTCCCCTCCTATGTGCACGACGTGAACTCCCTGGCGGACCTGAAGGACCACGCCTCCGAGTTCGGCGGGAAGATCGTCGGCATCGAGCCCAGCGCGGGCGAGATGGGCCTGCTCAAGAGCAAGGTACTCAAGCAGTACGGCCTCGACGGCACGTACCAGGTCATCGACGGCTCCACGCCGGCCATGCTCGCCGAGCTCAAGCGCGCCTACGCCAGGAAGCAGCCGGTCGTCGTCACCCTGTGGTCCCCGCACTGGGCCTACAACGACTACGGCCTGAAGAAGCTCAAGGACCCCAAGGGCGCCTGGGGCGGCGGCGACGGCGTGCACACCCTGGCCCGCAAGGGCTTCGCCCAGGACAACCCGCAGGTCGGCCGCTGGCTGAAGGACTTCTCCATGACCGAGAAGCAGCTCACCGGTCTGGAGGCGCAGATCCAGAAGGCCGGCAAGGGCAAGGAGCAGGACGCCGTACGCGCCTGGCTGCGCGAGCACCCCGGCCTGGTCGACAAGTGGGCACCGGCCGCCAAGAAGGGCGCCAAGAGCCAGGCGGCCGGGTGACCTGACCTTCCCGGACCGCCACCCGAGGGGCGGGCACCGCCGGACGCCGTCGAGCGTCCGGCGCGGCCCGCCCCTCGCGGCGTCGGCAGGCACCGTCGCCACACCCTCCCGACACGGCAGCGATCCGGCCAACCACGGTGCGTGACGATCATTGGCCCCCACCCCGGCCCCCGGCCCTGCTGGTCGGCATGTTCGCCCCGGTCCGGACCGCGTCCAGGAGCGGCCCGCGGCCCCGTCACGCTGGCGCGAACCGTGAGGGTGGCGGCTCGGCAGCATGTCGGGTATGTGACAGCCGCGTGAAACGGTTTGCCGAACATGCGTAGGGTGCAGAGAAGTCATCAGGAGAGGTGTGTCCCGACCCGGGCACCCGGACAGCGGCACGACGAGCGAGGGAGGGAGCCGGAGCGATGGGCGACCACAAAGAACAGCAGCCCGTCCGGGTGGGCGCGGCCGTCCGGCGGCGCCGCCGTGCCCTGGAGCTGACCCTCGCCGTCGTGGCCGAGCGCAGCGGTCTGTCGGTGCCCTTCCTCAGCCAGGTCGAGAACGACCGGGCCCGCCCCAGCCGCACCTCGCTGGAGAAGCTGGCCGACGCCCTGCGCACCACGGCCGTCGAACTCCTCGCCGCCGCCGACCCGGCGGCCAGCGTGGACCTCGTCCGCGCCGACCCGGCCACCGAGGGCGACTTCGCGCCCCGGACCCGCTCCCTGGTCCGCGGCCACCATCAGTTGCACGCCTCCGAGTTCACCGGCGACCACGACGCCGGCCGCGAGTTCCAGCACCGCAACGACGAGCTGATGTACGTCGCCGACGGCGCGGTGGAGATCGAGGCCGAGGGGCGCGCGTATCGCCTCGGGCGAGGCGACACTCTTTATCTGACCGGTGGGGTACGTCATCGCTGGCGGGCGACGGTGCCGGACACCCGGGTCGTCGTGGTGGCGGTCGCCGAGCACATCGAGGCCGTTCAGGACCGGTCGCGCTGATGGTGGCGCGGATCGTCTCCTTGGTTCCTTCGTTGACCGAGGCGGTGGCCGTCACGCTCCCCGGCGCCCTCGTCGGCGCCACCGACTGGTGCACCCACCCACCCGGCCTGGACGTCACCCGGGTCGGCGGTACCAAGAACCCCGGGCTCGACCGCATCCTCGCCCTCGCCCCCGACCTCGTGATCGCCAACGAGGAGGAGAACCGCGCCCCCGACCTGGACGCCCTGCGCGCAGCGGGCCTTCACGTGCTGGTCACCGAGGTGCGGAGCGTGCCGCAGGCCTTCGCC
Organism: Streptomyces sp. NPDC052107; assembly: GCF_040680215.1. Classification (NCBI taxonomy): domain Bacteria; kingdom Bacillati; phylum Actinomycetota; class Actinomycetes; order Kitasatosporales; family Streptomycetaceae; genus Streptomyces; species Streptomyces sp. NPDC052107. The sequence goes on from NZ_JBFAWG010000002.1 coordinate 235,344, forward strand.
GAGCTGGCCAGGGTGCTCACCGCGTGCGGCGCGCCGGGGCGTCCGCGCTGGCTGGCGGAGGCCGAGGCGGCCTGGGCGGCGCTGCCCCGGCCCGAGGCCCGTACGACCACGGTGGTACCGATCTGGCGCCGGCCCTGGATGGTCCTCGGCCGGGACACCTTCGCCGGTGACGTCCTGGCCCGGCTCGGCGCCGACCATCTGTACGCCGGGCACCCCGACCGCTACCCCCGCGTCCCCCTGGACGAACTTCTGGCAGCGGCCCCGGACCTGGTGGTGCTGCCCGACGAGCCCTACCGCTTCACCGCCGACGACGGCCCGGAGGCCTTCCCCGGCCTGCCCTGCGCCCTGGTCAGCGGGCGGCATCTGACCTGGTACGGCCCGTCTCTGTGCGAGGCGCCACGGGTGCTGTCCGAGGCGCTGCGAGCAGTTCGCCGCTGAGCAGGCCGCGTACGGTGCCGGTCGCGGCCGCCAGCCACGCGGCGGCGAGCAGGGCGTACAGCCCGACGGCCAGCGCGTCGTAGACCGCGAGACCGGTGTGCCGGGCGAGCGCCATCGCGCCGGTGACACACGTGCCCACCGGGAAGGTGAAGGCCCACCAGCTCATCGTGAATCGCATGCCCTGCCGACGGGCCCGCACCACGTGCGCGGTCGCCAGCGCCAGCCACAGCAGCGCGAACCCCATGACCGGCACCCCGTACAGGACGGCGAGGACGGCGAGGCCGCGGGCGTCCGCGGCCGGTACGACGCCCGGAGCCCCCTCCGCGATCCTGCCGACCGCGGTGGTGGACTGCCCCAGCGGGCCGAGGACCAGGAACAGCGTCGGGGTGAGAGCGAGCGGCAGCGGACCCGAGACCAGCCGGGCGAAGACCAGTGACAGCATCAGCAGCGTCGCGAGCAGGCTCAGCCCGAACAGCGCGAGGCAGCCCAGCAGCAGGGTCTCGCGGGGCTGGCCGGCCGGCAGGTACGGCACCAGCAGCGGGCCGAGCGCGGCCGACACCATGGGTGCGACCAGCGGCAGCAGCCAGGCCGGGCTCGCCTGCGCGGGCTCGACGCGATGCCGTACGGCCATCAGGTACGGCACGGCCACGGCGGCCGCGAGCCCGATCGCCGTACCCGCGGTGAACAGGACGGCGTCCAGGGCGACGGCCGTAGCGGGGCCGATCAGGTTCCGCCCGGCCGTCAGGGCACCGCCGCCCACCGCCAGCAGGGCCATCGACAGACAGCCGTAGAAGGGCGCCACGGCCGGGTCCAGGAGATCCGCGCGGGCCCGGTCGCGATGGTGCGCCCACTGCACGGCCCGGGCCGCGAGCAGGATCACCAGCATGATCAGGGACAGGACCCAGGCCCCGGCGAAGAGATGGCGCAGACCTGCCGCGTGCGTGGGCAGGGCGACGCCGGCCGAGCCGAGGATGGCGGTGCCCATGACGGCGGCGTACCAGTTGGGGCCCAGGTGGCGGAGCCGTTCGGTGCGGAGGGCGGAAGCGGTGGACAAGGGCTGTGCTGCGGTGACCATGGTGTCACCGTGCCGTCGCCGCTCGCCCCTGACCAGGGAGTTCATTTCTATCAGGGCATAAGCTGGTCTTATGAGCGAGGTGGCGGGGCAGCGGCGAGAGCGGACGGAACCGGAGCGCACGGCGTCACTGGCGCACCGGGTGCCCGACCTGGCCGCACTGGAGCTGCTGCTGGCGGTGGCGCGGCTGGGCAGTCTCGGCGCGGCGGCGCGCGAGGTCGGCATCACCCAGCCCGCCGCCAGCAGCCGGATCCGTTCCATGGAACGGCAACTGGGCGTGGCCCTCGTCGACCGCTCGCCCCGTGGCTCCCGGCTCACGGACGCGGGCGCCCTGGTGACCGACTGGGCCCGCCGTGTGGTCGAGGCGGCGGCGGCCTTCGACGCGGGTGCGCGGGCGCTGCGGGACCGGCGGGACTCGCGCCTCAGGGTCGCGGCGAGCATGACCATCGCCGAGTACCTGCTGCCGGGCTGGCTCCTCGCGCTGCACGCCGAGCGGCCCGACACGGCCGTGTCACTGCTCGCGGGCAACTCGGCGAAGGTCGCGGAACTCCTGCTGGCCGGGGAGGCGGACCTCGGGTTCGTGGAGGGCCTGTCGGTCCCGACGGGCCTGGACTCCGCCGTCATCGCCCGCGACCGCCTGATCGTCGTCACCGCGCCCGGCCATCCCTGGGCCCGCCGACGGCGCCCCGTGACGGCGGCGGAGCTGGCGGGCACCCCGCTGATCCTCCGCGAGCGCGGGTCCGGCACCCGCCAGGTCCTGGACGTGGCGCTCGGCGGCCTCGCCCGCCCCCTGATCGAGCTGTCCTCCACCACGGCGGTCAAGGCATCGGCCGTCAGCGGCGCGGGCCCCTCGGTCCTCAGCGAGCTGGTCGTGGGGGAGGAACTGGCCATGCGGCGTCTGGTCAGCATCCCCGTGGAGGGCGTCTCCCTGCACCGCGAACTGCGCGCGGTCTGGCCGACGGGACACCGACCGACCGGTCCGGCACGGGAGTTGCTGTCGCTGACGCGGGGGTGACGGGGCGAGGCTGATCGGGGGTCGGTTCACTCGCCCGGCACCGGCAGGGTGCGGGGTGCTGCCGGCCGAGGGGTCTCGCTTGCCCGCGCAGGCGGGGCGCCTCCCCCGGCTACTTCCCGCGCAGCTCCCAGACCCGGCACCGCCGGGACTGCCCACCCTGCGCCCGTTCCAGCGCGGCCAGGGCGATGCGGCCCTGGAGTGGCTCGGAAGGCGGCTCCGACCCGGTCCGGGACTACGGCTGTCCGGCCGTGCCCCGTGCGGCGGCCGTGACCAGCGCCGACATCACCCGCAGGTCCTCGCCCATCTCGGGGTGCCACTGCACGCCCAGCACCCAGCCCCGGTCCGCGGGCAGCTCGACCGCCTCCACCGTGCCGTCCGCGGCGTAGGCCGACGGCACCAGTCCCGCGCCGAGCCGGTCCACGGCCTGGTGGTGGTAGGTGGGCACGGTCGCCTCCTCCGGGACGATCCCGGCGTACAGGCTCCCCGGCACGGGCTTCACCGGGTGGCCGCCGAACACGCCGACCACCTCCGCGTGCCCCTCCAGGTGCTGGACCAGCGTCCCGCCGAGCGCCACGTTCAGCAGCTGCATGCCGCGGCAGATGCCCAGCACCGGCATTCCGGTGTCCAGCGCGGCCTCGATCAGGGCCAGTTCCCAGGCGTCACGGGCCTTGGCGGGCGGACCGGTACGGGGCTCGCGCGCGGCGCCGTACCGGGCCGGGTCCACGTCCGGGCCGCCGGCGATCACCAGCCCGTCCAGCCGGGCCACGGTCTCCGCAGCGCGCTCGGGTGCGTCCGGCGGCAGCATCGCGGCCAGCCCGCCGGCCCGCTGCACCAGCCGCGGATAGCCGGCCGGCAACAGCGCCGCGTCCAGCTCCCACACGCCCCAGCGCGCGCCGGTCTCCAGATACGTGCTGACGCCGATCAGCGGTCGTACGGTCATGCCGCCCTCCCCGGAAGCAAAAGGTTTACATTCACACCTTTACAAGAGTGCACTCATGTGAGGAAGCCCCGCAACAGCGCCGCCGTGCCCGCGCAGTGCTCGCGCATCATCTCCCGCGCGCCGTCCGCGTCCCCGTCCAGTACCGCCTCGACCAGCGCGGTGTGCTGGCGCTGCGAGTGCTCCAGGTTGCGCACCAGCAGCGGGATGCAGTCGAGCAGGTCGTTCACCGTGGCCCGGACCGCCGCGTACTGCGCGGTCAGGGAGGGGGAACCGCACAGCTCGGCGAGGGTCAGGTGGAGGAGGGTGTCCAGGCGGCGGTAGTCGGCCAGCGGGGCGTCGTGCGTGCGGGCCAGCGCCTCGCGCAGCCGGTCCGCCTGCCCGTCCGTCAGCCCGTGCGCCGCGCACAGCCCGGCCGCGCCCACCTCCAGCACCTCGCGGAAGCGCAGCACGTCCTCGATGTCGACCTCGGCGATCCGCCGCCGCAGCTCGTCCTCCCCGCCGGCGTCCGTGCGCGGCAGGACGAACGTTCCGCCGTAGCGCCCGCGCCGCGCCTCCACCAGCCCCTGGTCCTGGAGCACCTTCAGCACCTCGCGCAGTGTCACCCGGCTGATCCCGAGCCGTTCCGCCAGCTCCCGCTCGGCCGGCAGCCGTTCCCCGCCCGGCACCAGCCCCAGCCGCACGACCTGGAGGATCTGCTCCAGCGCCTCCTCGAAGCCGTTGCCCGCCCGCACCGGCCGCAGCACCGGAGCGAGCCGGTCGACTCCCGGCGCATGCGCCCCGGGCCACTCCGTCTCCCGCGACATCCGCCGTACCCCCTTCCCAAGCAATGGTTCTGAGCAATACCTTATGGCTCCCGGCCCGGCCGAAAAAGCGCGAAGGCGCCGAAGGAGGCTCTCCCGTGGCAGACCGCACACCCCCGCTCAGCGTCGAGGAACTGCACGCCCTCGTCGCAAGCGGTGAGATCGACACTGTCGTCCTCGCCTTCCCCGACATGCAAGGGCGGCTGCAGGGCAAGCGGTTCGCCGCCCGTTTCTTCCTGGACGAAGTCCTGCGCCACGGCACCGAGGGCTGCAACTACCTCCTCGCCGTCGACACCGAGATGAACACGGTCGACGGCTACGCGATGTCCTCCTGGGACCGCGGCTACGGCGACTTCGCCATGCACCCCGATCTCGCCACCCTGCGGCGCATCCCCTGGCACCCCGGCACCGCCCTGCTCGTCGCCGACCTCGCCTGGAACGACGGCTCCCCGGTCGTCGCCGCGCCCCGCCAGATCCTGCGCCGCCAGCTGGACCGGCTCGCCGAGCTCGGCTACACCGCCCAGGTCGGCACCGAGCTGGAGTTCATCGTCTTCAAGGACTCCTACGAACAGGCCTGGGACGCGGGCTACCGGGGCCTGACCCCGGCCAACCAGTACAACATCGACTACTCGATCCTCGGCACCGGCCGCATCGAGCCCCTGCTGCGCCGGCTGCGCAACGACATGGCCGGCGCCGGCCTCACCGTCGAGTCCGCCAAGGGCGAGTGCAACCCCGGCCAGCACGAGATCGCCTTCCGCTACGACGACGCCCTCGTCACCTGCGACCAGCACGCGCTGTACAAGACCGGCGCCAAGGAGATCGCCGCCCAGGAGGGCGTCTCGATCACCTTCATGGCCAAGTTCAACGAACGCGAGGGCAACTCCTGCCACATCCATCTCTCGCTCGTCGACGCCGACGGCACCAACGCCATGGCGGGCCCCGAGGGGATGTCGGACGTCATGCGGTACTTCCTCGCCGGACAGCTCGCCGCCCTGCGCGACTTCTCGCTCCTCTACGCCCCGAACATCAACTCCTACAAGCGGTTCCAGCCGGGCTCCTTCGCCCCCACCGCCGTCGCCTGGGGCCACGACAACCGCACCTGCGCCCTCCGCGTGGTCGGCCACGGCCGCTCCCGGCGCTTCGAGAACCGCCTCCCCGGCGGGGACGTGAACCCGTACCTCGCCGTCGCCGGTCTGGTCGCGGCCGGCCTGTACGGCATCGAGCAGAAGCTGGAACTGCCCGAGCCGTGCCCGGGCAACGCCTACACCGCCGACTTCGAGCACGTGCCGACGACTCTCCGCGAGGCCGCCGAGCTGTGGGAGAACAGCCCGATCGCGAAGGCCGCCTTCGGCGACGCGGTCGTCGCGCACTACCGCAACATGGCGCGCGTCGAGCTGGAGGCCTTCGACGCCGCGGTCACCGACTGGGAGCTGCGTCGCTCCTTCGAACGCCTGTGACAACGCCTGTGAAAGGTCATCACGTGTCCGACCCGCACGAACTCGTCGTCGTCAACCCCGCCACCGAAGAGGTCGTCGCCACCGTCCCCGCCGCGAGCGAGGAGGACGTGGCCGCCGCCGTCGTACGGGCCACGCGCGCCCAGACCGGATGGGCCGCCCTCGCCCCCGCCGACCGGGCCCGGCTGCTGCGCCGCTTCGCCGACACCGTCGACGCGCACCTCGAAGAACTCGCCCAGCTGGAGGTCCGCGAGGCAGGCCACACCGTCGGCAACGCCCGCTGGGAGGCCGGCAACGCCCGCGACCTGCTGCTGTACGCGGCCGGCGGGGCCGAACGCCTCCTCGGCAAGCAGATCCCGGTGCCCGGCGGCTGGAACGTCACCTTCCAGGAGCCCCTGGGTGTCGTCGGCGTGATCGCCCCCTGGAACTTCCCGATGCCGATCGCCGCCTGGGGCTCCTTCCCGGCGCTCGCGGCCGGCAACGCGGTCGTCCTCAAGCCCGCCGAGACCACCCCGCTCACCGCGCTCCGCCTCGCCGAACTCGCCCTGGGGGCGGGCCTGCCCGAGCACGTGTTCCAGGTACTGCCCGGTTACGGCCCAACCGCCGGGCGCGCCCTGGTCGACCACCCGGACGTGGCGAAGATCGTGTTCACCGGGTCCACCCGCACCGGCCGCGAGGTCATGGAGCGCTGCGCGAGGCTCGTCAAGCCGGTCACCCTCGAACTCGGCGGCAAGAGCCCCAACGTCGTCTTCGCCGACGCCGACCTCAAGGCCGCCCTGAACCCCTTCTCCTTCCTGGACAACTCCGGCCAGGACTGCTGCGCCCGCACCCGCATCCTCGTGCAGGAACCGGTGCTGGAGGAGGCCCGGGACTTCCTCGCGGACGCCCTCGCCTCCGTCGTCGTGGGCGACCCCGCCGACGAGAAGACCCAGATGGGCCCGCTGATCTCCCGTCAGCAGCTCGACCGCGTACGGTCGTACGTCCCCGAGGACGCCCCGGCGCTGTGCGGCAGCGCCCCCGACGGCCCCGGCTTCTGGTTCCCGCCGACGGTCCTGACGGGGGAGCGGCCGGACGGCCAGGCGGCCCGCGAGGAGATCTTCGGCCCCGTCGCCGTCCTGCTGCCCTTCACCGACGAGGAGGACGCGATCCGCCTCGCCAACGACACCCCCTACGGCCTCTCCGGCTCCCTGTGGACCCGGGACCTCGGCCGCGCCCTGCGCGTCTCCCAGGCCGTGCGCGCGGGCAACCTGTCCGTCAACTCCCACTCCAGCGTCCGCTACTGGACCCCGTTCGGCGGCTTCAAGCAGTCCGGCCTCGGCCGTGAGCTGGGCCCCGACGCCCTGACCGCCTTCACCGAAACCAAGAACGTCTTCATCAGCACGGAGGGCCCCGCACAGTGACCGACAACAGTGTTTGCCGCCGCCTGGTCGGCCGTACCGCCGTCGTGACCGGAGCCGGCAGCGGCATCGGCCTCGCCACCGCACGCCGGCTCGCCTCCGAGGGCGCCCACGTGGTCTGCGCGGACGTGGACGAGGCCCGCGGCAAGGCCGTCGCCGACGAGGTCGGCGGACTCTTCGTGAAGGTCGACGTCACCGACCCCGAGCAGGTCGAGGTGCTGTTCAAGACGGCCTACGACACCTACGGCAGCGTCGACGTCGCCTTCAACAACGCCGGCATCTCCCCGCCCGACGACGACTCCATCCTGGAGACCGGCCTGGAGGCCTGGAAGCGGGTCCAGGAGGTCAACCTCACCTCCGTCTACCTGTGCTGCAAGGCCGCCATCCCCTACATGCGGCGCCAGGGCAAGGGCTCCATCATCAACACCGCGTCCTTCGTGGCGCGGATGGGCGCGGCGACCTCGCAGATCTCCTACACCGCGTCCAAGGGCGGCGTGCTGGCCATGTCCCGGGAACTGGGTGTGCAGTTCGCGCGGGAGGGCATCCGCGTGAACGCCCTGTGCCCGGGACCGGTCAACACCCCGCTCCTGCAGGAGCTGTTCGCCAAGGACCCCGAGCGGGCCGCGCGCCGTCTCGTGCACATCCCGGTCGGCCGGTTCGCCGAGGCCGAGGAGATCGCCGCCGCCGTCGCCTTCCTGGCCAGCGACGACTCCTCCTTCGTCAACGCCACCGACTTCCTGGTGGACGGCGGAATCGCGGGCGCGTACGTCACGCCCCTGTAGGACGCTGCGCCGTCAGAGGAACGTCTGCCCCTCACCCCGGTAGGTCGGCACGGTCGCTGTCACCTCGTCGCCCTCGACGAGGTGCAGAGCCGCGAACCGCTCGCACAGCTCTCCCGCCTTGGCGTGCCGGAACCACACCTTGTCGCCGATGAGCAGGTCGTCGGCGGGCGAGCCGAGCAGCGGGGTCTGCACCTCGCCGGGGCCTTCCTGGGGGTCGTACTGCAGCCCCTCCGGCAGGTACGGCACCGGCAGCCGGTCGGGGCCGGCGGCGCCGGAGGCCGGGTAGCCGCCGCCGAGCACGGTGACGACGCCGACGCCCGGGCGGCGTACGACGGGCTGGGCGAAGAGGGCGGCCGGACGGCCGGTGAAGGACGTGTAGTTGTCGAAGAGGCGCGGCACGTACAGCCCCGAACCGGCCGCTATCTCGGTCACGGAGTCCTCGGCGGCGGTGTGCTGCACACTGCCCGTGCCGCCGCCGTTGACGAACTCCAGGCCGGGCACGACCTCCCGCACCGCGCGCACCACCGCGGCCCGCCGCTCGGCCAGTTCCCGGCGGGCGGTCGCCTGCATCAGCCGGATGGCCCGGGACCTCAGCGGCCGCCCGGCCACCGCGTCCCCGACGCCCGCGATGTGCCCCTCATACGCCATGATCCCGACCAGCCGGAAGCCCGGGCGCCGGGCCACCGACCGGGCCAGCTCGGTGAGTTGGGCGGGGGAGTGCAGCGGAGAACGCCGCGCCCCGACCCGGACCCGGCCGCCGAGCAGCTTCAGCGAGGTGTCCAACTCCAGGCAGACACGTACCACTTCGCGTCCGCCGTCGCGGGCGGCGTCGATGAGATCGAGGTGCGCCGGATCGTCCACCATCACGGTCACCGCACCGGCGAGCTTGGGATCGGCGGCCAGTTCCGCGAAACCGCTGCGGTCGGCGGACGGATAGGCCAGCAGGACGTCGTCGAACCCGGAGCGGGCGAGCCACAGCGACTCGGCGAGGGTGAACGACATGATGCCCTGGAAGCCGTCCATGGCCAGGACGCGCTCCAGCAGGGCCCGGCAGCGAACCGACTTGCTGGCGACCCGGACCGGCTTGCCGGCGGCCCGGCGGACGAGGTCGGCCGCGTTGGCGTCGAAGGCGTCCAGGTCCACGATCGCGAGAGGGGCGTCGAGATGGGCGGTGGCCCGGTCGTAACGGGCCCGGTCGGCGGCGCGCGCAGTCATGACGGAAGCCTGCCAGACAGGATTACCGCAGGGTAGGGGGACGTTCCGGGCAGATGCCCCGGTGCTCCGGACTGGTTCTGATTCTGGTCCGGACAACCCGTAGAGTGACGCGCACGTACGCCGGAAGGCGCCCGGCCGCTTCACCTGAACCGGGATGCCGGTCCAGCCGTACGGGTATGCGTGCCCGGGACGGAGCTTCCGCGCCGGGCGCGGCCGAGCAGCGCAGCGGCCCGCGTACGTGAGGACGGCCCGGGCACGAGGAAACGGGGGGTGCATGACCACCGAGGCACGCCACGCTCCCATACCCCCACGCCCCTCGGCCCCACCGCGCCCGTCCACCCCGCCCGCCGACGCCGACGACGAGCCGTCGGTCTTCACACCGCGAGCCGGCCGCCCGTCCACCGGGGCTGGGGCGCGCGAGGAGGACGCTTCTTCGGCGGCCGCCGCCAGCGAGGGTCACGCGCCGGCCGAGGGCTTCACCCGTGGAGGCGGGTCTTCGGCCGGCACAGCCGGAGGTGAGGGGCGGGCAACCGCCGGAGGCTTCGCGGGTCAGGGCTCGCCTTCTGCCGCGGCGTCCGCGGGCAACGCCTCGTCCTCGATCGGGCGGTCCACAGGCGGCGCCTCGTCCTCGGCTTGGCGGTCCGCGCGCGACGCCTCGCCTGCGGTCGCGGGGTCCGCGGGCAACGGCTCGCCTTCGGCTGGTCGGTCCGCGGGCAGCGGCTCCCCTTTCACCGACGCCGGGCGTGACGGCCAGGCTCCCCGCGGGGGCGCCGGTGCTCGTGCCGGGCAGGGGGCTCGGCCCGGCGTACCGCACCCCGTCGTGCCCGCCGCCGGCGAGCCCGTGAGCCCCCCGCCACCGCCCGCCTCCGCCCGGTTCCCCGACGCCCCGCCCAGCACGGGGCGCGAGGCGCGCCGGAACGAGACCGGTGCGGTCGGATCCGCGGGCTCCGCCCACCGCCCCGGACGGCAGTCCGGGAAGCCTGACGCCCCTGCGGAGACCCCCGCCGAGACGACGGCCCGGCTCCGCCCCGTCACCGCGTCGGAGACGACGGCCCGGCTCCGCCCCGTCACCGCGTCGGAGACGACGGCCCGGCTCCGCCCGATCACCGACTCCCCGAAGGCACCGCGTCCTGGTGCCGCGCCCGCCCCGGCCCCCGCTCCCGGAAGTCCGTCCGCCGGGACGAACGGTGAGCGTCGTACTGCGGCCGTCCCCGGTCGTTCGGCCGCCGGGTCCACCGGCGAGCGCGGTACCGCCTCCGCCCCGACGTCCGCTGCCGCGCCCACCGCCGGGCGGGCCGCGCCCGCGTGGAGCCCGATGGCGCCCGCCCATCCCGTCGGCCCGCCACCACCCGCCGGTGCCTTCGGGCCGGACCCCGCGCTGTCCTGGAGCGTCGCCGCGGCCGCGCGGCCCGTCGTGACGTTCGGGGAGCCCGAGGCCTTCAGCGAGCGGGCCTGGCACCGGGTGGGACCCCGTACCGCTGCCGCTGCCGCCTGTCTCGTGCTCGGTCTCGGTCTCATCGGCGGTGCGGTGACCGGGAGTTGGCTCACCGACGACGGCGGGGACGACGCCACCGGCGACCACTTCGCCACCGCCGGGGCGCTGTGGCACAACGTGCCCGTCGACCAGCTGTTCCCGCTCACTGTGCAGGGCACGGGCGCCGGACCCGGCGGCGCCGACCGCACCTGGACCAGGATCGCCGTGGCCCCGGACACCGGCTGCGCGCACGCCTTCGACCCGCTGCTGCAGAAGGTGCTCGCCCCGGTCGGCTGCCAGCGACTCCTGCGCGCCACGTACACCGACGCCACCCAGAGCTATGTCACCACCGTCGGCCTGCTGTTCACCAAGGCCGACCCGGCCGCCATGTCCGCGCTCGCCCACCGCTTCCGCACCGAGCGCCTGGACCGGCGCGCCGACCTGATGCCCCGGCCGTACGCGGCCAAGGGCACCGCCGCGGCCGGCTTCGGCGACAAGCAGCGCGCCTCCTGGACCATCTCCGTCCTCACCGACGCCCCCGTCGTCGCCTACGCCGTCTCCGGCTGGGCCGACGGCCGCAGCGTCGATTCGCCCCAGCCCGCCGCCGGCGCCGTCAGCGCCGGCGCCACCACCGCACCGGCCCAGGCCGGGCTCGGCAACGAGGCGCAGGGACTGGCCGACCGCATCGAACGGCGCCTGCGCCAGAGCATCGGCACGGCCACGGAGAATCCTTCATGAGGCGATCGAGGCAATCGGCACGCGTCCGCCACCGTGTGGAACCCGCCCGCGCGGCGCTGAGCCTGCTGCTGGCCGGCGCCCTCGCCCTGGCGCCGGCCACCACGGCCCACGCGGACGGCATACGCGCCCAGCAGTGGGGCCTGTCCGCGCTGCACCTGGACGAGGCCTGGCGGACCACCAAGGGCCGCGGCGTCACCGTCGCCGTCCTGGACACCGGCGTCGAGGCCGACCATCCGGACCTCGCCGGCAACGTCCTACCCGCCAAGGACATGATCGGCTTCGGTGCCGAGCAGGGCGACCGCGACTGGGCCCGGCACGGCACCGCCATGGCCGGCATCATCGCCGGGCACGGCCACGGTCCGGGCAACGGCGCCGGTGTCATGGGCGTCGCTCCGGAGGCGAAGATCCTGCCCGTGCGCGTGATCCTGGAGGACGGCGACCCCGCCCGCGCCAAGGCCCGCACCAGCCGCGGCAGCGCCCTCGCCGACGGCATCCGCTGGGCCGCCGACCACGGCGCCGACGTCATCAACCTCTCCCTCGGCGACGACTCGAACTCCGCGCACCCCGAACCCAGCGAGGACGAGGCCGTGCAGTACGCCCTGAAGAAGGGCGTGGTGGTCGTCGCCTCCGCGGGCAACGGCGGAGACAAGGGCGACCATGTCTCCTATCCCGCCGCCTACCCCGGAGTCATCGCCGCGACCGCCGTCGACCGCTACGGCACCCGCGCCTCCTTCTCGACCCGCCGCTGGTACGCCGCGGTCAGCGCACCCGGCGTCGACGTGGTCATCGCCGACCCCGACCACAGGTACTACGCGGGCTGGGGCACTTCGGCCGCCTCCGCCTTCGTCTCCGGCGCCGCGGCCCTGGTCAAGGCCGCCCATCCCGAGCTGAGCCCGGCCCAGGTCAAGAAGCTCCTGGAGGACACCGCCCGGAACGCGCCGGTCGGCGGCCGGGACGACTCCCGCGGTTTCGGCATGATCGACCCGGCGGCCGCGCTGCGGGCGGCCGAGCGGCTCAGGTCGCAGAGCCTGCGGGCGGCGTCGTACGGGAAGAAGTACTTCGGCGAAGGTCCGGACGCCCCCAAGGCCTCGTCCTCGACCGCCGACTGGGCGGGCCCCCTGGCCGGCGGCACCGGCGGGGTCCTGCTGGTGGCGGGCGTGGTGCTGTGGCGGGGCCGCAGGCAGCGGGTCTGAGGGCGTCCGGGCGCCAGCCCGCTAACCGGCGATGTACAGGATCTCCGGGTAGCGCTGCGACGCGCCCCGCAGCAGATGCCCGGTGTCCGGGCGGCCGCACAGCTGGAGGTCGAAGAAGGCCCGCACGGTCGCCCGGACGGCCGCGACCGCCCGGTCGGCGGGGATCGTGCCGGCCTGCAACTGCTGCCGCACCGGCTCGGGCACCTGCGGGGCGACGGCCACGATGTCGGTGAAGGAGTTGTGGTCCGCGTCCGCGAGCCGCAGACAGCGGTGCCAGTCACGCAGGTGCCGCCAGAACGGCGGCCAGGAGCCGTCCTGGTTCAGCCCGTCGTGGATCGCCGTGTCCATCAGCAGGAAGGGCAGGTCGAGACCGTGCTCGACCACCGGGCCGTACAGGGCGCCGTCCAGGTCGATGCCGGCCCGCACCCGCTCGTCCAGATACATCACGAGCGCCGACGCGGCGCCGCCCCGGGAGTGCCCGAAGGCGCCGACCCGCGTGAGGTCCAGCGTCCCGCGCAGCCCGCGCGGGAGCGGGCGCCGCTCGGCGTCGGGGTTGCCGCCCCGGTCCAGCACGGCCAGCGCGTCGAGGACGAACCGCAGGTCGGCGGCGCGCACCAGGACCGCGGCCGTGCGGGCCTCGTCGCTCGCGTCGTCGGGGCGGTTGACCACCACGCGGCCGTCCGGGAACTCCACCTCGCTCGAGTCGTAGGGGTGGTCGACCGCGGCCACGACATAGCCCCAGGAGGCCAGTTCCTCGATGAGCAGCGTGTTGAAGGTGCGGTCCGACCGGTAGCCCGGCGAGTGGAGCAGCACCGGACGGCGGCCCGGCCGGGCCGGTGCGCGGTCCGCGCTGTGGGTCTGGGGGAGCGCGTAGCCGTCCACCGCGCCGCCGAAGCGGGCCTTCAGCGCACGCTCGGCACCCGCCGGCAGCCAGGGCAGCATCCTGCGGTCATGGACGTCGACGGCGGGGTACGTCACGGTCACCATCACCTCGCGCGGCTGCCCCGACCAGGGATCCGTCCGCGAGGGGTCGACCAGGTGCAGCTCCACGGCACCCACCGGCAGGGGCCCGGTCGGCCCGGCCAGGCGGATGGGGACGAGATCGGCCGCCGCTGCCGGTGCGGACACCGACAAGGGAACGGCGAGGGCGGCTGCGGCTCCGAGGCCACCGGCTATGAGGGAACGGCGAGTTGGGCGTACGGGAGGCATCGCGCTCCTTCCGTGGCCGGACCCGAGGCGCACATCGAAAAGTAAAGAGGACTCCATCGTCCGGCCCGCTCATCGTCAAGTTCCTTAAAGGCTAGATCATTTGGGGTCGGAAACCACGTCAATTATCGGTTCACACCGATCACTTACCGGCGAACGCCGACACCGCCGCCTTCGCCGCCGCCTCCACCAGCGCGATGCCCTTCGCCTGTGTCCGCGTGCCCTTCGACAGCACCGCCACCAGGTAATCGGAGCCGTCCACCATGATCCGCCCGATGCTGTTCACGTCCCACAGCCCGGTCGTGCTGCGCGGCAGCCAGCCGTTCTTCAGTGCCCAGGAGTTGCCCTCCGCGGCGGCCGACACCCCCCACCGCTGATCTGCCTCCACCGACTCCATCAGCCCCTGCGCATAGGTCCGGGAGGCCGCGTTCAGCTTGGAGTTCGCCCCGAACACCTGCTGGAGCAGGACGAGTTGGTCTGCGGCCGTGGTCTGCGTCAGTCCCCACAGCTCGCCCTCGCCGCCGGAGGTCGTGGTCAGGCCGAAGCGCTTGTTCGCCGCGTCCAGGCCGCCCGCCCGCCCGATCGTGTGCCACAGCGCCGTCGCGGACGCGTTGTCGCTGTTCTCGATCATCTTCGTGGCGTACGCCTTCTCGGCCGCCGTCAGCTGCCGGCCCGCGTCCTGCGCCTGGAGCAGCAGTGTGGCCAGGACGTCGACCTTCACGATGCTCGCCGTGTCGAAGACCGCGTCGTCGTACGCGGCGCTCTCCCCGGAGTCCACCGCCAGCACCGCCACCGACACCCGCGCACCCGAGGGCACGCTCACCGCCGTCATCGCCTTGCCCAGCAGCGCCTCCCGGTCCACCGCCGGCTCCGTCACGGGTTCCACCGAGGCCTCCTCGCCCGCCCCGGCCGAGGGGGAGGCCGAGGGCGTCGCCGCCGACGATACGGCCGCCGCCCCCGAGTGCGCCCGTGCCTTCACATACACCGTGCCCCCGGCCGTCACCCCGCCCACGGCGACCACGGCGAGCGCGACGGACAGCAGCGGACCGCGCCGGGATGGGCGCGCACGACGGCCACGGCGGGCTCTGGAGGACTCCATGCCCGCGATGCTCGGGGCGCGGACTGTGCGCCCCGTTAGGCGGACGTGAGATCAAGGTCAGCGAATACTGAGATTCCTGTGAAAGCGATGACGGCACTGTTTCCGGCCCCGCACAAGGGCAGCAGCTTCCCCCCTATAGGGTCGGTGACCGTGGCGAACAAGAACATTCCCGACCCCGGCTTCTCCGACGACGACGGCTCCGCCGACCCCCGGCTGAGCGCCGCGCTCGCCGCCTGGGCCGAGGACCACAGCGCCCTCGGGCCCGTCCTCGAAGCGCTGAAGACTGCCCGTCTGCTGGTCCCGGTCGTCGCCGTGCTCGGTGAGGTCGAGGAGGACCGTGAAGGGGGCCGCGAAGCGTCGAACAAGGGTGGCGGGCGACGGGTGGTCGGGCTGCGCCGCGAGAAGACCAGCGACATGGCCGTACCCACCCTGAAGGCCGGCCACCGCACCGCCCTGCCCGCCTTCACCTCCACCGACTCCCTCGCCCGCTGGGATCCCGGGGCCCGCCCGGTCGCCGTACCCCTGCACCAGGCGCTGCAGGCCGCCGCCCACGAGAAGGCCGACACGGTCGTGCTGGACCTCGCCGGACCGGTGCCCTTCGAGCTGACCGGCCCGGCGCTGCTCGCCCTCGCCGAGGGCCGCACCAGCACCGACCCGCTCGCCGACCGGGCCGTGATCGAGGCCGTCCGTACGGCGGTGGCGGCGGAGCCCGCCGTGCTGCGCGCCCACCTCGGGCCCGGACGGGCCGACGGCACCCTCGCCCTCGTCCTCGACCCGGCCGCACCGCCCGCCGAGGCCGCCCGCGCGGTCGCCGAGCGGCTCGCCACCGACGAAACACTGAGGGCCCGCCTGGTGCGCGGCCTCGACCTGGCACTGCTGCCGGCCGGGACCACGCCTCCGGGCGAGCCCCTGTACGTGAAGGGATAGCTAGCCGTAGACCGGGCCGGTGTACTTCTCGCCCGGTCCCTGGCCCGGCTCGTCCGGGACGATCGACGCCTCGCGGAACGCCAGCTGCAGCGACTTCAGGCCGTCGCGCAGCGGCGCCGCGTGGAAGGAGCTGATCTCGGTCGTGCCCGCGTCCAGCAATCCGGCGAGCGCGGTGATCAGCTTGCGGGCCTCGTCCAGGTCCTTGTACTTCTCGCCCTCCTCGCTCAGCCCGAGCTTCACGGCGGCGGCGCTCATCAGGTTGACGGCGACCGTCACGATCACCTCGACGGCGGGGACCTCGGCGATGTCGCGGGTCATCGCGTCGAAGTCGGGGCTCTCAAGAGGGGTCTCACTCATGCCCCACACGATAAGCGGTTCCCGCTTACGGGTTCTCGATTAGGCCTTGTCAATCGATCCTGGTAACCTGGTTGACGACCGGCCGAACATGCATGTGTGCGGCCCACAAGTGGAGGCTCCGATCTCCCACCTGACCGTCCCCCGGGACGGCGGGTCATCCGGTCAGGCGGCCACCATCGTTCCGTACGGACGATGGAGTCGCCCGAAAGTGCGCCCCGCGGTCACCGCGGCGGTGCTCCGGTAGTCATTGGAGCCCCGCCTGTGATCGTCCGGGGCATTTTTTCTGCTTCGGCGCGGTTAGGTCTACTGAACAGACATACGCGGCTGTCCGCCAGACAACCGTGTGGTGCTACCGAGGAGGATCCATCAGCGCCGAGCCCCGCATCAACGACCGGATTCGCGTTCCCGAGGTGCGACTTGTCGGTCCCAGTGGCGAGCAGGTGGGCATCGTCCCACTCGCTAAGGCACTGGAGCTTGCGCAGGAGTACGACCTGGACCTGGTCGAGGTCGCGGCGAACGCCCGTCCGCCCGTGTGCAAGCTCATGGACTACGGGAAGTTCAAGTACGAGTCGGCCATGAAGGCCCGTGAGGCGCGCAAGAACCAGGCGCACACGGTCATCAAGGAGATGAAGCTCCGGCCGAAGATCGACCCGCACGACTATGACACCAAGAAGGGTCACGTCGTACGGTTCCTCAAGCAGGGCGACAAGGTCAAGATCACGATCATGTTCCGTGGTCGCGAGCAGTCCCGGCCCGAGCTGGGCTACCGACTGTTGCAGCGTCTCGCGGAGGACGTCCAGGACCTCGGTTTCGTCGAGTCGAACCCGAAGCAGGACGGCCGGAACATGATCATGGTCCTCGGTCCGCACAAGAAGAAGACCGAGGCCATGGCCGAGGCCCGACAGGCGCAGGAAGCCCGCAAGGCGGAGGCGAAGGCCAACCCCGGGCGTTCGCAGAACCCTGCCGAGGCCGAGGCGTCCGCCGAGGAGCCCGCCGAGGCGTGATCCCGGGGGACCCGAGGGTCCCCGAGGATGTAATCGACAGAACAGCGACGCTCCACCGTGCCCGGTTTCGCGACCGGGCACCGGAGCGCCACCGACGAGGAGATAACGGCGCTATGCCGAAGAACAAGTCGCACAGCGGTGCCAGCAAGCGCTTCAAGATCACCGGCTCCGGCAAGGTGCTCCGCGAGCGCGCCGGCAAGCGCCACCTGCTCGAGCACAAGTCGTCCCGCGTCACGCGTCGCCTCACCGGCAACGCCGAGATGGCCCCGGGCGACGCCGCGAAGATCAAGAAGCTTCTCGGCAAGTGACCCGCGGCGCCGTCTGAGCGCCGTACGTCTGGACCGGGACCGAATCGTTTCCGGGTCGTGTGAGTACCCCCCACGGCCCCGCTACAAGGAGTTAACAAGTGGCACGCGTCAAGCGGGCAGTCAACGCCCACAAGAAGCGCCGGGCGATCCTCGAGCAGGCCTCCGGCTACCGCGGTCAGCGTTCGCGCCTCTACCGCAAGGCCAAGGAGCAGGTCACCCACTCGCTGGTCTACAACTACAACGACCGCAAGAAGCGCAAGGGCGACTTCCGTCAGCTGTGGATCCAGCGCATCAACGCCGCTGCCCGCGCCAACGGCATCACCTACAACCGCTTCATCCAGGGTCTGAAGGCCGCGAACGTCGAGGTCGACCGCAAGATCCTGGCCGAGCTGGCGGTGAACGACGCGGGCGCTTTCGCCGCCCTCGTCGAGGTCGCGCAGAAGGCGCTGCCGTCGGACGTCAACGCGCCCAAGGCCGCGTGACGCTGCGCCGGCTTTGAGCCGACGCTCACTGGACCCGCAGGCTTTTACGGCTTGCGGGTCCTGTTGTTGGGGTCCCTCGGCCGTCGTTCGGCTGCGGGTGGGTCGTGGTCGCCCGCGCAGTTCCCCGCACCCCTTCGGGGCGCGACACCTGGGCGGTGCCACAAAGAGAAGATCTTGAAGGTGAACAAGAGGATGCCCCCCGTCAGCCCCGACCCGATCTCCCCCCGCTCCGCCCGTGTGTCCGCCGCCCGGCGGCTCGCCAAGCGGAACTTCCGGGGTAAGGACCGGCTGTTTCTCGCGGAGGGGCCGCAGGCCGTCCGGGAGGCGGCCGGGCATCGGGTCGACGGCACGCCCACCCTCGTCGAGCTGTTCGCCACCGCCGAGGCCGCGGAGCGGTACGCCGACATCATCGGGGCCGCGCGGGACGCGGGCGCCCGGGTGCATCTCGCGTCCGAGGACGTCATCGCCGACATATCGACCACCGTCACCCCGCAGGGGCTGGTCGGGGTGTGCCGGTTCCTGGACACGCCCTTCGAGGAGATCCTCGCCGCCCGGCCCCAGCTGGTCGCCGTGCTCGCCCATGTGCGCGACCCCGGCAACGCCGGCACCGTGCTGCGCTGCGCCGACGCCGCCGGCGCCGAGGCCGTGGTCCTCACCGACGCCTCCGTCGACCTGTACAACCCCAAGGCCGTACGCGCCTCTGTGGGCTCCCACTTCCACCTGCCCGTCGCCGTCGGCGTGCCCGTCGAGCGGGCCGTCGAAGGGCTGAAGGACGCCGGGGTGCGCATCCTCGCCGCCGACGGGGCGGGGGACCGTGACCTGGACGAGGAGCTGGACAAGGGGTCCATGGGCGGGCCGACCGCGTGGGTGTTCGGCAACGAGGCCTGGGGGCTGCCGGAGGAGACCCGCGCGCTCGCGGACGCCGTGGTGCGCGTGCCGATCCACGGGAAGGCCGAGAGCCTGAACCTCGCCACCGCCGCCGCCGTATGTCTCTACGCGTCGGCCCGTGCACAGCGCGCCTCCGGAGGGTGCCGTTCCGTCACCCAGAGCTAGTAGGGTGACCAGCTCGGGGCCCTGCGCCGTCTGAGAGGTGGGGTACGGGGATGAGTGTGGCCGGCACGAGCAGCGCGCCGGAGGGGCGGGACGCGCGGCGTACACCCGCGTCCCGGCACGCTGACCACGGCTCCGGCCTCGACCCCGACCAGCTGCCCGACGGCCTCGTCGTCGCCGACGAGCACGGCCGCGTCGTCTGCTTCAACGCCGCCGCCGCACGGATCACCGCCCTACACGCCGCCGACGCCCTCGGACAGCCGCTGGAGAAGGCGCTGCCGTTGGAGGATCTGGAGGGCCGCCGCTGGTGGCAGCTCACCGATCCCTACGGAGGGCTCGCAATCCGGGTGCGGCAGCCGGAGCGCAATCTGTTGCTGCCCGGCGGGCGGGAGGTGCTGGTGTCCGCCCGGTATGTGCGGGAGCGGCGTCTGGGGCCCGTCCAGCGGGTCGTCGTCTCCCTGCGGGACACCGAGGCCCGCCGGCGTACCGAGCGCAGCCATGCCGAGCTGATAGCGACGGTCGCCCATGAACTGCGCTCGCCCCTCACCTCCGTGAAGGGCTTCACCGCCACGCTCCTCGCCAAGTGGGAACGCTTCACCGACGACCAGAAGCGGCTGATGCTGGAGACCGTCGACGCCGACGCCGACCGGGTCACCCGGCTCATCGCCGAGCTGCTCGACATCTCGCGGATCGACTCCGGGCGGCTGGAGGTGCGCCGGCAGCCCGTCGACATCGGGGCCGCCGTCTCCCGGCACATCCAGGCCTACGTCGCCGCCGGCCAGCCCGCCGACCGCTTCCTGCTCCGCATCGAACAGCCGCTGCCCGGTCTGTGGGCCGACCCCGACAAGATCGACCAGGTGCTCAGCAACCTGATCGAAAATGCCGTGCGGCACGGCGAGGGAACCGTCAGCATGGACGTGACGCCCTGCGCATCCCCGCGCGAGGGCGAGGAAACCGGCACGTCGGTCACGGTGAGCGACGAGGGTCCCGGCATCCCGGAGGAGTCCATGAACCGCGTCTTCACCCGCTTCTGGCGGGGCAGCAAGCGCGGCGGCACCGGCCTCGGGCTGTACATCGTCAAGGGCATCGTCGAGGCCCACGGCGGCACCATCACGGTCGGCCGCGCCCCCGGCGGCGGCGCCGAGTTCCGATTTACGTTGCCCGTGGGCGCGCCGGCGTATCTCGCCTAGCGGCCCACGGGCCATTCGTCTATCTCCACCCCGTTAGACTCGGCCTTTGGCACCTTTGTGTCCTTCACACGGCCCACCAACCGGTCACGGGGACCATCCGCCAGCCAATCGGAAGCACGGGAAGAGATGTCGGCACCGAATAAGTCGTACGACCCTGTAGAGGTCGAGGCGTTGAAACCGGAAGAGATCGAGCGCATGCGGGACGGGGCGCTCGCCGCCTTCGCCGCCGCGGACTCCCTCGACGCGCTCCACGAGGCCAAGGTCGCCCACACCGGCCCCGCCTCGCCGCTGGCCCTCGCCAACCGCGAGATCGGCGCCCTGCCCCCGCACGCCAAGGCCGAGGCCGGCAAACGCGTCGGCATGGCCCGCGGCGCCGTGAACAAGGCCCTCGCCGCCCGCCAGACCGAGCTGGAGGCCGAGCGGGACGCCCGCGTGCTGGTCGAGGAGGACGTCGACGTCACGCTGCCGTACGACCGCGTCCCGGCCGGCGCCCGCCACCCCCTGACCACGCTCTCGGAGCGCATCGAGGACATCTTCGTGGCCATGGGCTACGAGGTCGCCGAGGGCCCGCAGGTCGAGGCGGAGTGGTTCAACTTCGACGCCCTGAACATCGGCCCGGACCACCCGGCCCGCGGCGAGGCCGACACGTTCTTCGTGCAGGGCCCGGACGGCGGCACCGAGTCCGGTGTGGTGCTGCGCACCCACACCTCGCCGGTCCAGATCCGCTCGCTGCTCGACCGTGAGCTGCCGGTCTACGTGATCTGCCCCGGCGTCGTCTACCGCACCGACGAGCTGGACGCCACCCACACCCCGGTGTTCCGCCAGGTCGAGCTGCTGGCCGTGGACGAGGGCCTGACCATGGCCGACCTCAAGGGCACCCTGGACCACATGGTCCAGTCCCTGTTCGGCGAGGGCATGAAGACCCGGCTGCGGCCGAACTTCTTCCCCTTCACCGAGCCGAGCGCCGAGATGGACATGCTCTGCTACGTCTGCAAGGGCGAGTCCGTCGGCAACCCCGACCGGCCCTGCCGCACCTGCTCCAGCGAGGGCTGGATCGAGCTGGGCGGCTGCGGCATGGTCAACCCGCGGGTGCTCACCGCCTGCGGCGTCGACCCGGAGAGGTACAGCGGCTTCGCCTTCGGGTTCGGCATCGAGCGGATGCTGATGTTCCGCCACAACGTCGAAGACATGCGAGACATGGTCGAGGGTGACGTCCGGTTCACCCGGCCGTTCGGGATGGAGATCTGATGCGGGTCCCGCTTTCTTGGCTGCGGGAGTACGTCGACCTGCCGGCCACGGAGACCGGCCGCGACGTCCAGGCCAAGCTCATTTCGGCCGGCCTGGAGGTCGAGACCGTCGAACAGCTCGGCGCCGACCTCACCGGCCCGCTCGTCGTCGGCCAGGTCCTGACGATCGAGGAGCTGACGGAGTTCAAGAAGCCGATCCGCTTCTGCACCGTCGACGTCGCCCAGGCCAACGGCACCGGTGAGCCGCAGGAGATCATCTGCGGTGCCCGCAACTTCGCGGTCGGCGACAAGGTCGTCGTGGCCCTGCCCGGCGCCGTGCTGCCCGGCGACTTCCGGATCGCCGAGCGCAAGACCTACGGCCGCGTCTCCCGCGGCATGATCTGCTCCAGCGACGAGCTGAACATGGGCGACGACGGCACCCACGGCATCATCGTGCTGCCGCCGGAGACCGAGATCGGCAAGGACGCCGTCGAGCTGCTGGAGCTGGTCGACGAGGTCCTGGACATCGCCGTCACCGCCAACCGCGGCGACTGCCTGTCCATCCGCGGCGTCGCCCGCGAGGCCGCCATCGCCTACGGCCTGCCGCTGCGCGACCCGGCCCTGATCGACGTGCCGGCCCCGAACGCCTACGGCTACCCGGTCCAGGTCTCCGACCCCTTCGGCTGCGACCGGTTCACCGCCCGCACGGTCACCGGTCTGCGCCCCGAGGCCCGCTCGCCGATCTGGCTCCAGCGCCGGCTGCAGAAGGTCGGCATGCGCCCGATCTCGCTCGCCGTCGACGTCACGAACTACGTGATGATGGAGCTGGGCCAGCCGCTGCACGCCTACGACCGCAAGCTGGTCCAGGGCACCATCGGCGTGCGCCGCGCCGAAGAGGGCGAGAAGCTCGTCACCCTCGACGGCGTCGAGCGCAAGCTGCACGCCGAGGACCTGGTCATCACCGACGACCGCGGCCCCATCGGCCTCGCCGGTGTGATGGGCGGCGCCAACACCGAGATCGCCGACCACGAGGTCACCGAGGACGGGGTGAACGGGACCACCGACGTGGTCATCGAGGCCGCCCACTTCGACGCCGTCGCGATCGCCCGGACGTCCCGCCGCCAGAAGCTGCTGTCCGAGGCGTCCCGCCGCTTCGAGCGCGGTGTCGACCCGCAGGCCGCCGCGGCCGCCGCGCAGCGCACGGTGGACCTGCTGGTGCTGCTCGCGGGCGGTACGGCGGAGGCCGGCGTCACCGAGGTCGTCGCGCCCTCGGCGCCGCACACCATCACCATCCCGGCCGACCACCCGGACAAGGTCGCGGGTGTGGTCTACGGCCGTGAGACGGTCGTCCGCCGCCTCCAGCAGGTCGGCTGCGACGTCTACGGGCAGGACGAGCTGACCGTCACCGTCCCGTCCTGGCGGCCCGACCTGGTCGACCCGAACGACCTCGCCGAAGAGGTCATCCGCCTGGAGGGCTACGAGAACCTGCCCTCCACGCTGCCCAAGCTGCCCTCGGGCCGTGGCCTGACCCACCGCCAGCGGCTGCACCGCCGGGTCGGGCGGGCGCTGGCCGGCGCGGGCTGTGTCGAGGCGCCGAACTACCCCTTCGTCGGCGAGCAGGTCTTCGACCAGCTCGGCCTGGAGGCCGACGACCCGGCCCGCCGTGTCGTCAAGCTGGTCAACCCGCTCAGCGACGAGGAGCCCGCGCTGCGTACGACGCTGCTGCCGGGCCTGCTCGGCGCGCTGCGGCGCAACGACGGCCGGGGCTCGCACGACCTGGCGCTGTTCGAGACCGGGCTGGTGTTCCACCCCCGCGAGGAGCAGCGCGTCGCCACGCACCTGCCCGTCGACCGGCGTCCCACCGACGAGGAGATCGCCGTGCTGAACGCCGCGCTGCCCGTGCAGCCGCGGCATGTGGCCGTCGTCCTCACCGGCGCCCACGAGCAGGCCGGCTGGTGGGGCAAGGGCCGTCCGGCGGACTGGGCGGACGCGGTGGAGGCCGGACGCGCCGTGGCCCGGGAAGCCGGTGCCGAACTGACCGTCCGCAAGGGCCAGTACGGCCCCTGGCACCCCGGCCGCTGTGCCGAGCTGGTCGTCGTCGCCGACGGTGCGGAGCAGGTCATCGGCCACGCGGGAGAGCTGCACCCGCGCGTTCTGAAGGCCCTGGGGCTGCCCGAGCGCACCTGTGCGATGGAGCTGAACCTGGACGCCCTGGAGACGGTGGGCGACGGCGCTCCGCAGGCGCCGAGCATCTCCACGTTCCCGGTCGCCACGCAGGATGTCGCCCTCGTGGTCGACAAGCCCATCCCCTCCGGGGAGGTCGAGGCGGCGCTGCGTGAGGGTGCGGGTGAACTCCTCGAGTCCATCCGGCTGTTCGACGTGTACGAGAACGCGGAGCAGCTGGGCGAGGGCAAGAAGTCGCTGGCGTATGCGCTGCGATTCCGGGCCGGTGACCGGACGCTGACGGTCGACGAGGCGTCGGCCGCCCGGGATGCGGCGGTTGCCCTTGCCGGTGAGCGGACCGGGGCTGTGCTTCGGGGCTAGTCGCCGTAGGGGTTCGGTGCGCGGCCGGCTGCGGGTTCTTCGTGGCCGGCCGCGCCCACGCGGCGGAGCCACATATGGAACACAGCCCCGCGTCCCTTCTGGGCGCTGTCAGTGAACCCCAGTGGTGAGTTCCCGTATGCCCTCCTGCGCCAGCGCCTCCGCGTGCTGGTTGCCGAGCCTCCGGGCCAGCTCAAGGGCCTCGCGGTGCAGCCGTAGCGCCTCTTCCGGGAGGCCCGCGAGGCGGCAGGTCTCGGCGTAGCCGTTGAGGAAATGGATCTTCCAGTGTTCCTCGAACAGCTCGTCCAGGAGCGCGAAGGCCTCCCGGTGGCTGGCCAGTGCCTCCTCGTACCGGCCCATCTGCCGCAGCGCCACGCCCATGCAGTTGAGGCACCACGCCTGGTTGTTGAGGTGCCCGTCCTCGCGGGCCAGCGTCAGCGCCTGACGCAGTTGGTCCGCCGCCTCCTCGGGGTCCTCCGGGGCGATGGACAGGCCGAGTGTGATCCGGGCCGTGAGACCGGGCGGCCAGGCGGGGTCGGTGGGCTGCAGATTCAGCACCTCCCGGGCCCGCTGGGCCGCCTTTGTACGGTGTCCCAGCTGGAGCATCGTCCAGGCCTCCGACGCGGCCGCGTGGGCCGCTCCCGTCGGGCAGCCGGCCTGCTCGTACAGCTTCCCCGCCAGCCGGAAGAGTTCGAGCGGCTCCTCGACCTGTCCCGCGTCCCAGCTCAAGTAGCCGCGGCGGACGGCAAGTTCGGCTTCCGCCCGGGCGTCGCCCGCCTGGGACAGCCGGAGTCCGGCCGCCTCGTACGCCGCGGCGGCCTCGGCCGTCCGGCCCCCGTTGTAGCGTGCGTAGCCCAGATCGCTGTGTGCCTCGGCCAGTTGTACCGGATCGTCCAGGCGCTCGGCGGCGGCCAGCGACCGCTCGAAGAGGACGTTGAGATGCGTGGTGCCGCAGCGCCGCGCGAAGTAGGCCCGCAGGAAGCGCGGCAGCTCGCACACATGCACATCGGCCCCGACGGCAGCCGCCGTCTCGAAGGCCGCCATCAGGTTGCCGTACTCCGTGACGAACCAGGCGAAGGCCGCGTGCTTGTCCCGGAACTCCGGCAGCTCGGCCGGGCGGTGACCGGCGGAGGGCGCCCGGCCGGGTGACAGGAACGGCATCGCGGCGTCGGCGGCCGCCGCCGCGTGCACGTAGTAGTCGAGCACCCGGCCGAGGGCGCGCTCCCGGTCGGCCGCCGCGTCCTGTTCCACCGCGGCCCGCCGCGCGTGCTGGTGCACCAGGTCGTGCAGCCGGTAGCGGCCCACCGTCGGCTGCTGGACGAGGTGCGCGTCGAGCAGGTCCTCCAGCATCGTCCGGGCGCCGTGCAGCGGCACGTCCGCCAGCGCCGCCACCACGTACTCGTCGAACGACTCCCCGGGCAGCAGGCCCAGCAGCCGGAACAGCCGGGCCTGGGAGCGGTTCAGCTGCCGTACCGACATCGCCAGCGCCGCGCTGAACGCGGCGTCGAACTCGCCCGCGCCCTGCGTCATCCGTTCGGCGAGGACGCCCACGGTCCAGCCCGGCCGGTGCCGCAGCCGCGCCCCGGCCAGGCGCAGGGCCAGCGGCAGATGGCCGCACAGCCGCAGCACCTCGGCGGCGGAGCCGGGATCGCGGGCCAGTCTGCCCTCGGGCCCGCCGGGGTCGCCGCTGGCCCGGACCAGCAGTCGGGCGCTCTCCTCGGGGCTCAGCACGTCGAGCGAGACCGGGGGCACCTCGTCCAGTCCGAGCAGCCGGTTGCGGCTCGTGACCAGGGCGACGGAGGGACCGGCACCGGGCAGCAGCGGGCGCACCTGCTCGGCGTCGGCGGCGTTGTCGAGGACCACGACGACCCGCCGGCCGGCCAGTTCCGACCGCCAGCAGGCGGCCAGTTGCTCCAGCCCGTCCTGCGGGACCTTCTCGGACGGCACGTCGAGCGCGCCGAGCAGCATGCGCAGCGCGGCGTCGGGGCCGAGCGGCGCCCGGCCCTCGGTGAACCCGTGCAGGTCCACATAGAGCTGCGCGTCCGGGAAGTCGGCGGCGAGCCGATGCGCGGCGTGCACCGCCAGACAGGTCTTGCCGACGCCCGCCATGCCGTCGACGGAGACCGCCCGATGGCTCGCGACGGCGGCCAGCACGGCGGCGAGCCGCTCCTCGCGCCCGGTGAAGTCGGGCACGTCGCGCGGCAGGTCGTTGCGGGCCGGCGGGCGGCCCTGACGGGTGCTCTTCGGGGGCGCGGGCAAGGGGTTCGAGGCCCGTTCCCACACCGGACGCAAGGGGCGGGGGTCGCGCTTGACGAGCCGGCAGAGGGCCACCACGGCGGGCCAGGGCGGCACGGTCTGCCCGTTGAGGTACCGCGACAGGGAGGAGGAGCTGAGGCCGGTGTCCCGCGCGAGGGCCCGCACCCCGAGCCCGGACAGCTCCTGCAGCAGGCGCAGCCGGGCCGCCAGTTCCTCCTGCGGGTCGGTCGTCGTCGTCCGTGTGTGCCCGTCCACTGTCCCCCCGGTCTCCGTCCCGTTCCGGCTGAAGTCTTCCCAGCCAATTCGCCGCTGGTCAAGGCCCTTTCGGCTGTCCCACGGCGTCCCATCGCCATGGCCCGGACAGGCCGGTGCGGCTGTCATGGAGTCACGCCCCGACGACAGGGGCACCGACCACAAGCGAACCAGTGGAGGAGCGGACCGAGATGCAGTCCCGTATGCAGAACCCCGCCGTCGTCCTGTCCGACGCCATGCAGCCCGTCCAGCAGCTCTTCAAGGCCGTGCACTCCGGCGGAGTGGACGGGCAGACGCTGGAGCTTGTGCATCTGCGGGTCAGCCAGATCAACGGGTGCAGCGCCTGCGTCGACGCCGGCGCCAAGACGGCCCGCAAGGCCGGAGTGAGCGACGAGCGGCTGGCCACGGTCGCCGCCTGGCGGGAGGCGCCGTACTTCACGGACGAGGAGCGAGCGGCCCTCGCGCTGGCCGAGGCCGCGACCCGGCTCGCCGACCGTCCCGACGCGGTGAGCGACGAGGTCTGGGACACGGCCGCCACCTACTACGACGAGAAGCAACTGGCCGCGATCGTCCTGATGATCGGTGTCACCAACCTGTTCAACCGGCTCAACGCCACCACCCGCCAGATCGCCGGCGCGTGGGGCTGACACCCACCGTCCCCGCCCGACCCTGAGACAACCGAAGGAGATCCACCGTGAAGGCCACGCAGCAGACCGCCAGGAGCACCGCCGCCACGTCCGAGGGATTCACGGACGAGGAGCGAGCGGCGATGAAGGAGCGGGCAAAGGAGGTCAGGGCGGCCACGCGCGGCGCGTCGCGCGCCGCCAAGGCGGCCGAGGAGGAGGCCGCCGTGCTCGCCAAGATCGCCGAGATGCGGGACTCCGACCGGGTCATGGCCGAGCGGCTCCACGCCGTCGTCAAGGCCGCCGCGCCCGGGCTCGCCCCGAAGCTCTGGTACGGGATGCCCGCGTACGCCCTGGACGGCAAGGTCGTCTGCTTCTTCCAGAGCGCGGAGAAGTTCACGTCGCGCTATGCCACCTTCGGCTTCAGCGACCGGGCGAACCTCGACGAGGGCACCATGTGGCCGGCCTCCTACGCCCTGAAGGAGCTGTCCGCCGCCGACGAGGCGAGGATCGGCGAGCTCGTGCGGAAGGCCGTCGGCTGAGGGCCGGGGAACCCGGTCACCCCCATGGCGAGCTGCATAAATGCGGGTTGACGGACGCGGACTCACTCGTTCGGGTGGGAACTGACGACGATCTGGTCTTCCCGGGCCATGCCCTCGACAGAATCGGACCGGCCTTTCGGGGTCGGTCCGTCTGCTCTGTCAGGGCCCACATGGGGGACCAGAGGCATGATCCGCATCAAGGCACGGGCACCCACCGCGCGGAGAGCCGTACTGCCCACGGTCTGGGGAGCCGCGGCGGTCGCCTACAAGTTCGGCTGCCCGCTCGCCCAGCAGACCGGGCTCGGCGCGCGCATCGTCACCAGCGCCGTCTTCCTCGCCGTCGGCACCGGGCTGATAGCCCATGTCCGCCGCGCGCTGCTGCGGGAGCTGCGGCAGGCCCGCCGGGTGGCGCGGGCGGCGCAGAGCGTCGTACTGCGTCCCCTGCCGCCACGCCTGGACGGGCTGAACGTCGCCGCGGCCCAGCTGTCCGCGGACCGGGGCGCGAGCGTCGGCGGCGACCTGTACGAGGCGATCGCCACCGAGCACGGGGTGCGGGTGGTGATGGGCGACGTACGCGGGCACGGTCTCGCCGCCCTCGGCACGGTCGCCGCCGTCCTCGGCAGTTTCCGTGAGGCCGCCCACGACGAGGCCGAACTCGGCGGCGTCCTGGGCCGGTTGGACCGCGCCCTCGCCCGGCACCTGCGCGAACGCGCCCGCGCCGAACACCCCGCGAACGGCGGCCGGGCCCCCGACCACCCGGTCGCCGAGGAGTTCGTCACCGTCCTGCTCCTGGAGATCGACGGCGAGGGTGACCTGCGCGCCCTCAACTGCGGTCACCCGTGGCCCTATCTGCTCAGCGGCACGAGAGTCGAGCCGTTGACGCGCGTCGACCCGCTTCCGCCACTGGGCCCCTTCCCACTGCCGACGGCCCTGGAAGCGCGCGCCTGCGGACAGCTGTTTCCCGGCGACTCCCTGGTCCTCTTCACCGACGGTGTGGAGGACGCCCGGGACACCCGGGGCCGCTTCTTCTCGCTGCCGGACGCGCTGCGCAAGGCCGTACGCGATCATCCGGTGTCCCCCCAGAGGGTCCTGCGTACGGTCCTCACCGCCCTCCTGCACCACACAACCGGCCGCCCGACGGACGACATAGCACTTCTGGTCCTGCGGAACGATCGAAAAAGAGGTGTGGACATCAGGGGCGCGGGGACGTGCGCGACCGGCCACGGGCCACCCGCAGCCGACAACGCACCGCTGGCAACACCTCAGTAGTCGGCCCGGCCAAGCCACCGCTTTTCGAGGGGGAGCCGGCGGCTTGGCCGGCACCTAAGTCAACCGGGACAGCACGCTCAGCGACAGCGCGTGTACAGCGCGGATGCACGTGTTCCGTTCACACCCCGTGTGAACGGCAGCGCACTACGCTGAACGGCACCAGGCCACTCGGGGGGCATCCCATGCAGCCCAACACTCTGCTCGACGCGATCCTGGACGAGGCGGGGATCTCGCACGCCGGTCTCGCCGCCCACGTCAATCAGGCGGGCCGCAGGCGCGGCCTCGCGCTCCGGTACGAACACACCGCCGTGGCACGCTGGTTGAAGGGCCAGAGACCGCGCGGACAGGTCCCCGACCTGATCTGTGAGGTGCTCGCCGCCCGTCTCCGCCGTCCCGTCACCCTCGACGACATCGGTCTGGGCGTGCCCGGCGAGCCCAGCACCCCGCACGCCGGCTCGCTGGGCGGCTTCGTGGAGCGGGCGACCGCCCTGTGGCGCTCCGACGAACAGCAGCGGCCGCATGTGCTGGGCGCCCCCGCCGTCACCGGGACCCCGGCCGTCATGCCGGTGTGGGAGTGGGAGAACCCGCCCGAGGACGTCGATGTCTCCCGCGGCGGCCGGCACCGGGTCACCCCGGCCGACATCGAGATGCTGCGCGCCGCGCGGACGCACTACGAGCAGATGTACCGCAAGGCCGGCGGCATCGCGACCCGCACCCGGATCGTCGGCTTCCTCAACGCCGAGGCGGCGCCGCTGCTGCGGGGCAGCTACACCGATGCCACCGGACGCCAACTGCATCGCGCCACGGGCGGGCTGGTGGCGATCGCGGGCATCTGCGCGTACGACTCCGACGCCCACGGTCTCGCCCAGCGCTACTTCCACCAGGCGCTGCGGCTGGCAAAGGCCAGCGGTGACCGGGGACTTGGCGCGTACGTCATAGCGCTGCTGGTCAACCAGTCGCTGTTCATGCGCGAGTACCGGCAGGCCGTCGCCTTCGCCGAGGCCGCGCTGCGGGCCGCCGGCAAGCACATCACCCCGGCGCTCGCCTCCGACCTGTACGCGATGCAGGCCAAGGCCTACGCCCACCTCGGCGACTCCGCGGGGGCCCTGTCCTGCATCCGGCGCGCGGAGGCGGCGGCCGAGCGGATCCGGCGCGGATACGAGCCCGACGAGACCGGCTATGTCCAGCCGGGCCTGGTCAACGTGCAGGTGGCCGAGGCGCTGCTGAGTCTCGGCGAGCTGGCCGCCGCCCGGGAGCACGCGGCGGCGGCCGTCGACAACCCGGCCCACGACCGGGGGCGGGTGCACCGGCTCGCCATGCTCAGCACCATCGAACTGCGCCAGGGCAACGCCGACAAGGCGGTGGTCACCGCCGTGCAGATGGCGGAGCAGGCACGCGGGATGGAGTCCCAGCGGCTGCGCGACAGACTCCGCGCGGTACGCGAACACCTGGCGCGCTGTGGCTCGGCCGGCACCGCCGAAGCCGCCGAACTCATCGACGGGGCACTGCGCGTACCGCTGTAGGCCCCCTGTAGGTGCACAGTCCCTGCTGCGATATTGCCACTTACTCGGCGGAAGGTGGCAGAACCGTGCAGTGGACGAAGCAGAACGAACAAACTGTGTATGCAAACCGCTGGTTCAGCGTCAATCTCGCAGATGTCGAGCTGCCGGACGGCCGGCACCTGGACCACTTCCTGATACGGCTGCGGCCGGTGGCCGTGGCCACCGTGGTCAACGAGGCGAACGAGGTGCTGCTGCTGTGGCGGCACCGCTTCATCACCGACAGCTGGGGCTGGGAACTGGCCGCGGGCGTCGTCGAGGACGGCGAGGACATGGCGAGCGCGGCCGCCAGGGAACTGGAGGAGGAGACCGGCTGGCGGCCGGGGCCCCTGCACCACCTCATGAGCGTGGAGCCGTCCAACGGCCTCACCGACGCCCGGCACCACATCTACTGGTCCGACCGGGGCGAGTACATCGGGCATCCCGTGGACGACTTCGAGTCGGACCGCCGGGAATGGGTCCCCCTCAAACTCGTTCCCGACCTCATCGCCCGTGGGGAGGTCCCGGCCGCCAACATGGCGGCCGCGTTACTCCTGCTGCACCACCTCAGGCTCGCCGAGGGCTAGCGGGCCCGAGTGGTTCCGGTGCCTGGTGGCCCCGGTGCCTAGCGGGCCAGCGCCTGCCAGACCGTCACGACGAGCGCTCCCAGCGCCGTGAGCGCGGCGACCGACGGCAGGGGCCAGCGCGCGTGTTCCATGGAGACCATCCGGGAGTTCAGCTCGTCCACTTCCTTGGCGGTCTCCTTGGTGCGGTGACTGAGCAGCGCCAGCCCTCCCTCGACGCGTGCGTACGCGACGTCGAGGCGGCGACGTAACTCTGCGAGTTCCTCCTGGACCACGGAATGATCGGAATCGGTGGTCACGTTTCATTCCTCTCTGTAGCCGGATGTGGTCCGCCACATCCGTTGCGTGGGCATGAAGAGTGAACTCTGCTGGTGGGCGCGTGGGGAGCGTGTGCGCGGGGCATATGCGTGCCCGGCGCGCACACGGTGTGTGAAACAGATGGACCCGGCACCGAGTGCGGTGCCGGGCCCGTGAGGAGTAGCTCTGTGTGATCAGCCGTAGGTGTAGAAGCCCGAGCCGGTCTTGCGGCCCAGCCGGCCCGCCTCGACCATGCGCTGGAGCAGCGGGGGAGCGGCGTACAGCGGCTCCTTGTACTCGGCGTACATCGAGTTGGCGATGGAGACGATGGTGTCCAGGCCGATCAGGTCGGAGAGCTTCAGCGGGCCCATCGGGTGGGCGCAGCCCATCTCCATGCCGTTGTCGATGTCCTCGCGGCTCGCGATGCCCGACTCGAACATCCGGATCGCCGACAGCAGGTAGGGCACGAGCAGCGCGTTGACCACGAAGCCGGAGCGGTCCTGGGCGCGGATGGCGTGCTTGCCGAGCACCTTCTCGGCGAAGACCTGGGCGCGGCTGAGCGTGCCCTCGGAGGTGGTGAGCGCCGGGATCAGCTCGACCAGCTTCTGCACCGGGGCCGGGTTGAAGAAGTGGACGCCGACCACGTGGTCCGGGCGGGAGGTGGCGACCGCCAGCTTCACCAGCGGGATCGAGGAGGTGTTGGAGGCGAGGATGGCGTCCGGGCGGGTCACGACCTGGTCGAGGACCTGGAAGATCTCCGTCTTCACCGGCTCGCTCTCCACGACCGCCTCGATCACGAGGTCGCGGTCCGCGAACTCGCCGAGGTCCGTGGTGAAGGTGAGCCGCGCCTGCGTGGCGTCCAGCTCCTCCTCGGTGATCTTGCCGCGCTCGGCCGCCTTGGCCAGGGAGTTGAACAGCCGGGTACGGCCTATCTCCAGGGCCTCGCCGGTGGTCTCGGCGACCTTCACGTCCAGTCCCGCGCGGGCGCACACCTCGGCGATGCCCGCGCCCATCTGGCCGCAGCCCACGACTCCGACGCGCTCGATGTCGGTCACATCGTCCCCTTCGCTGTTCTCCGGCTCGCTGGCAGGACCTCCGGGTTCGGCGCCTGCTCCGATCGAGCACGTTACCGTCAAGTATCGATGATCGATCGGCGGGGTGGGGGCATCCTGGGGCGCGGAACGATCCGTGACGGAACGGATCCGGAGCGTATGGGGTGTGCGCATGGGGCATCTGGCACGGCGGACCTTCGCCTTGGCGGCACTGTCGACGCTGGTCAACGCGCCTGGCGCGGCGGTCGCGGGGGATCGCTGGCCCCGGGCCGTCGCAGCGCCGGGGGCGGCTGCGGCCGCGCGGCATCGGCCCCGTGCGGCCGCCGAGATGCGGGGCGTGTGGCTCGCGACCGTGTCCAACCGGGACTGGCCGTCCCGGCCCGGGCTCACGGCCACCGCGCAGCGGCGGGAGCTGATCGCCCATCTCGACCGGGCGGCCCGTGACCGGCTCAACACGGTGATCTTCCAGGTACGGCCCACCGCCGACGCCCTGTGGCCCTCTCCGTACGAGCCCTGGTCGGAGTACCTCACCGGCACCCAGGGCCGCAGCCCCGGCTGGGACCCGCTGGGCACCGCGGTGCAGGAGGCCCACTCCCGGGGCCTGGAACTGCACGCCTGGTTCAATCCGTACCGGATCGCGAACCACACCGACCGCAGCCGGCTCGCCGCCGCGCACCCGGCCCGCAGGCACCCCGACTGGGCGGTGCCCTACGGCGGGAAGCTCTACTACAACCCCGGCCTGCCCGAGGTCCGCGCCTTCGTCCAGCAGGCGATGCTCGACGCGGTCGTCAGGTACCCGGTCGACGCCGTCCACTTCGACGACTACTTCTACCCGTACCCGGTCGCGGGGCAGACCTTCGACGACGATGACGCCTACGACCGCTACGGCGGCGACTTCTCCAGCCGGGCCGCCTGGCGGCGGGACAACATCAACAGGCTGGTGAAGGAGATGGCCGCCGGCATCCGCAGAGTCCGGCCCGGCACCCGGTTCGGGATCAGCCCCTTCGGGGTGTGGCGCAACGCCTCGACCGACCCGCGCGGCTCGGACACCCAGGCGGGCGCGCAGACGTACGACGACCTGTACGCGGACACCCGCACCTGGGTGCGCAGCCACTGGATCGACTACATCGTCCCGCAGCTGTACTGGCACATCGGCTTCGCCGCCGCCGACTACGCGAAACTGGTCGAGTGGTGGGCGGCGGTCGCGAAGGGCACGAAGACACACCTCTACATCGGCGAGGCCCTGTACCGGGCGGGGGCCGCCGGGCAGCCCTCGGCCTGGCAGGACCCGGTCGAGCTGTCCCGGCACCTCACCCTCGCCGCCGGCTACCCGCAGGTGCGCGGGCATGTGTTCTTCGCCGCCGCGGACGTGGCGGCCGATCCGATCGGGGCGATGACACGCGTGATCACCGACCACTACGGAGGAGCGGTGAAGCCGCGGCGGTGACCTACCGCTGTCGCTCTTCCTTGTGCTTGACCTGGCAGTCGGGCCCGGGCGACAGGATCGCCTGGTGTCCGTCCTGGAACTTGACACGGTAGGGCGGGTTGCCCTCGTCCCCGAGCACTTCGAGGACTTCCGCTTCCTGGTCGTGTTGGCCGACCACCCTGCCATGCTGGACGAGGTGGTCACCCTTGGCTGCACGCATCTCGCAGGCCCTCCTCATGGTCACGACCGCTGTGTGACGGCGATGCACACGAGCACGGCGACGGCGGTCACCGGAGCGGCCGCCGTGAAGTGCTCGCCCAGCAGAAGCGCCGACCACACCAGTGTGAGCAGCGGCTGAGCCAACTGCAACTGGCTGGCCCGGGGGATGCCGATGACGGCCATCCCCCGGTACCAGACGACCAGGCCGAGGAACTGCGAGCCCAGCGCCACCCACAGCAGACCGGCGATGGCGTGCCCGGTGAGCTGGACGGGCTCGTACGTCAGCGCCACCGCGGCGGCCGGCACGCTCAGCGGCAGACACAGCACGAGCGCCCAGCCGATCACCTGCCAGCCCGGCATGACCCGGGCCAGCCGGCCGCCCTCGGTGTAGCCGGCCGCGCACACCAGCAGGGCC
Source organism: Streptomyces sp. NPDC052107 (assembly GCF_040680215.1). Taxonomy (NCBI): domain Bacteria; kingdom Bacillati; phylum Actinomycetota; class Actinomycetes; order Kitasatosporales; family Streptomycetaceae; genus Streptomyces; species Streptomyces sp. NPDC052107. The sequence continues at coordinate 269,725 of NZ_JBFAWG010000002.1, forward strand.
GCGAACAGATAGCCGTCGGCTGCTGTCAGCGCGCCGCCGCTCTGCCCGACGGTGAAGGCGACCACGGCCGCGGCCCCCGCCAGCGCGGCCAGCCAGAACCGGCGCGAGGGGCGGCTGCCGATGCGCAGCGCCGAGAACACGGCGGTGGTCAGCGGCAGCAGCCCCACCACGACGGCGGCGTGCGCGGTGGTCGAGGTCTGCAGGGCGAGGGTCGTCAGCATCGGGAAGCCGAGCACGACACCGGTGGCGACGACCGCGAGACCCGGCAGATGCCGGCGCTCCGGCAGCCGCACCCGGAGAACCAGGAGGCAGCCGCCCGCGACGAGCGCGGCGAGGACGCTGCGTACGGCCACCAGCGACCAGGGGCCGAAGCCCTCCAGGCCCCAGGCGGTGGCCGGGAAGGTCAGGGAGAAGGAGGCGACGCCGAGGGCGGCGAGACCGGTGCCGAGGCCGCGACGCTCGCGGGGAGCGGTGACCGCTATCGGGCTCGGAGCAGTAGCGCTACTCTGTGTTCTCATGCACCAGCGTAACAGCGTCACTGAACTGGCAGAACAGCTCCGACGAGACCTTGACCGCTACTCTCCCGGTGGAAAGCTCCCGTCGAGCCGGGAGCTGGTCGAGCGGTTCCACGTGAGCCCGGTGACCGTCGCGCGCGCGCTCGCCCAGCTGGCCGCCGAGGGACTGGTGGTCACCCGGCCCGGGGCAGGCGCCTTCCGGGCCCGGCCGCGCACGACGGAGACCCCCGTCGGGGACACCTCCTGGCAGGAGGTCGCGCTGAGCGCCGACGGCGCCGCCGAGCTCGTACCGCGCACGGTGGACGCCTCCGGGGTCACCGTCTCGCTGGCCGCGCCGCCGCCCGGCGTGCTGGAGTTCAACGGCGGCTATCTGCATCCCTCCCTGCAGCCCGAGCGGGCCATGGCGGCGGCCCTGGCCCGGGCCGGGCGGCGGCCGGGCGCCTGGGGGAGGCCGCCGCTGGAGGGCCTGCCGGAGCTGCGGGAGTGGTTCGCGCGCGAGATCGGCGGGGCCGTCACCGCGGCCGAGGTGCTGATCGCGGCCGGCGGCCAGCCCGCCCTGGCCACCGCCCTGCGCGCCCTCGCCCCGCCCGGCGAACCCGTCCTGGTCGAGTCGCCCACCTACCCCGGCATGCTGGCCTGCGCCCGCGCCGCCGGGCTGCGCCCGGTCCCGGTGCCCGTCGACCCCGACGGAGTGCGCCCCGAGCTGCTCGCCGACGCCTTCCGGGCCAGCGGCGCCCGGGTGTTCGTCTGCCAGCCCCTGTTCCAGAACCCCACCGGCGCCGTCCTGGCCCCCGGCCGGCGCGCCGAGGTGCTGCGCATCGCCCGTGAGGCCGGCGCCTTCGTCGTCGAGGACGACTTCGTACGGCGCCTGGTGCACGCCGACGCGGGCCCGCTGCCCCGCCCACTGGCCGCCGACGACCCGGACGGCGTGGTCGTGCACGTCGGCTCGCTGACCAAGGCGACCTCGCCCAGCTTCCGGGTGTGTGCGCTGGCCGCGCGTGGCCCGGTGCTGGAACGCCTGCGCGCCATCCAGGTCGTGGACAGCTTCTTCGTCCCCCGGCCGCTGCAGGAGGCCGCCCTCGAACTGGTCGGCTCCCCGGCCTGGCCCCGCCATCTGCGGGCGCTGTCGGCCGAGCTGAAGGCCCGCCGCGAGGCCATGACGACCGCGCTCGCCCTGCACCTGCCCGAACTGGCCCTGCCGCACGTCCCGTCCGGCGGCTACCACCTGTGGCTGCGCCTGCCCGACGGCACCGAGGAGTCAGCCCTCACCGCGGCCGGCCTCCGCGCGGGCGTCGCCCTCACCCCCGGCCGCCCCTACTTCAGCGCCGAACCCCCCGCCGCCCACCTCCGCCTGAGCTTCGCGGCGGTCGCCGGCACCGGGGAGCTCACGGAGGGCGTACGGCGGCTGCGGGCGGCCTGTGACGAGGTGTTCCAGAGCCTGCGCGGCGCGCCGAAAGCCGTTCGACCGGTGCCGCGTTGACCTGCGAGGATCACGCCATGGACAGCTCACCAGAACTCCCCGACGGCTACGAGTTCTCCGCCGACCCCGACCGCGTCGACGTCGACCGGGTCCACGGCTGGCTGTCGACCGACGCCTACTGGGCGATCGGCCGGCCTCGCGAGAAACACCAGCGGGCGATGGCGGGCTCGCTGAACTTCGGGGTGTACGAGCGGGCCTCGGGGGAGCAGGTGGCGTACGCGCGCGTGGTCACCGACCAGGCGCTGTTCGCCTGGCTCGCCGATGTGTACGTGGACCCCTCGGTGCGCGGCAAGGGCGTCGGTACGGCCTTCGTCGGCCGCATCCGCGACCACCTGAAGCCGTACGGACTGCGCCGGATCCTGCTCGCCACGGAGGACGCGCACCGGGTGTACGAGAAGCTGGGCTTCCGCTCGCTGGACCGCCCCGACCAGTGGATGGTCCACCGCTTCGAGTCCGGGTGAGCCGCCGCACACCCGCCGTAACTCACAGGCGGCACCCCTTGACCCTGCACTCACCTGCGGCTCACCATCACCGCATGGCACTGAGGGTGACGTTCGTCGCCGCCGCGCGCAGCACCCCGCTGCTCGCGGAGCGCTTCGACGACGACCGGCCGCTGGACCAGGCCGGCTGGGACGAAGTGCAACGCGCCGCCGGGGATCTGCTGCCGCTGGGGGCCGCCGACCTGCGGTACTGCTCGCCGACCCCGCGCAGCCGGGCCACCGGCGACGCGCTGGGGTACGCCCCGCTGGCCCAGCTGGCGCTGCGGGACTGCGACATGGGCCGCTGGCGTGGACTGACCCTGGGCGAGGCGATGGCCCGAGAGCCGGACGCGGTGGACGCCTGGCTCGCCGACCCGCGCGCCACCCCTCACGGCGGCGAGTCCCTGCTGGCCTTCATCTCCCGGGTCGGCGGCTGGCTGGACACCCGGCCGGCGGAGGACGGGGGCCGGATCGTCGCCGTCGCCGAGCCCGCCGTCATCCGCGCGGCCCTGGTCTACGCCCTGAAGGCACCGCCCTCGACGTACTGGAACATCGACGTGCGCCCGCTGTCCACGTCCACCGTCACCGGCCGCGCGGGCCGCTGGAACCTCCGCCTCGAGGCCGGCTCGGCTCAGCCCTCGCGCACATAGTCCGTGGTCAGCACCAGATCCTTCGCCGGGCCGCCGACCCGCCACACCGAGCGCCAGCGGTCTGCGTCCCGGACGGTGAACTCGCCTTGGTAGAGGTCGGCCGCGCACGGGTGCTCGGCGACGTACCGCCCCGAGCTCAGGTCCAGCGCGTGGAAGGGCCGCCCGTCCGCGAACCGCACGTCCGCCGTGCCCGGCACGGGCCCTGGCAGAAAGCGCAGCGTGCGGGTGGCGGGGCGCGCCACGCCCTGCCAGGTGAAGGTGCCGGACTCCTCGTGGAGCAGGCCGCCGGCCTTCAGCGCGGTGAAGACGGTCGCCCCTGAGAAGTGCCCTTCCGCTCCGCTCGCCAGGTCTCGCACGCCGCGCTCGACCCGCCAGCGGCCGGCCAGATAGGCCGGCACGTCGGTGACCGGCCAGTACCGGGGCTGCAGATCCATGAGGAGAGCCTACGGCCGACCGCGTTCGCCCCATTGATGTGCTCGCGCCCCGCCTCTTTACCGTGCGTTCGAAGTGATGACCAGTGTCTGATATTTCGAACAGCTGGTGACCCCCGCCGGATCGCCGTGCGCAGGGGCGGCTGGGCCCAGTACAAGGCCACCTTCACCACGAGCCGCACCAGCACCACCGGGCGGCTCACCGTGGGCTCCGAGGCCGCCGCCGCCCCGGGCGAAGGTGACCACGCTCGCCGCCGCACCGGACGCGGTGAACAGTGAGACGTCCACGGCGGTCGCACCGCGGACGTCCACCTTCGCCCAAGTCGCCGACAAGTTCAGCTACACCTTCCCGGCGAACTCCATCACCTTCCTCCGTATCAAGCAGAGGTGACCAAGCAGAGGTGATCAAGCAGAAGTAGCCGGGACCTCGTCCGCGGGCTGCTGTCCGAGCGGCAGCAGTCCGCGCTCGGCGAAGACCTTCTTCGCGGCGAAGGTGGCGTTCAACGCCTTCGGTATCCCGCAGTAGACGGCGGAGTGCAGCAGCGCCTCCGTGATCTGCTCGGGCGTGAGGCCCACGTTCAGTGCCGCGTTCACGTGGACGTCCAACTGGGCCTCGCAGCCGCCGAGCGCGGTGAGCATGCCCAGGGTGACCAACTGGCGGTCGCGGGGGGCCAGTCCGGGCCGGTCGTAGATCTCCCCGAACGCCCAGGCGACGATCTGGTGCCCCAGTTCCGGGTTGATGTCGGCGAGCGAGTCCACAACGCGCTGCCCGGCCTCCCCGTCGACCTTCTTCAGGACCTCCAGGCCGTGGGCGAAGCGCTCTTCACGGGTGGTGCTCTGGCTCATGTCCGGTGGTCCGTTCCCGGCCGCCCGTCGTGGAGCAGCCCTTCGTAGTGTGCGATCTTGTCGTCCAGCGCGGACGCGTTGCGCCGCAGCGCCCGCATCCGGTCGGCCAGTGCGGCGCGGTGCTCGCGGAGCATCGCCAGCCGCTCGGCGAGCGTGCCGTCCCCCTCCGCCCGCAGCCGCGCGTAGCGCTGCATCTCGGCGATCGGCATGCCCGTCTCGCGCAGCCGCAGCAGGAACTCCAGCCAGGCCAGGTCCGCCGTCCGGTAGCGGCGCTGGTTGCCGGTGGTCCGGCCGACCCGGTCGATCAGGCCGGCCTTCTCGTAGTACCGCAGGGTGTCGTGCGAGAGACCCGTGCGCTCGGCGACCTGGGCTATGGGTAACGACGGTTCCCGATCCTCAGGGAGGGGCTGTCCGCTGGTCATGCCAAGAACGGTAGAACCTGGAGCGCGCTCCAGGTCAAGCGCGGTCCGGCGATCAGACGCCGAAGTACTTCTGGGCCGCCCGCACGCCCTCCACCAGCGCGTCCGCCTCGGCCGGCGTGTTGTAGACGTAGAAGCTCGCCCGGGTCGTCGCCGGGATGCCGTACCGCTTCACGATCGGGCGGGCGCAGTGGTGGCCGACGCGGACGGCCACGCCCCGCTCGTCCAGCACCTGGCCCACGTCGTGCGGGTGGATGCCGTCGACCGTGAAGGAGACCGCCGAACCCCGGTCCGTGAGTTCGGTGGGGCCGACGATCCGGACGCCCGGGACCTCGGCGAGCAGCTCCAGTGCGCGGGCGGTGAGCGCCTCCTCGTGCGCCGCCACCTCCGCCATGCCGAGCCGCTCCAGGTACTCCACCGCCGCAGCGAGCCCCACCGCCTGCGAGGTCATCGGCACGCCCGCCTCGAAGCGCTGCGGCGGCGGCAGGAACGTGGTGCGGTCCATCTCCACGATCTCGATCATCGAGCCGCCGGTCAGGAACGGCGGCAGTCCGGCGAGCAGGTCCGCGCGGCCCCACAGCACGCCGACGCCGTTCGGGCCGAGCATCTTGTGCCCGGAGAAGGCGAGGAAGTCCGCGCCCAGTTCCGTCACGTCGACCGGGCGGTGCGGCACGGACTGGGCGCCGTCCACGACCACCAGCGTGCCGAACGCATGTGCGCGGCCGGCGAGTTCGCGCACCGGGTTGAGCGTGCCGAGCACATTGGACTGGTGGCTGAGGGCGAGCACCTTGGTGCGCTCGTCCAGCAGCTCCTCGGCTCGGGACAGGTCGAGCCGGCCCTCGTCGGTGAGCCCGAACCAGTCGAGGCTCGCCCCGCTCCGCTCCGCGAGCTGCTGCCAGGGGACCAGGTTCGCGTGGTGCTCCATCTCCGTCACCACGATCCGGTCGCCCGGACCGAGCCGGCCGGCGTTGCCCAGCGCGTAGGCGACCAGGTTGATGCCCTCGGTGGTGTTGCGGGTGAAGACCACCTCGTCGGCGGCGGCGCCGATGAACCGGGCGACGGTCTGCCGGGCCTGCTCGTACGCCTCCGTCGCCTCGCCCGCCAGCTGGTGCGCGCCGCGGTGCACGGCCGCGTTGCGGTTCAGGTAGAAGTCCCGCTCGGCGTCGAGCACCTGCAGGGGTTTCTGGGTGGTGGCGCCGGAGTCCAGGTAGACGAGCGGGGCGCCGCCGTCCAGGGTCCGCTCCAGGATCGGGAAGTCCTTGCGCAGCGCGTGCACGTCGAAGGCCACGACGGCTCACCTCTCACGGTCTTGTCTCACGGTTTTCGCTATTGTTCTCCGTGAGACACGCTAAGTCCTCCTCACGGAGAACCGCAAGGATTACCATGAGGGCCGTGCATCACGAGGCCCCCGTCTACCTGCATCGGCTCCCGGTCCCGGGCGAGGACCGGTATCTCTCGCTGGCGCTGGTCAACACGCGCTTCACCGTCAGCCACGGCCAGGTCGACCTGCTCGACGACACCGAGGCCGCGCATCTCTGGCTCGTCCGGCACGAGTTGCTGCCCGACCGGGTGGTGATCAACGGCAGGCAGTCCGGCAGGCTGCGCACCCTGCGTGAGGCGCTGCGCACCCTCTTCGAGGCCCGCGTCCGTGCGGCTCTCCCGCCCGCCGACGCCCTCGACACCCTCAACACCGCGCTCGCCGCCGCGCCCGCCACCCCCCGGCTCGCCTGGACCGCCGACGGCCCCCACCGCGCGGACCTCCCCGACACCGGAAACCCGGCCGCCGCCGCGCTCTCGCTGCTCGCCGAGGACGCCACCGAGCTGCTCACCGGCGCCGACGCCGACCAACTCACCGAGTGCGCCGCCCAGGGCTGCGCCCGTTGGTTCCTGCGCTCCCACGGCGCCCGCCGCTGGTGCACCACCAAGTGCGGCAACCGGGTCCGGGCCGCCCGTGCCTACGCCGCACGCAAGACCGGTCCGTCCAGTTCACCTTAAAAACACCTCCCGGAAATCAGAGCTTTTCCAGGAAGTCATTAAATTCATGCGGTGTTTCCCGTATTCGGAGGGCAGCGCGCCACTTTTGGGTACGCGCACAACCAACCCGAAACACGGACCGTCTAAGTCGGCGAAAAAGACGGGCACACCTTTGTGGGGGAACGCCGGAAAATGCAACAGGGTGTGACACCGATATCCCCTCCGAGGCGTGCCGCCGCCCTGCTCGCCGCGGCCGTCGCCATCACGGCGTTCTGCGCGGGTGACGTCCTCGCCCGCAGCTACCCCTTCGGACCGCGCACCCGCAGCGTCAACGACCTCGGCAACCAGTACGTGCCCTTCCACGCCCACCTGTGGGACCTGCTGCACGGCCACGCCGACGGCGGCCTCCTGGTCAACTGGCAGTCCGGGTACGGCTCTAGCTTCCTGCCCGACCTCGGCACCTACCTCGGCAGCCCCTTCGCCCTGCTCGTCGCCGTCTTCCCACGGGACCGGATCGACCTCGCCGTCTACGTCGTCACGGTCCTGAAGATCGCCTGCGCCGCGGCCGCCATGGCCTGGCTGCTGCTCACCCTGCGGCCCGGGCGCTGGTGGGCCGCCGGACTGCTCGGCGCCTCCTACGCGCTGTGCGGCTGGACCGTGGCCGACGCCGACTACAACCCGATGTGGCTCGACGGGCTGATCGCCCTGCCGCTGCTGTGCCTGGTCGGCGAATGGGCGACCGCGGGTCGCCGGCGCCTCCTCGGCGTCCCCGTAGTCGCGCTCGCCTGGACCGCCAACTTCTACACCGCCTACATGGCCACCCTCGGCGCCGCCCTGGTCCTGTTGCTGCGCCTGCTGCTCGCCCGCCCGCCGCGCCGGCAGGCCCTCGCGGCGGCCGGCCGCGCCACCCTCACCGTCGCCCTCGGCGTCGGCCTCGCCGCCCCGCTCGTCACGGTGATCTACTTCGGTACGAAGTACGCCTACCCCGGCCGCGTACGGCAGTTCACCCCCGTGCCCGGCGAGGACCTGCTGGCCCGCCTCCTGCCCACGACCTACGGTTTCGGCTCCCCGGCCCTCTACGTCGGCATCACCGCCCTGGTGCTCGCCCTCGCCCTGCCCTTCCACCGCGCGGTCCCCGCCCCGGTGCGCGCGGGCTGGACCACGCTCGTACTCGCGGTCGCCCTGTCGCTCCAGTGGGCGCCCACCAGTCTGGTCTGGCACGCCTTCGCCACCCCGCAGGGCAGCTCCTACCGGCAGGCCTTCGTCCTGTGCGGACTGCTGGTCATCGCCGCCTGGCACGCCCTGTCGTACGGCCTTCCCGACGGACGGGCCCTCGGCGCCGCGACCGCGCTGCTCGTCCTGATCACCGCCGTCGCGAGCCGCAGCACGCTCGTGCGGCCGCACACCTGGCCGGTGCTGTTGCTCGCCGTCACGGGCACCCTGACCGGACTCGTCCTCCTCGGCCGCGCCGGGCCGCGCACGCGACTCGCCGGCCTGGCCGTCGTACTCCTCCTCGGCGCACAGATCGGCGAGACCGCCGCCACCTCCGCCGTCGCCACCAAGCTGCGCCTGAAGCACCTGGACGACTACGCGCCCTGGGGACAGCGGCAGCGGCGGCAGGCGGCGGCGATCGCCGAGGCCGACGGCTGGCCCCGCTACCGCACCGACCCCGGCCGCGACCAGACGGTCGGCAACGACCCGATGCTGGTCGGCGGCCAGGGCGCCCAGTACTACAGCAGCCTCACCCCGGACGTCCTCAGCCGCACCCTCACCGCCCTCGGCGGCGGCTGGACCTCGCGCGGCCGCAGTGTGCAGAGCCTGGACAACGCCGTCACCGACGTGGTCTTCTCCGTCGGCGCCCGGTTGCACAACCCGCCGGACCCGCACCAGGGGGCGCTGCCCGGGACCACCGGGACGATCACCGTGACCCGGCGCGAGGTGCCGCCCCTGGTGACCGTGCGGACCGCTCCCGACGGCACCCCCTTCGGCCCCTCGCCGTACCGAAACCAGGAACTGCTGCTCGGCAGCCGGGTCTACACCGTGCCCCGCGTCGCCGTGTACGACGACTTCGGAAAGCCGGTGAAGAGCCGCTCCGTGGGCTCAGGGAACGCCATGACCGGGCCGACGATCACCGCCCGCTGTCCGGCCGGGACACAAGTGAACCTGTGGGCCCCGCACTTCTCCGGCACCGCGCGGCTCGCGGGCTCCGGCACCGACGTCCCCTTCCGGTTCGAGTACGGCCGCAACCGCGCCGCCATGGAACCGCTCGGCCGTACCCCTGCCTCCGGGCGCGTGCGGATCGAGCTGACCCCGGACCGTCCCGGCCGTGTCCCGCCCGGCGCGGTCGGCTGCCTGGACACGGCGCGGCTGCACACCGCAGCGGCCCGGCTGAAGGCCACCGGCGCCACCGAGGTGAGCGTCTCCGACGGCACCGTCCACGCCCGACTGCCCGCCGGCAGCAAAGGGATCGCGGTCGTCGCCGCACCCCGCATCGCCGGCTGGCGCTGCGCAACCGGCGACGGCGCGGCCAGGCCCGCCGGCGATTACCACGGCCTGATCGCCGTCCGCCTCGACGGCCGCTCGACCAGTCTGACCTGCAGCTTCCACCCACCCGGCCGGCGGCTGGGCACGATCGTCGGCCTCGTCTCGCTCGCGGCCCTCGCCGTGCTCACCGCCCTCACCGCCGTCCGCCGTCGGCGCGCCCCCGTGCCGCCCACGACCACACCACCACGCGAGCGCGTGACCACCGCACCCTGACCGCGCCCCTGGGGGGATCCGCCATGCTGATATCGATCGTCGCACCCTGCTACAACGAGGAAGACGTCCTCGAACGCTTCCACGAGAAGATCCAGAGCGTCGCCGAGGAACTGCTGCCGCTCGGCCACGACATGGAGTTCGTGTACGTCGACGACGGCAGCCGCGACCGTACGCTCGCCGTCCTGAAACACCTGGCCGACCTTGACGCACGGGTCCGCTATGTCTCCTTCAGCCGCAACTTCGGCAAGGAGGCCGCCCTGCTCGCCGGCCTGCGGCACGCCTCCGGCGACTCCGTGATCGTCATGGACGCCGACCTCCAGCACCCGCCGGAACTGATCCGGAGGATGATCCAGCTGCGCGAGGAGGGCCACGACCAGGTCATCGCCCGGCGCAGCCGCACCGGCGACGGTCTCGCCCGGACCCTCACCGCACGCCTGTACTACCGGCTCGTCAACCGCCTGGTCGACGTCGAACTCGTCGACGGCGTCGGAGACTTCCGGCTGCTCTCGCGCCGCGTGGTGGACGCCGTGCTGGCCCTCACCGAGTACAACCGCTTCTCCAAGGGCCTGTTCGCCTGGGTGGGTTTCCCGAGCACCACCTTCGAGTACGAGAACGCCGCGCGCGAGGCCGGCAACAGCTCCTGGAACCTGCGTGGACTGCTCAACTACGGCATCGACGGACTGCTGTCCTTCAATAACCGCCCGCTGCGCGCCGCCCTCTGGCTGGGCATGGGACTGCTGCTGTGCGCGGGCCTCTACACCGCCTGGATCGTGGGCGCCGCGCTGATCAACGGGGTCCAGACTCCGGGCTATGTGACCATCATCACCGCCGTGACGGCCCTGGCGGGGGTGCAGATGGTCATGCTGGGAGTGATCGGGGAGTACACCGGCCGCATCTACTACGAGGTGAAGGGTCGTCCGCACTTCCTGGTGAAGGCGACCAACGTGGAACGGACGAAAGACCTCATTCCTTGAAGCGACAGATCCTCACGTTCGCCGCGGTCGGTGTGATCAACACCGCCACCTATTACTGCCTTTACCTGCTGTTCCTGAACTGGCTGCCCTATCTCTTCGCGCATGTCATCGCCTTTGTGATCAGTATGGTCGGCTCGTTTTTCCTGAATGCGCGCTTCACCTATCGGACGCGGCCGACCTGGCGTAAATTCCTGCTGTTCCCGCTGACGAACGTCACCAATTTCCTGGTCACGACGTCGGGCGTCTACGTCGTCGTCGACGTCCTCCACGCGGGGAGTCGCTTCGCCCCGCTGCTCGCCTCGGCGGCGGCGATCCCGGTCACCTTCGTCGTGTCCCGCTGGGTGATGCTTCCCAGGCAGATCGCCCAGCCGCCCGCATAGTTCGTTGCATAAAACTGCGGCAGTACGTATAGTCATGCCATCACGAGGAGGATGGACATGGCGGTACGTGCGGCGGTGGCCGGAGCGAGCGGATACGCGGGCGGCGAGGTCCTGCGCCTGCTCCTCGCGCACCCCGAGGTCGAGATCGGTGCCCTGACCGGAAACTCCAACGCCGGCCAGCGGCTCGGCGCGCTGCAGCCGCATCTGCCGCCCCTGGCCGACCGCGTGCTCACCGAGACCACGGCCGAGGCGCTCGCCGGGCAGGGCCGTCGGCATGATGTCGTCTTCCTCGCGCTGCCGCACGGGCAGTCCGCCGCCGTCGCCGAGCAGCTCGGGCCCGATGTCCTCGTGGTCGACATGGGCGCCGACTTCCGGCTGAAGGACCCGGCCGACTGGGAGAAGTTCTACGGCTCCGCGCACGCCGGCACCTGGCCCTACGGCCTCCCCGAACTTCCGGGCGCCCGCGCCGCGCTGGAGGGGGCCAAGCGCATCGCGGTGCCCGGTTGCTACCCCACCGCCGTCACCCTCGCCCTGTTCCCGGCCTACGCCGCCCAGATCGCCGAGCCCGAGGCGGTGATCGTCGCCGCGTCCGGCACCTCCGGCGCGGGCAAGGCACCCAAGCCGCATCTGCTCGGCAGCGAGGTCATGGGCTCCATGGCGCCGTACGGCGTTGGCGGCGGCCACCGGCACACCCCCGAGATGATCCAGAACCTCAGCGGGGCGGCGGGGGAGCGGGTCTCGGTCTCCTTCACGCCGACGCTCGCGCCGATGCCGCGCGGGATCCTCGCCACGTGCAGCGCGTCCGCGAAGGCGGGTGTCACCGCGGAGTCGGTCCGCGCCGCCTACGAGAAGGCCTACGCCGACGAGCCCTTCGTCCATCTGCTCCCCGAGGGCCAGTGGCCCGCGACGGCGTCCGTCTACGGTTCCAACGCCGTTCAGCTGCAGGTCGCGTACGACGAGAGCGTGGGCCGCATCATCGCGATCAGCGCCATCGACAACCTGACCAAGGGCACCGCCGGCGGTGCCGTCCAGAGCATGAACATCGCCCTCGGTCTTCCCGAGGCCATGGGGCTTTCCACGATCGGAGTCGCACCGTGAGTGTCACGGCAGCCAAGGGATTCACGGCGGCGGGGATCGCCGCCGGGATCAAGGAGAACGGCAACCCCGACCTGGCCCTCGTGGTCAACAACGGGCCGCGCCGTGCCGCCGCGGGCGTCTTCACCTCCAACCGTGTGAAGGCCGCGCCGGTGCTGTGGTCCGAGCAGGTCCTCAAGAGCGGCCAGGTCTCCGCCGTCGTCCTCAATTCCGGCGGCGCCAACGCCTGCACCGGTCCCAAGGGCTTCCAGGACACCCACGCGACCGCCGAGAAGGTGGCCGAGGTGCTCGGCCGGGGCGCCATCGAGGTCGCCGTGTGCTCCACCGGGCTCATCGGCGTCCTGCTGCCCATGGACAAGCTGCTCCCGGGTGTCGAGACGGCGGCCGACCAGCTGTCGGAGCACGGGGGCGAGAAGGCCGCCATCGCGATCAAGACCACCGACACCGTGCACAAGACCTCCGTCGTCACCAAGGAGGGCTGGACCGTTGGCGGCATGGCCAAGGGCGCCGGCATGCTCGCCCCCGGCCTCGCCACCATGCTGGTCGTCCTCACCACGGACGCGGAGTTGGACAGCGACGCACTGGACCGGGCGCTGCGCGCGGCCACGAAGGTCACCTTCGACCGTGTCGACTCCGACGGCTGCATGTCCACCAACGACACCGTCCTGCTGCTCGCCTCCGGCGCCTCCGGCATCACCCCGGAGTTCGAGGAGTTCGCCGACGCCGTACGGCAGGTGTGCGACGACCTCGGGCAGCAGCTCATCCGGGACGCCGAGGGCGCCAGCAAGGACATCAAGGTGGAGGTGGTCAACGCGGCGAGCGAGGCGGACGCCGTCGAGGTGGGCCGCTCCATCGCCCGCAACAACCTCCTCAAGTGCGCGATCCACGGCGAGGACCCCAACTGGGGCCGGGTGCTCTCCGCGATCGGCACCACCGAGGCCGCCTTCGAGCCGGACCGGCTGGGCGTCGCCATCAACGGCGTGTGGGTGTGCAAGAACGGTTCGGTCGGCGAGGACCGCGAGAAGGTCGACATGCGCTACCGCGAGGTGCACATCGTCGCCGACCTGGCCGCGGGCGCCGAGACCGCGACGATCTGGACCAACGACCTCACCGCCGACTACGTCCACGAGAACAGCGCCTACTCGTCATGAGCACTCGCAAGCACACGGCCCTGCCGAAAGCCCAGATCCTCATCGAGGCGCTGCCCTGGCTGACCCGGCACCACGGCAAGATCGTCGTCATCAAGTTCGGCGGCAACGCCATGGTGAACGAGGAACTGAAGGCCGCCTTCGCGCAGGACGTCGTCTTCCTGCGGCACGCCGGCCTCAAGCCGGTCGTCGTCCACGGCGGCGGCCCTCAGATCAGCGCCGCCCTCGACCGGCACGGCATCGTCAGCGAGTTCAAGGCGGGCCTGCGCGTCACCACCGAGGACGCCATGGACGTCGTACGGATGGTGCTGGCGGGGCAGGTGCAGCGGGAGCTGGTCGGTCTGCTCAACCAGCACGGGCCGCTCGCCGTCGGCCTGACCGGCGAGGACGCGCACACCATCACCGCCACCAGGCACCAGCCCGAGATCGACGGCGAACTGGTCGACATCGGGCGGGTCGGCGAGATCACCGCGATCGACACGGGCGCCATCGAGGCGCTGCTCGCCGACGGCCGTATCCCGGTCGTGTCGTCGATCGCCCGCTCCCAGGACGACCACCATGTCTACAACGTCAATGCTGATACGGCGGCTGCGGCACTCGCTGCGGCACTGGGCGCCGAGACCCTCATGGTCCTCACCGACGTCGAGGGCCTCTATGAGGACTGGCCGAACTCCGACGAGGTGATCAGTCGCCTCACCGCTTCCCAACTGGAGAAGCTGCTGCCGGAGTTGAGCTCCGGCATGGTGCCGAAGATGGAGGGCTGCCTGTACGCCGTGCGCAACGGGGTGCACACCGCCCGCGTCATCGACGGCCGGGTCCAGCACTCGATCCTGCTGGAGATCTTCACCGACGAAGGCATCGGCACGATGGTCGTGCCCGACGAGCTCGAGGGGGACGCACAGTGACGGGCAACCAGGGCAACCAGGGGCACCAGGCCAACCAGGAGCTGACCCAGCGCTGGCAGGGCGCGCTCATGAACAACTACGGCACCCCCCGCCTGCCCCTCGTGCGCGGCGAGGGCGTCAAGGTGTGGGACGCCGAGGGCCGGGAGTACCACGACTTCGTCGGCGGCATCGCCACCAACGCCCTCGGTCACGCCCACCCGGCGATCGTCGAGGCCGTCAGCAGGCAGATCGCCTCCCTCGGCCACATCTCCAACTTCTTCATGGCCGAGCCCACCGTCGCCCTCGCCGAACGGCTGCTCCAGCTCTTCGGCCGGGAGGGCCGCGTCTTCTTCTGCAACTCCGGCGCCGAGGCCAACGAGACCGCCTTCAAGATCGGCCGGCTCACCGGGCGCACCCACATGGTCGCCACCACCGGTGGTTTCCACGGCCGTACGATGGGCGCCCTCGCGCTCACCGGCCAGCCTGCCAAGCAGGACCCCTTCCTGCCGCTGCCCGGCGAGGTCACCCACGTGCCCTACGGCGACGCCCAGGCGCTCGCGGCGGCGGTCACCGAGGAGACCGCTCTGGTGATCATCGAGCCGGTCCAGGGCGAGAACGGGGTGGTGGTGCCCCCGGCCGGCTATCTGAAGGCCGCCCGCGCGATCACCGCCGCCACCGGCGCCCTGCTGGTGCTGGACGAGGTGCAGACCGGCATCGGCCGCACCGGGACCTGGTTCGAGTACCAGGCCCACGAGGGCGTCCTGCCCGATGTCGTCACCCTCGCCAAGCAGCTCGGCGGCGGACTGCCGCTCGGCGCCACCGTGGCCTTCGGCCGGGCCGCCGAACTGCTCCAGCCGGGCCAGCACGGTACGACCTTCGGCGGCAGCCCGGTCGCCTGCGCCGCCGGACTGGCCGTGCTCGACACCATCGCGCACGAGGGCCTGCTGGAGAACGTCAAGCGGCAGGGCGAGAAGCTGCGCGAGGGAATCGAGGGGCTGGGCCACCCGCTGATCGATTATGTGCGGGGTGCCGGCCTGCTCCTGGGTATCGTGCTCACCGGGCCGCGCGCGCCACAGGTGCAGCAGGCGGCCCAGGAGGCCGGGTTCCTGGTGAACGCCCCCGCCCCCGACGTCGTACGGCTCATGCCGCCGCTGAACCTGACCGACGACGAGGTGGGAGCGTTCCTGCAGGTGCTGCCCGGCGTCCTCGACGCAGCGAACCCAGTGGATGGGGACGGACGATCCGAAGAATAGGACGACGATGAGCCAGGCGCAGGACCACGAGCAGGCGGCGGGTACCGGACCGGCCGTCCCGCAGACACGTACCGCGCGGCACCGCCGGATCGTGGACATCCTCAACCGGCAGCCGGTGCGGTCGCAGAGTCAGCTGGCGAAGCTGCTCGCCGACGACGGGCTGAGCGTCACCCAGGCGACGCTCTCCCGGGACCTCGACGAGCTGAACGCGGTGAAGATCCGCAACACCGACGGCGAGCTGATCTACGCGGTGCCGAGCGAGGGCGGATTCCGCACCCCCCGTGCCCCGTTGGGGGGGTCGGCCAAGGAGGAGCGCATGCGGCGCCTGTCCCAGGAGCTGCTGATCTCCGCGGAGGCCTCCGCCAACCTCGTCGTCCTGCGCACCCCGCCGGGGGCCGCCCAGTTCCTCGCCTCGGCCATCGACCAGGCGGAGCTGCACGACATCCTGGGCACGATCGCCGGCGACGACACGCTGCTGCTGATCAGCCGGGACCCGAGCGGGGGCCAGGCCCTGGCGGACCACCTGCTGCGGCTGGCACAGAACGGGCACTGAACCCGCATGCGGCCCCCCGCCCGCGGGCGGAGAATGACAGTGTGATCTTCCGCGGCGGGCGGGCAGGTGGGCGGGCAATCCCCTGGTGGCCGTCGGCCGTATACAGGGGTGTGTCGGGTTTCCGGTTCCCCGTGGACCGCCTCCCGGACGAAGCCCTGCTGGCCGGGCTGGCCACCGGTGATCCGGAACTGGCGGTGATCTTCGTACGCAGGTTTCAGCACCGGGTCTTCGGGGTTGCCATGGCCGTCACCGGGGATAAGCAACTCGCCGAGGACGTCGCTCAGTTGACGTTCGAGCGCGCATGGCGGCACGCCCAGATCTACGACTCGCGCCGCGGCTCGGTCAGCACCTGGCTGACGACCATCGCGCACAACCTCGCCGTCGACGCCGTCCGGGCCCGGCGGACCGAGCCGATGGCACCCGAGGACCTCGACTCCGTCATCGGCGTCGTCACCGAGACCCCCGAGCAGTGGGCGCTGGCCGACGAGGCCTCCTCCCAGCTGCGGGCCGCCGTGGCGCGGTTGCCCCGGGAACAGGCAAGGGCCCTGGTGATGGCGGGCATCTACGGGATGACGGCCCAGCAGATCGCCGACGCGGAGCGCATCCCGCTGGGCACCGCCAAGACACGGATCAGGGCAGCCATGGCGAAACTGCGCACCACGCTCGCGTCTCCGAAGCGAGGCGACCATGTCCAGTGACGCGAACTGCGACAAGCTGCGCGAGATCGGCGCCGAGCTGGCCCTGGGCGTGCTGCCCGGCCGGGAGCGCGCCGAGGCGGTCGCCCATCTGGACCGGTGCGCGGACTGCCGGGAGTACGTCCGTCAGCTCACCCTGGTCGGCGACCGGCTGATCGGCCTGCTGCCGGACGGCGAGCCCCCGGCCGGGTTCGAGACCCGAGTGGCGCGCAGGCTGGCCGAGCAGGCTTCGGCGCCCGAGGCTCCCGCGGGCGCGTCCGGCCGTGCGTCCCGGAAGCTGCGCGGGCGTGCCCGGCGTGCCCGGCTGCGGCTCGCGGCCGTCGCCACCGCGCTCACCGTCGCCGTCGGCTTCGCCGGCTGGGGGATCGGCACCGCCATCGAGGAGGTCGTCGCCTCGACGGCGCCCGCCTCGGTGTCCGAGCCCATGCTGGTCGGCGACATGACCTCGGCCACGAGCGGCGGCGGCAAGGTCGGCGAGGTCTACGCCCACCCAGGGACCCCCGGCTGGATCTTCGTGTCCGTCGATTCCGCCGGCCCCCGCGGCGCGTACACCGGCAAGGTCACCTGTCTCCTGCAGCACTCCGACGGCACGACCGTCCGGGTCGGCGCCTTCCCCCTGACCGCCGGACGCGGCGAGTGGGGTGTGGCCGCGCCCGGTGACCTCTCGACCCTCTCCGGCGCCCGGCTGACGACACCCGGCGGCACCGTCCTCGCCACGGCCCACCTGGAGATGGGGCACGTCGTGGAGCCGTCGTAGCCGACGCTGGGCCGGCCCGCGTCAGGGGCGCCGCGGCAAGGTCCCCCTCCAGGGCCGCGGCCAGCTCCGCGACCGTCGGCCGCGCGGCCGGGTCGGCTCGCAGACAGGCGTCGATCGCGCCGGCGAGCGCGGGCGGCAGCCGCCGCCGGGACGCGATCGGCGGGGCCGCCTCCTCGGCCTGCGGGTACCAGTCGTCCGCGCCGTCGCCGTCGCCGCCGTCGCCGGTCTCGTCGGTCTCGTCTGCGGGATCCCCGCAGTCGAAAAGGACGTCACCGCACGCGACCTCGTACAGCGTGACACCGACGGTGCGGCGAACGGGCCTTCGCCCGTGGTCAGCCGAGCCGCGCCGCCAGTCCCCCGGTGCACCGCACCTCGTCGCCGGCGGTGATCAGCAGCCCCTCCACGTCCGGCAGCGACTCCAGCCACGCCAGGCCCGCCCGGGAGCCCATCGCGAAGGCCGCCGTGGCCCAGCAGTCGACCCAGGTCAGACGGGGACCGATCACCGTGACGGCCACCAGGTCCGACACCGCGGACTTCCCGGTGCGCGGATCCACGATGTGCGCGCCCCGCTCGGCCGTACCCGAGGTCGCCACCGACAGCTCGGCCACGCCCGCCGTCGAGATCACCGCCGCCAGACCACCCGGCCGCAGCGGATCCGCCACCCCCACGCGCCACGGCCGCCCAGGCTCTGGCGTGCCGAGGAGCTGGACGTCCCCGCCTCCGTTGACGCTCACCCCGCGCACCCCGGCCACCCCCGCCAGCAGCCGCGCGGCCCGTTCGGCGGCCCAGCCCTTGACGATGCCGGTGGGATCGAGCGAGCCCCGGTAGCGGGTGCTGAACCAGCCCTCGCTCACCCGTTCCGCCTCGGCCGCGAGGTCCAGCACCTCGGCCACCTCCGGCGCGCACTCCGCCACGGTCAGCTCACCCCGGGCCAGCCGCGAGACCTCGCTGTTCTCGCGGTAGGTGCTGAACACCGCGTCGACCCGGTGCAGACCGGCGACGGCCTCGGCGAGAGCCTCGCGCACCGCACCGGGTTCCCCGCCGCGGACGTCGAAGGAGAAGACGGTCCCCATGACCTCCTCCGCATGACGCACCGCGGCGGGAGCATCGCCCGACTCGGTCACCGGGTCAGCCACCGGCCTGGTCGAGCGCCGACTGCAGGGACTGCTTGTAGCCGGTGCTGGTGTAGGTGGCGCCGGAGACGGCGTCGATGTTCGCGTTCCCGGCCGTGACGGCCTCCTGGTTGAGCCTGGGGACGGCCAGTGCCGTCTTCTGGTCGCTGAGTCCGCCCTTGGGCGCCTGGACGGCCTCGGCCTTGGTGATCTTGCCACCGCTGACCGTGATCCGCACCTGCACCGGGCCGTACTGCGTCTGCGCGACCTTACCGGTGACCGTGCGGGCCTGTGCCGTACCGGAACTGCCGGAGGCTCCGGAACCGGAGGAGCCGGCCGAGGTCCCCGTCGAGGACCCGGCGGACGTCTTCATCCTGTCCAGCGCCGACTGCAGTGACTTCTTGTAGCCGTTGCTCGTGTACGTCGCCCCGGACACCGCGTCGATCTGCGCGCTCTGCGCCGCGACGGCCTCCTGGTTGAGCCTGGGGACGGCCAGGGCGGTCTTCTGGTCGCTGAGTCCGCCCTTGGGCGCCTGCACCGCCTCGGCCTTGGTGATCTTGCCGCCCGCGACGGTCAGCCGTACCTGCACGGTCCCGTACTGCGTCTGCGTGGCGTCACCGGTCACCGTGCCGGCGGTCGATCCGGCCGAACCGGCCGCGCCGACCGGCTGCGTGCCGCCCTGCGGTGTCTGCTGGCCCGCCGTCGCCTGTGGGGCCGCGCCCGCCGCCGACGCCGCGGCCGGATCGGAGGCCGGCTTCAGCGACAGCAGCAGCACGACACCGGACACGGTGGCGGCGGTGGCCAGCACGACCCGCCGAATGGGGTGGCTCTTCCTCATCTGTCCGTAGCTCCCGCTCACATCTCGAACGACTCGTGATGGATGCGGCGGGCGGGGACCCCCGCGCCGCGCAGTGCCTCGTACACCGACTGCGCGAACCCGGCCGGGCCGCACATGAAAACGTCGTGCCGGTCGATGTCCGGGATCTTCCGCTGGAGGTTCTCCGCGGAGATGTCCGGCCGCTCCCCGTCGGGGCTGTTCACCGCGTACATCAGCCGGGCGCCCCGCTCCTCGGCGATCTTCGCCAGCTCGTCCCACAGCGCCAGGTCCTGGGTGCTGTTGGCCCGGTAGAGCAGGGTGATGTCACCGGCCGCGCCGGGCAGCGTCTCGAACAGCGCCCGCATCGGGGTGATGCCGACCCCGCCCGCGACCAGCAGCACCTTGCCCCGGCTGCGGCGCTGGGCGGTCATCGCCCCGTACGGGCCCTCCGCCCACACCCGGGTGCCGGGCGTCAGCTCGCGCAACCGGGCGCTGTGGTCGCCGATCGCCTTGACGGTGATCCGCAGCATGTCCGGGCGGGGCGCCGCCGACAGCGAGTACGGGTGCGAGCTGTAGCGCATCCCCGGCGCGAGGAACCGCCAGCGGAAGAACTGGCCCGCCTCCGCGCCCATCCGGTGCAGCTTGCGGCCGCCGATCAGCACCGACACGATGCCCGGCGTCTCCTCGATGACCGCCTCCACGCGCATCCGGTGCTTGAGGTTCAGCCGGATCGGGGTGAGGATCCGGTACCAGATCAAGAGCGCGGTGACCACGCCGTACAGGCCGTACCAGAAGGTCTTCGCCATGGGCTCGACCGCGAAGTCGTTGCCGGTGGTGATCTGGTGCCAGAACGTCAGGAACACCGCCGCGTACGTCATCAGATGCACGTGGTACCAGGTGTCGTACGGCATCCGGCGGCGGATACCGCCGATCGAGGTCAGCCCGATCAGCACGAACAGGCCCGTGCCGATGGCCGCCTTGCCCACATCGGGAAGCTGGTCGATGGAGTCGACGGTCTGCTGGACGATGTCGCCGAGCGACTTGCCCGCCTGGCGCGCGTACCCCCACATGGTGAGGAAGACGTGCGCCACGATCAGGCAGAGCGTGTAGCGGCCGCTCATCGCGTGCCAGCGGGCCACCCGGTCCGAGCCGACCCGCCGCTCCAGCGCCGGTACGCGCGCCATCTGCAGCACGACCAGCGCCATCAGATAGCCGGCCAACAGGCCCGTGATCCGGCCCGCGTTGAGGATCCGGCCGGTGTCGTCGGCGATGGACGGTGTGTTGTGCCACCAGAGCCACAGCACGGCCGCCGCGCCCGCCCAGACGGCGAGCAGCAGCGGTACGGCCGGGGAGCGGCGCGGGCGGATGCGGCGCATCGTCTGTCGGCGGGCGGCACGTCCGCCTGCGAGCGTGGTGGTCACGGTTCCTCCGTGGGGACTTGACCCTTGGCCCACAGATACGTGCCGCGTGCGCCGAGTGTTCAGCGGCCCCGCCTCACAGCCCCGCCGAGTCCAGCGCGGACTGCAGGGACTGCTGGTAGCCGGTGCTGGTGTACGTGGCACCCGACACCATGTCGATGCCCGCGCTCTGCGCGGCCAGCGCCTCACGCCGCAGCTGGGGCAGGGCGTAGCTGTTGATCTCCTGGTCGCGCGGGTTGTCCTGGGGGTACTGCACCGCCGTCACGTCCGTGAGCTTGCCGCTCTTGATCGTCACCCGCACCTGGACCGGGCCCCAGCGGGTCTGGACGGTGTCTCCGGTGACGGTCTTGCTGACCTTCGAACCCGAGGCGGAGCCACCGGAGGAGCCGCTCGATCCGCCCGACGATCCGCTCGATCCGCTCGACGGGGCCGAACTGCTCGATACGGTCGGCGACTTGGTGTCGGCCATGGCCAGCGTGGGGCCCGTGTGCGGCTTGAGCGACAGCAGCAGCACCATCCCGGAGACGGTGGCGGCACTGGCCAGCACGATCCGGCGGAGCGGGCGGTTCTTCTTCAGGGCATGCACGTGGTCTGCCTCACAGCTCTCACAGTTCGAACGACTCGTGGTGGATACGGCGGTCCGGCACCCCGGCCGCCCGCAGCGCCTCGTACACGTCCTGCGCGAAGCCGTGCGGCCCGCAGATATAGACGTCGTGGCCGGCGAGGCCCGGGAAGGTCGCGCGCAGCGACTCCGCGGTGATGGCCGGGCGCTCGCCCCGGGGACCGTTCAGGGCGTACAGCACCTGTGCGTCGCGCCAGCGGGCGATCGCCTCCAGCTCGCCGCCGAGCGCCAGATCCTCCGCACTGCGCGCCCGGTACAGAAGGGTGACCTCGCCGGGCAGCGTCTCGAACAGCGTGCGCAGCGGGGTGATGCCGACGCCTGCCGCGATCAGCAGTGAGTGGTGGCTGGTGGCCCGGTCGGCGGTCATGGAGCCGTACGGGCCCTCCGCCCACACCCGGGTGCCGGGCCGCAGCAGGGCGACGGCCGCGCTGTGGTCGCCGAGCGCCTTGACCGTGACGCGCATCAGATCCGGGCGCGGCGGGGCCGACAGGGAGTACGGCGTCGACGTCCAGCGCAGACCCTCGCCGAGGAAGCGCCAGCGGAAGAACTGCCCCGGCCGCGCGCCCAGCTCGTCCAGGTGCCGCCCGCGTACGACGACCGAGTACACACCGGGTGCTTCCATGTGAACCGAGTCCACACGCAGTTGGTGGCGCCGGTTGAGGCGGACCGGGGCGAGGATCCGGAACCACAGCACCAGGGCCGCGACGCCCAGGTACAGCGCGTACCAGACGGCGGTCGCGACCGGCTTGCCGTTGAACTCGTTCCCCAGCGTCAGCTGGTGGAAGAAGGCCAGGAAGACGGCCGCGTACGTCAGCAGGTGGACGTAGTACCAGAACTCGTGGCTGGTGCGGCGGCGCACGGCCCGGGCCGAGGTGATGCCGACCGCGAAGAGGATCACCGTGCCGGCGGTGGCCTTCAGCATGTCCGGGTAGTCCAGGACGACGGTCACCGCCTCGTGCCAGAGCGAGGCCCGGTCCTGGGCGGCGTACCCGGAGAGGATCAGCACGATGTGCGCGACCAGCAGGCAGACCGTGTACCGGCCGGCCATCGCGTGCCAGCGCGCCACCCGGTCCGAGCCGATCCGCGTCTCCAGCAGCGGCACCCGCGCCATCAGACCGACCAGCACCGCGCAGGCGTACCCGCACAGCAGCCCGGCGATCCGCCCGGCGCCGGTCAGCCAGTCGGCCGTACCGACCACGGACCCGGTGTCCGCCCACCAGATCGCGACCGCGGCCGCCGCTCCGGCCCACAGCGCGGCCAGCACGGGCCCCGCGGGGGAGCGCCGCGCGGTCACGGGCGGGGCCGCCCGCCGCATACCCACGGTGGTCATCAGTTGCCGTCCCTTCGTCCGTCGTCACGGGCCACTGTGCGGCGGAAAGCTCTGAGGTACCTCTGAGCGAGCCCATGACCAGGCCTTTTCACAGCAGACTCAGAGGCGGTTCTCAGTCGGCGTTCAGGGGACGGGTGAGCGCTCTCAGAGAAAACTCAGAGCGGAGGCGGTACCTCGCACCCCTCCGCAGGGGTGATGCTGGAAAGCGCGATGAACACCACCCGTTCCGGCCGCCCGGCCCTCACCCGACCCGACGGCACCCCGCTGCGCGTCCTTGTCGTCGACGACGACCCCGACCTCGCGGAGGTGCTCACCGGCGCCCTGCGCTACGAGGGCTGGGAGGTGCGTGCCGCCGGGGACGGCGCCATGGCGCTCAGCACCGCGCGCGAGCTGCTGCCCGACGCCGTCGTCCTGGACGTGATGCTCCCGGACACCGACGGCTTCGCCGTGCTGCGCCGGCTGCACGAGGTGAAGCCGGACGTCTGTGTGCTCTTCCTCACGGCGCGGGACGCGGTCGAGGACCGGATCGCGGGCATCACGGCCGGCGGCGACGACTACGTCACCAAGCCCTTCAGTCTGGAGGAGGTCGTGGCCCGGCTGCGCGGCCTGCTGCGCCGGGCGGGCATGGCCAGGCAGCAGGAGGAGGGACCACGGCTGGTCGTGGGCGACCTGGCGATGGACGAGGAGGCCCGCGAGGTCACCCGGGCCGGCGAGCTGATCGAGCTCTCACCCACCGAGTTCGAGCTCCTCCGCTTCCTCATGCGCAACCCGCGCCGCGTGCTCAGCAAGGCGCAGATCCTCGACCGGGTCTGGTCCTACGACTTCGGCGGCCGGGCCCATGTGGTCGAGCTGTACATCTCCTACCTGCGCAAGAAGGTCGACGCGGGCCGTGAGCCCATGATCCACACGGTGCGCGGGGCGGGCTATGTACTGAAACCGGTGACCAAGTGAGCCGCTTCTCCCGCTCCACTGCCGTGCGCCGTCTGCTACGCCTGTCCTGGCCCCGCCGGTCCCGTGTGCCCCGCGAGTCACGTCTGTCCCGGGTGTCCCGTCTGCCCCGCCCCCGCACCCTGCGCGCCCGCCTCATCTTCGGCCTGGTGGTGTTGCTGGCGGTGAGCTGCGCGGCCCTGGGCCTGACGGCGGTCGTCGAGCTGAACGGCTTCCTCACCCAGCGCCTGGACGAGCAGCTCGCCCAGGTCGGCACCCGGTTCCCGGAGAGCCTCGAACACAACGGCAAGCTGCCCGACGACCACGACGGGGACGAGCACGGCGACACCCGCCGGATGGCCACCGGCACCTTCGGCGCCCGTCTGCTGAACGGCACGGTCACCAACAAGGGCCTCATCCGCTCCGGCGACCCGGCGGCCGACCTGACCGTCGGCCTGACCGCGCAGGACGCCGCCCGGCTGGCCCGCGTACCGGCCGACGGCCGGCCCCACACCGTCGAGCTGTCGGCCCTGCACGACTACCGGGTCGTCGCCACCGCCGGCCGGGACGG
The DNA here is from genome assembly GCF_040680215.1 of Streptomyces sp. NPDC052107. Classification (NCBI taxonomy): domain Bacteria; kingdom Bacillati; phylum Actinomycetota; class Actinomycetes; order Kitasatosporales; family Streptomycetaceae; genus Streptomyces; species Streptomyces sp. NPDC052107. The sequence goes on from NZ_JBFAWG010000002.1 coordinate 293,812, forward strand.
GGACGTGCTGGTCGTCGGCCTGCCGCTGGAACCGGTCGAGGCCACCGTCCACCGGCTGGAGGCGGTCGCCGCGATCGTCTTCGGGCTGGCCCTGGTGGTGACCGGCGTGGCCGGCGCCTTCTGGGTCCGCTGGTCCCTGCGCCCCCTCAGCCGGGTCGCCGCCACCGCCACCCGGGTCAGTGAACTCCCGCTGGCCAGCGGCGAGGTCGCGCTGCCGCCGCGCGCCCCGGACGCCGACCCGGGCACCGAGGTCGGCCGGGTCGCCGCGGCCTTCAACCGCATGCTCGGCCATGTCGAGGACGCGCTGACCAAACGGCACGCGAGCCAGGAGCGGCTGCGCCGTTTCGCCGCCGACGCCAGCCACGAGCTGCGCACCCCGGTCGCCTCGGTCCGCGGCCACGCCGAGCTGGCCCTGCTGCACCCCGGCCCGGTACCGCCGGAGGTCACCCGTGCCCTGCAGCGCATCACGGCCGAGTCCGCCCGCATGGGCGAGATGGTCGACGACCTGCTGCTGCTGGCCCGGCTGGACGCGGGCCGCCCACTGGAGCGCCGCCCGGTCGACCTCACCCACCTGGTCCTGGACGCGGTCACCGACGCCCGCGCCACCGGTCCCGGCCACCGATGGACCCTGGACCTGTCCGAGGACCCGGTGACGGTCCCGGGCGACGCCCACCGTCTTCAACAGGTGTTGGCCAACCTGTTGGCCAACGCACGTTTGCACACGCCCGTTGACACGAAGGTGACGGTCACCCTGGAGGCCGGCACCGACGCGGCCGTCCTCTCCGTCCACGACGACGGCCCCGGCGTCCCCGAGGAGGTCCAGCCCGGCGTCTTCGAACGCTTCACCCGAGCCGAACACCGCCGCCCCACCGGCACCTCCGGCTCCGGCGCGGGCCTCGGCCTGTCGATCGTGGCGGCGGTGGTGGAGGCCCATGGGGGGAGCGTGGGGCTGGAGAGCAGGCCGGGCTCCACGACGTTCACGGTGCGGCTTCCGGCGAGCTGAGCCCTTCAGTACCGGGTGACGGCCGTGGCTCCGTCCACCGTCCCGATGGCCATGTGCGGCTTCCGGTCCGGCTTCGCCCACTGGAGGATCCGCCGCATCGCGTCCTCCGGCACCGACACGCACCCAGCCGTCGCCGCCTGCCCGTTCACATGGAGGAAGATCCCGGCTCCGCGCCCCCGCACCGGCCGGTCGTAGTTGAAGCCGATGAGGAGCCCGTACGCGTACTGGGTGCTGTAGGTGACCAAGTGCTCGGACTCGGAGGCGCGGCAGTCGGCGGGCAGCGGATCCACCCAACGGTTGTACGCCGCAGAGTCGTTGTCCTGGCACCACCAGGAACTCTCCTTCACCGGCCGGTACTCGATGCTCGTCCCGCTCGGCGCGGCCTTGATCCCGAAGCCGAAGGGAAGGCCGTACAGGCCGGTCGGTGTCGTGTTCGTCCCCTGCTGCCGCGAGGCCCCCTCCGCCAGCCCGTTCGCCCCGAACCGCGCCGGTGCCGAACCGGCCCGCACCCACTGCCCGTCCCGCAGGTCCCACCAGGTGACCGTCCCCGATGTCGAGCCGGTGCCCGGTGCCTGAGCGGTGATCAGCTGGCTGCCGCCGCCGGTGTCGGCCATGCGTGTGGGCAGCGGCGCGGACTCGGGACCCGGTGTGAAGCCGAGCAGGGCGAGCGAGGATGCGGACATGAGGGCGAGCACGACACCGGGGCGCATGGCTCAGACGGTAGACGGCGGAAGCGGCAACGGCAGCCCGGGTAGTCCGTCCAGGCTCGTCGCGACATGCTCCTTCTTCTCGAAGTACGCGTTCAGCGAGACGTCGTCCTCCCGCCCGAAACGCTTCCCGTGCAGGTCGCGGTCGCTCTCGTACGCCATGTGGGGGACGGCGTACCCACAGGTGTCCCGGACTAGTTCGGCGTGTACGACGATGACCGCGCGCAGCCCGTGCACACTCGGATCGATGTCCGGGAAATGGGTGAGGAGCTCCTTGAAGCGCGGGTCGTCCCGGAAGACCGGCTCGCCCCGGCCGTGCACGCGCACGATGTTCGGCGGGCCCTGGAAGGCGCACCACATCAGGGTGATCCGGCCGTTCTCCCTGAGGTGCGCGATGGTCTCGGCGTTGGACCCGGCGAAGTCCAGGTAGGCCACGGTCAGTTCGTCGAGCACAACGAAGGAGCCCTTGAGGCCCTTGGGGGACAGGTTGACCGTGCCGTCGCCGGACAGCGGTGCGGTCGCGGTGAAGAAGAGGGGTTGCTCCTCGATGAACGTCCGGAGCCTGCCGTCGATGCGCTCATAGGTCTTTCCCATGTCTAACGATTATCGGCGCAACCCCTTCGCCTGTCTAAGGATTTCGCCGCAGAGGCCCCATCCGGACGCACACTTCCGGGCGCACGCTCCCGGACCCACCGTGGCCGCCCCGGCCGGCGCTGGTCGGGACGGCCACGCTGCCCGCTACCTCACTTCGTGAGCGTGCAGGCGGCCAGGGCGTCGAGTCCGGTGGGCTTGGTGGTGGTGCGGCCGATGGCGATGGCGATGCGGTCGATGGTGGAGATCCGCTTGTCCTTGAGGGGTCCGAGGATGGCGTTGTCGGCGAAGCGGGGTCCGCCTTGACCCACGGTGGTTTGCGAACGCTTGTTGGCTTCTTGGATCTGGGTCTGGAGGAGGGTGGGGTTGCGGTCGACCTCTGCCTTGGCGGAGGCGGGGACGGCCGGGCGCTCGGAGGGGACGTCCGGGCAGCTGATGGTGCCGGGGCTCGCCAGGGTCCGGGCCTGCGCCGCGCCGCCGCTCCTGGCGGGGTGCCCGCGAGAGCGAGCCGGCGATCACCGCGCCGGACAGCGCCACGGCGGCAGCGCCCCCGACGACCGCCACGCGACGCTTGTTGTACTTCGGAAGAGCCCTGGGCATGCGGATGCCGGCGGGAAGTACGAGAAAGCGGTTTCACGCGGTCAAGCACCCCGCGCATTGACGAATCATGCAGGCCTCTGCATACTCATGCATGACAGCAAGTGCAGTGTGAGGAGAAATCCGTGACCGAGCGCGTCGTACTCGCCTATTCGGGCGGTCTGGACACCTCCGTCGCCATCGGCTGGATCGCCGAGGAGACGGGCGCCGAGGTCATCGCCGTCGCCGTGGACGTCGGCCAGGGCGGCGAGGACCTGGACGTCATCCGCAAACGCGCCCTCGCCTGCGGTGCCGTGGAGGCCGAAGTGGCCGACGCCAAGGACGAGTTCGCCGAGGAGTACTGCCTCCCGGCGATCAAGGCCAACGCGCTCTACATGGACCGTTACCCGCTGGTCTCGGCCCTCTCCCGGCCGGCGATCGTCAAGCACCTGGTCGCCGCCGCCCGGAAGCACGGCGCCACGACCGTCGCCCACGGCTGCACCGGCAAGGGCAACGACCAGGTCCGCTTCGAGGCAGGCATCGTCGCCCTCGCCCCCGACCTGAAGTGCATAGCCCCGGTCCGCGACTACGCGATGACCCGGGACAGGGCGATCGCCTTCTGCGAGGCCAAGCAGCTCCCGATCGCCACCACCAGGAAGTCCCCGTACTCCATCGACCAGAACGTCTTCGGGCGGGCGGTCGAGACGGGCTTCCTGGAGGACATCTGGAACGCCCCGGTCGAGGACATCTACGAGTACACCGCCAACCCGGCGGAGCCCCGCGAGGCCGACGAGGTGATCATCACCTTCGAGGCGGGCGTCCCGGTCGCCATCGACGGCGGGCCGGTCACCGTCCTGCAGGCGATCCAGCAGCTCAACGAGCGCGCCGGCGCCCACGGCATCGGCCGGATCGACATGGTCGAGGACCGCCTCGTCGGCATCAAGTCCCGCGAGGTGTACGAGGCTCCGGGCGCGATCGCCCTGATCGCCGCGCACCAGGAGCTGGAGAACGTCACCGTCGAGCGCGAGCTCGCCCGGTACAAGCGGCAGGTCGAGCAGCGGTGGGGCGAACTCGTCTACGACGGCCAGTGGTTCTCCCCGCTCAAGCGCGCCCTGGACGGCTTCGTCGACGAGGCCAACCAGCACGTGACCGGCGACATCCGGATGACCCTGCACGGCGGCCGCGCGGTCGTCACCGGCCGCCGCTCGGCCGAGTCCCTGTACGACTTCAGCCTGGCGACGTACGACACGGGCGACACGTTCGACCAGTCCGCGGCCAAGGGCTTCATCGACATCCACAGCCTGTCCTCGAAGATCGCCGCCCGGCGCGATCTGCAGGCATAGCCTGACGCACACCTCGCGTAACCGACCCACTTCTCTAGGAGCAGCGCAAGTGAGCAGCAACAGCGGTGACGTACGGCTCTGGGGCGGCCGTTTCGCCGACGGCCCCGCCGAGGCCCTGGCGAAGCTGTCCGCGTCCGTCCACTTCGACTGGCGGCTCGCGCCGTACGACATCGCCGGTTCGCGGGCCCACGCGCGCGTGCTGCACCAGGCCGGTCTCCTCACCGAGGACGAGCTGCAGCGCATGATCGCCGGGCTCGACCAGCTGGAGGCCGACGTCGCGTCCGGCGCCTTCGTGGGCACCATCGCCGACGAGGACGTGCACACCGCCCTGGAGCGCGGCCTGCTGGAGCGCCTCGGCCCCGACCTCGGCGGCAAGCTGCGCGCCGGCCGCTCCCGCAACGACCAGGTCGCCACCCTCTTCCGGATGTACCTGCGCGACCACGCCCGGACCATCGGCGGCCTCATCGCCGACCTCCAGGACGCCCTGATCGGCCTCGCCGAGGCCCACCCGGACGTCGCGATGCCCGGCCGCACCCACCTCCAGCACGCCCAGCCGGTCCTCTTCGCCCACCACGTCCTCGCCCACGTCCAGTCCCTGTCCCGGGACGCCGAGCGGCTGCGCCAGTGGGACGAGCGCACGGCGGTGTCGCCGTACGGCTCAGGCGCTCTCGCGGGCAGCAGCCTCGGCCTGGACCCGGAGGCGGTCGCCCAGGACCTCGGCTTCGAGCACGGCAGCGTCGGCAACTCCATCGACGGCACGGCCTCGCGCGACTTCGTCGCCGAGTTCGCCTTCATCACCGCGATGATCGGCGTGAACCTCTCCCGGATCGCCGAGGAGATCATCATCTGGAACACGAAGGAGTTCTCCTTCGTCACCCTGCACGACGCGTTCTCCACGGGCTCGTCGATCATGCCGCAGAAGAAGAACCCGGACATCGCGGAGCTGGCGCGCGGCAAGAGCGGCCGCCTGATCGGCAACCTGACGGGTCTGATGGCGACGTTGAAGGCCCTGCCCCTCGCCTACAACCGCGACCTTCAGGAGGACAAGGAGCCGGTCTTCGACTCCTGCGACCAGCTGGAGGTCCTGCTCCCCGCCTTCACCGGCATGATCGCCACCCTCACGGTCAACCGCGAGCGCATGGAGGAACTGGCCCCGGCCGGCTTCTCGCTCGCCACCGACATCGCCGAGTGGCTGGTCAAGCAGGGCGTGCCGTTCCGCGTGGCCCACGAGGTCGCGGGGGAGTGCGTCAAGGCCGCCGAGGCCGAGGGCAAGGAACTGGACGACCTGACGGACGAACAGTTCGCGAAGATCTCCGCCCACCTCACCCCCGAGGTCCGGTCCGTCCTCAACGTCCCGGGCGCCCTCGCCTCCCGCAACGGCCGGGGAGGTACGGCACCCAGCGCGGTCGCGATCCAGCTTGCCGAGGTGAAGGCGAACGTGGCGGCCCAGCACGAATGGGCGGACGCAAAGAAGCGCTGATGTGAGGCGCCCCTGAAGGGGCGCGGGGAACTGCGCGGGCAACCACAGCGCACCCGCGCTCGCGACTGCACCGCGCGACCCGAGTCCTTAGGCGGACCCTGAGGTCGTCGCGGGGATACGTTGGTCGGAAGCCGTACCGGATCCGACCGAACGGAGCCCGCGATGCCCTTCGCCCGCCTGGCAACAGCAACAACCCCCACCTGCCACATCGGACTCGGTCTCGCCGCCGTCGGCCGCCCCGGCTACATCAACCTCGACCGAGAACGCGACCTGGGAGAGAGCCGCAGCGCCGACGCGCTGCGCAATCGCACCCACGAACTCCTCGACGCCGCCTACGCCCAGGGCGTGCGCTACTTCGACGTGGCGCGCTCCTACGGCCGTTCGGAGGAATTCCTCGCCGACTGGCTGAACGCCCGCCCCGACATCGACGACGTGGTCGTCGGCAGCAAGTGGGGCTACACCTACACCGCCGGCTGGTCCACCGACGCCGAACAGCACGAGGTCAAGGACCACAGCCTCGCCGCGTACGAGCGGCAGCGCGCCGAGACCGACGCCGTGCTCGGCGACCGGCTCGACCTGTACCAGATCCACTCGGTGACCCCGGACAGCCCGGCCCTCACCGACAAGGACCTCCACACCCGGCTCGCCGAGGCCGCCGCCCAGGGCCTGACCATCGGCTTCTCCACCAGCGGCCCCGCCCAGGCGGACACGATCCGCGCCGCCCTCCAGCTGACCGCCGACGGCGAGCCCCTCTTCCGTACCGTCCAGTCGACGTACAACGTGCTCGAGACCTCGGCGGCCTCCGCCCTCGCCGAGGCGCACGAAGCCGGGCTCACCGTGATCGTCAAGGAGGGCATGGCCAATGGCCGGCTGGCCGCGCCGCACGCCCCGGAGATGCTCCGGGCCGTCGCCGAGGAGACCGGCCTCGGCTGCGACGCGGTGGCCCTGGCCTGGATCCTGTGCCGGCCGTGGGCCGGTGTCGTGCTCTCCGGCGCCGCGACGGTCACCCAGCTCGTCTCCAACCTGCACGCTCCCGCCGTCGACCTCGACGTGGACCAGCTGACCCGCCTCGCCACGCTCGCCGAGGACCCGCGCGCCTACTGGGAGCGGCGCGGACAGCTGCCCTGGCACTGACCGTCACTCGTCCCGGCGGCGACTATGAGTCACGCACGCCCGGGATGAGACAAGATTGTCTCATCTGGGCTATCCTTGTCTCATGACTCTCGACCGTGACCAGGTGCTGCGCAGTGCGGCCGCCCTCCTGACCCGTAAATCCACCGCGACCATGGACGAGGTCGCCAAGGCCGCCGGGATCAGCCGGGCCACGCTGCACCGCCACTTCGCCGGCCGCGATGCCCTCGTACGGGCGCTTGAGGCGCTCGGCATCGAGGAGTGCGAGGCGGCCGTGGACCGGGCCCGGCTGGAGGAAGGGCCCGCGAGCGAGGCCGTACGCAGGCTGGTGCGCGAGATCCAGCCCGCGGCCGGACTGCTCGCCTTCCTGTACGGCGAGAGCCAGCTGTGGGAGGGCGATCGGCAGAACGGCGGATGGCTGCGCCTGGACACCCGGATCGGCGCGGTGTTCCAGCGCGGCCAGCAGGCGGGCGAGTTCCGTATCGACCTCACTCCGGTCTGGCTCACCGAGGCGCTGTACGGCCTGATCGCCTCCTGCGCCTGGGCCACCCTGGACGGCCGTGTGGCCGCCAGGGACTTCCCGACGATGGTCGCCGAGCTGCTGCTCGGCGGCGCTGTACGAAGAGAGGAATCATGACCAGCACCCTGCAGCCGGCCGCGACGACGGAGGCGGTGACGCGCCCGGGCCGCTGGCTCGCGCTCTCCGTCCTCGTCCTGGCCGTGCTGCTGGTGGCCGTCGACGCCACCGTCCTCGGCCTGGCGACCCCCTACATCAGCGAAGACCTCAACCCTTCCGGCACTCAGCTCCTGTGGATCGGCGACGTCTACTCCTTCGTCATCGCCGGTCTGCTGGTCTCCATGGGCAGCCTCGGCGACCGCATCGGCCGCAAGCGGATCCTGCTCGGCGGTGCCACGGCGTTCGGCGCGATATCGGTCCTCAACGCCTACGCCACCACACCGGAGTTGATGATCCTGGCGCGGGCGCTGCTCGGTGTCGCGGGCGCGACCCTGATGCCCGCCACCCTCGCCCTGATCCGCAACCTCTTCCACGACCCGCGCGAGCGCAGCCTCGCCGTGGGCATCTGGGGCGCGACCGCCTCCGCCGGCACGGCCGTCGGCCCGATCGCCGGCGGTTTCCTCCTGGAGCACTTCTGGTGGGGCTCGGTCTTCCTGATCAACCTGCCGGTGATGGCGGTCCTGGTCCTCGTCGGCATCCGCACGCTGCCCGAGTCCCGCAATCCGAACCCGGGTCCCTGGGACCTGATCAGCGTCGTGCTGTCGCTGGTCGGCGTGATCGCCGTCGTGTACGCGGTCAAGGAGGCCGCCACGCACGGGTTCACCTGGCCGGTGCTCGCCACGGCACTGCTCGGCGCGACGGCCCTCTACGGCTTCGTCCACCGTCAGCTCACCATGCCGACCCCGCTGCTGGACATGCGGCTGTTCCGGCGCCGTGGCTTCAGCGGGGCTGTCCTCGCCGACCTGCTGACCGTGCTCGGCATGTCCGGCCTGGTGTTCTTCCTCTCCCAGTACCTGCAACTCGTCCAGGGCAGATGCCCGTTCGAGGCGGGCCTGGCCGAACTGCCCGCCGCGGTCGGCGCGGTGGCGGCCGGACTGATCGCGGGCCGCGCGGCGCGCCGCTTCTCGGTCCGCACCGTGGTCTCGGGCGGCCTCGCGGCGGTCGGCCTGGCCCTGGCCGCGCTCACGGCGCTCGGCCAGTCCACCGGCTACCCCCTGCTCGGCGCCGCGCTCCTGGTCGTGGGCATCGGCGCGGGCTTCTCCTTCACCGTCACCGCCGACGTGATCCTCTCCAGCGTGCCCAAGGAACAGGCAGGCGCCGCCTCGGCGGTCTCCGAGACGGCGTACGAACTGGGCGCGGCCCTCGGCATCGCCCTGCTCGGCTCCATCGTCACGGGCGCCTACCGCGGCTTCACCGGCCCGGCCGGCACCCCGGCCCAGGCACATGAATCACTGGGCGCGGCTGTGGAGGCGGCGACAAAAATGCCCCCGCACTCAGCGGAGGCACTCCTGAACGCGTCCCGCGACTCCTTCGTCCACGGACTGCACCTGGCGTCGGGCGCGGGAGCGGCAGTCCTGCTGGCAACGGCGGTGGTGGCGTGGTTCTTGCTGAAGGGCCAGAAACTGGAAAGCGCCGGGTGAGGAAAGCGCACCGAAAGGGGCGCGGGGCTGTACCGATATGCGGCTCCGCCGCGGGGGCGCGAGCAACCACAACGGAGCGGCACCCGCAAGAGATCCCGCGCCCCGTACGGCGACTAGGCAGCCTTCGCCTTCGTGGCATACATGTCCACGTACTCCTGCCCAGACAGCCGCATGACCTCAGCCATCACCGAGTCGGTCACGGCCCGCAGCACATACCGGTCCCGGTCCATCCCCTCGTACCGGGAGAACTCCATCGCCTCACCGAAGCGAACCGTCACCTTGCCGGGCCGCGGAATCCCAGCCCCACCCGGCTGCAACTTGTCCGTGCCGATCATGGCGAACGGAACCACCGGCGCACCGGTCATCAGCGTCAGCCGCGCGATACCGGTGCGCCCCCGGTACAGCCGGCCGTCGGGCGACCGCGTGCCCTCGGGGTAGATCCCGAAGATCTTGCCCTCCTCCAGGATCCGCCGTCCGGTCATCAGCGCGGCCACGCCGCCGCTCGCACCGTCCCGGTCCACCGGGATCATGCCGACGCCGGTGAAGAACCAGGCCATCAGCCGGCCCTTGACGCCCTTGCCGGTGACGTACTCGTCCTTGCCGATGAAGAACACCTGCCGCCTGGTGACGAGCGGCAGCACGATCGAGTCGATGAATGTGAGGTGATTACCGGCCAGAATGACCGGGCCGTCGCCGGGGATGTGCTCCACGCCCTCCACCTGTGGGCGGAACATCAGGCGCATGATCGGTCCGAGCACTGCCTTGATGAGCGCGAAGCGGGACAACGGGGCCTCCGATGTCGAGAGGTCGATATGAGTCTGTGCAGGTGAGGACATTACTCGCGGCCCCGGGCCCGGCGCACATCGGGTACGGCCGGTTCACCGAGGTCTTACGAAGTGTTGACGTGGGTTTACCTGCGGTGACGTTCCGAGGACGCGCCGTAACACCTCTGCGACGGTGTGACGGAGATCGCGCGAAGGTCTCACCCACTCGGCTGCACGGCCCCGGCCACCGATGCGACGACCCGTCACCACCCGCCCCCCACAGGACATACGACGTCACCCGCGCGTTCCGTCGAGGGCCTCCCTGCGGTCATGTGCACGCCCCTACGATCGGCCCGGACTCAAGACGGATGGCAGGAGGGCGCTGATGGGCAGCGACCAGGCGAACGAGAAGACACAGGGCACCGGGCGGCGGGCGATCCTCGGCGCGGCGGTGTTCGGCGTGAGCGGAGCGGCCCTCGGGCTGCCGGGCACGGCCGAGGCCGCCGGGACCCAGCAGTCCGGACCGGGCGGCCGGGGCCTGAAGAGCCTGCCGGTGCCGACGATCATCGGCCACCGCGGCGCCAGCGGCTACCGCCCCGAGCACACCTTCGGCTCGTACAACCTGGCCCTGGACCTGGGCGCCGACGTCGTCGAGGCCGGTGACCTGGTGCCCACCAAGGACGGCCATCTGGTCTGCCGGCACGAGCCGGAGATCGGCGGCACCACGGACGTCGCCTCGCACCCGGAGTTCGCCGACCGCAAGACCACCAAGATGCTGGACGGCGTCGCCACGACCGGCTGGTTCACGGAGGACTTCACGCTCGCCGAGCTGAAGACGCTGCGCGCGGTCGAGCGCATCCCGGCCAACCGGCCGCACAACACCCTCTACGACGGGCGCTGGGAGATACCCACGTTCGAAGAGGTACTGAAGTGGCAGGACGAGCAGACCCGCAAGCGCGGCAGGCAGGTCTGGATCTACCCCGAGACCAAGCACCCCACCTACTTCCGCAAGCTGGGCCTCGGCCTGGAGGAGCGGGTGGCGAAGCTGCTGCACAAGTACGGCAAGGACGGCCGGAACTCGCCCGTCATCCTGCAGTCCTTCGAGCCCAGCAGCATCCAGAAGCTGAACCAGCTGGTCGACAACCCGCTCGTCGTGCTGCTCTCCTCGGCGAACAGCCGCCCCTACGACTTCGTCGAGGCGGGTGACCCGCGTACGGTCGCCGACCTGATCACGCCCAAGGGTCTGCGGGAGATCGCCGGCTACGCCCAGGGCATCGGCCCGACCCTGGACCTGATCATCCCCAAGAACGCGGACGGCACCCTGGGAAAGCCCACGACCCTGGTCCCCGACGCGCACAAGGTGGGCCTGATCCTGCACCCGTACACCATGCGCAACGAGAACCCGTTCCTCCCGGCCGAGTACCGCAAGGGCAGCGCGGCCGACGGCTACGGCGACTCCTTCGGCGCCTTCAAGACGTACTTCGCGACCGGCATCGACGGCGTCTTCACGGACAACGCCGACACCGGCCTGCTCGCCCGCGCCGACTTCCTGGCCGGCTGACGCCGTCAACCCGCAGCCCTGTCGCCACCCCGTTCGGGGTGACTGTGCGCCGCCCCGGAAACCTGTTCCCGGGGCGGCGCGTCGTTCCGCATATGACGCACGACCTGGTAGCCGCCCTGGGCCCGCTGCTCACCGCCGAGGCCTCGGCCGAGGCATATGCCGCCGGGAGCGAGCCGGGCGACCTGGAGCAGGCGGTTTGGCTCCGCCTGCTGGAGCGGCTGGAGACCGAGGGGCCGCCGCCGGACCCGCAGGGCTGGCTGCGCAAGGCCGTCCGCGCCGAGGCCCGCCGCAGCCGCCGTACCACCCGCCGGGAACACCCGTACGGCGCCGAGCCGCCCGACGACACCCGCACCGACCCCGAGCAGTACGTCCTCACGGCGGCCCGGCACCGCGCGCTGCGCGAGGCGGTGCGCCGGCTGCCCGGCCGCTGTCCCCGGCTCATCGAGGCCCTGTTGTCCCCGAAGGACCTGACATACCGGGAGATCGCGGGGGAGTTGGGTATCTCACAGGGCAGTCTTGGCCCGGAACGCTCCAGATGTCTGGGATGTCTGCGCAGATTGCTCACGCCGGAGGTTGCGGCCCGCGAAGTGCGGGGATAGGAGTGAGGGACGACAGGTGATCAGGTGAGCGGGAGGCGTGCGCACATGGGCATGAGCGTGACCATCTCGGTGGCGACCGAACAGGACGCGGAGCAGATCTTCAGGCTCCAGTACCTGTGCTTCCAGAGCGAGGCGGCGTTGTACGGCAACTACCGCATCGACCCGCTCGTCCAAACCCTGGACTCCGTCCGCCAGGAGGTCGCCTCCGACTGCGTCTTCGTCGCCCGGCTCGGCGAGGAGGTCGTCGGCTCGGTGCGCGGCAAGCTCGCCGAGGACGGCGCGGCCGCCATCGGCAAGCTCTGCGTCCACCCCCGCCTGCAGGGCCACGGCATCGGCGCGCGGCTGCTGCGCGCGGCCGAGGCGGCGCTGGTGGAGGAGCGCGGCGCCACCCGCTTCCGCCTCTTCACCGGCCACCGCAGCGAGGGCAACCTCCGCCTGTACCGCCGCTCAGGCTACGAGACGGTCGGCAGGTCCAAGGGCGCGGACGGCGTAGAGATGATCGTTTTGGAGAAGCCGGCGGGGGCTTTCGTCCGGACGGCGTGAGCCGAAGCGCCCCGAGAGGGGCGCGAGGCCGTATCAAGGTGCGGCTCCGCCGCGTGGGCGCGACAAGCCACGGACCACCCGCAGCCGCCGACGCATCCTCAGGCGCCCCGGTCCTTGCGCGCCTTCCGCAACCAGTACATCGCGGAAACCGGCAACAGCACCGGAATGAAGATGTACCCCGCCCCGTAGTACGACCACACGGTCGCGTCCGGGAACGCCGAGCGGTCGGCCAGCGTCCACGTGCCGACGATCAGCACACCGGCGAGCTCGGCGGCGCAGCACACCGACGCCGCCCGCCGAGCGGTCTCCCCGCCGCGGATCAGCGTGTACGTGATGAACCCGTACACCACGCCCGCCACCGCCGACAGCGAGTAGGCCAGTGGCGCCCGGTCGAACTCCGTGGAGATCTGGTACGCGGAACGCGACACCGCCCCGACCACCATCACGCCGTAGAACCAGACGAGCAGCATGCCCGGCCCGCTGATCAACCGGGCCGGCTTCTCCTCCAGCGCCGTCATCTCGGCCTCAGCCTCCCCAGATGTCATAGAGCCGCACCTCCAGCACGGCCAGCACCACACCGCCGGCGGCGACCGTCACCGAGCCCCAGCGGGTCCGCTCGGCCAGTGACATGAAGCCCGCCGCCGGAACGCACGCGAACGCGCCCAGCAGATACGCCACGAAGATCGTCGTGCCCTGTTCCGGCTTCTCGCCCCGCGCCAGCTGCACGATCCCGACCACCAGCTGGACCACGGCCAGCAGCGACACTGCCGCCATGCCGATGAAGTGCCAGTCCTTGGTCGGCTGGTCCCGGTAGGCGGCCCAGCCGCACCAGGCGGCGAGCAACAGCGCGGCGACCCCGGTCACCAGCGTCAGGGCATTGAGCATGCGGTGACCTTATTACGGCCGAAACGGGCGCCGGCCGCCGACCCCGCCCGTAGGCCATGGGGTCTAGACCACACCGTAGGGTCTAGGCATGACGATCCACGCGCACGCCCTCCTGTTCGACAACGACGGCACCCTCGTCTCCTCCCTCGACTCCGTCGAGCGCTGCTGGACCCGCTGGGCCCGGGAGTACGGGGTCACCGCCGAGGAGTTCGGGCGCGTGGCCCTGCACGGGCGGCCCGCCGCCGAGATAGTCGCCGATCTGCTGCCCGCCCACCTGGTCCCCGAGGCGGTCGCCCGGGTCGAGCAGCTGGAGGTGGACGACGTACCCGACGGAGGCGTACGGCTGCTGCCCGGCACGCGGGACTTCCTGGACTCGCTGCCCGCCGACCTCTGGGCCGTCGTCACCTCCGCCACCCGGCGGCTCGCCGAGGCCCGGCTGGACGCCGTCGGCATCCTGCCCAAGACGCTGATCGCCGCCGACGACATCACCCGCGGCAAGCCCGACCCCGAGCCCTACCTGCTCGCCGCCCGGCAGCTCGGCGTCGACCCGGCCCGCTGTGTCGTCTTCGAGGACGCCCCGGCCGGACTCCAGGCGGGCCGCGCCGCCGGGATGACCACCGTGGCGTTGGCCACAACCCACCGGGCGGAGGAACTCGACGCCGACCTCGTGGTGAAGGACCTGTCGGCCTTGTCGGCACTGGTCACCGACGGGGGCGTGGAGATCTCCGTCCGCCGGTGAGTGCCCGTTCCAGGCTGTCCGCCGCTGTCCACTATCCGGACAGCGGCGACCGGTCAGGACCATACGTCTGCTTTACTGATCGCATGACCACGACGAGCTGCCGCACCCTTGCGACCGAGGCGACCATGACGCCCGGTGCTCGTTGTATGTGTCGCCTGATGTGTCGAATGTGCGCCTTCTAGAGGGCCCCCGCATCAGCTGAGCCTCGCGCCCCGAAGCGAGAGCCGTGGCATGTCCGTGCGCTCGGTCCGTACGAGACGCACATCCACTCCCCATGCCTGGACCGCATGCACCCGTGCCCGGGCACACCCACGCCCGCGTACTCGACAGTGACGGAAATCCTGTGATCACCACCTCGGGCCTGACCAAGGTCTACCGCTCCCGCGGCCGTGAGGTCACCGCCCTCGACGGCGTCGATCTCCACGTCCGCGAAGGCGAGGTCTACGGCGTCATCGGCCAGTCCGGCGCCGGCAAGTCCTCCCTCATCCGCTGCGTCAACCTGCTGGAACGCCCCACCTCCGGCACCGTGACCGTCGCCGGGGACGACCTCACCGCCCTCGCCGGCCGCGGCCCGCGCGCCGGCAGGGAGCTGCGCCGGGCGCGCAGCCGCATCGGCATGGTCTTCCAGCACTTCAACCTGCTCTCCTCGCGGACCGTCCAGGACAACGTCGAGCTGCCGCTGGAGATCCTCGGCAAGTCCGGGAAGGAACGGTCCCGCAAGGCGCTGGAGCTGCTCGACCTGGTCGGCCTCGCCGACAAGGCGGGGGCCTACCCGGCCCAGCTCTCCGGCGGCCAGAAGCAGCGCGTCGGCATCGCCCGCGCCCTCGCCGGCGACCCGAAGGTGCTGCTCTCCGACGAGGCCACCAGCGCCCTCGATCCCGAGACCACCCGCTCCATCCTCCAGCTGCTGCGCGACCTGAACCGGCAGCTGGGCCTGACCGTCCTGCTCATCACCCACGAGATGGACGTCGTGAAGGCGGTCTGCGACTCCGCCGCCCTTATGGACAAGGGCCGCGTCGTCGAGTCCGGCACGGTCAGCGAGCTGCTGGCCACCCCCGGCTCCGAGCTGGCCGCCGCGCTGTTCCCGGTGAGCGGTGAGCGCACGGGCGCCGACCGGACCGTCGTCGACGTCACCTTCCACGGCGAGGCCGCGACCCAGCCGGTCATCTCCCAGCTCTCCCGCACCTACAACATCGACATCTCGATCCTCGGCGCCGCCATCGACACCGTCGGCGGCCTGCAGATCGGCCGGATGCGCATCGAACTGCCCGGCCGCTACGAGGACAACGTGGTGCCGATCGGGTTCCTGCGCGAACAGGGCCTGCAGATCGACGTGGTGGGCCAGGAGGCTCTGCTGGTGAAGGAAGGTGCCAAGTGACCTGGTCCGAGATGCAGCCGCTGCTGTCCCAGGCGTGTACCGAGACGTTCCAGATGGTGCTGTGGTCCACCCTGATCGCCGTCGCCGCCGGCCTGCCGCTCGGCATCCTCCTCGTCCTCACGGACCGGGGCGGCCTGCTGCAGAACGTCGTCGCCAACAAGGTGATCGGCCAGATCGTGAACATCGGCCGGTCCATGCCGTTCATCATCCTGATGGTCGCCCTGATGAGCTTCACGCGCTGGGTCACCGGGACGACCATCGGTACGACCGCCGCTATCGTGCCGCTCGCCATCGGCGGCATCCCGTTCTTCGCCCGGCTGGTCGAGACGGCTGTCCGTGAAGTGGACAACGGTCTCGTCGAGGCCGTGCAGTCCATGGGCGGCAACACCTGGACGATCGTCCGCAAGGTCCTCGTCCCCGAGGCCCTGCCCTCGCTGATCGCCAGCACCACCACCACGGTCATCGCGCTCATCGGCTACTCCGCCATGGCCGGCACGGTCGGCGGCGGCGGTCTCGGCGACCTCGCCGTCCGCTACGGCTACCAGCGCTTCGAGACCGAGCTGATGTGGATCACCGTCGCGATCCTCGCCGTCGTGATCTCCCTGATCCAGTTCGCCGGCGACCTCGCGGCCCGCTCCCTGCACGCCCGCGGCGGCCGCTCCGGCCCGGCGCCGGGGCTCCGCCTGCTGAAGGCGACGGAGCCCGCCGCGGCCGACGTCAGCAAGGTCGCCTGAGGCCCCGAAGACTCCCCGTACGCCCACCCGTCACCCCACCACCACGCCTTGACGACGGCGCTTCGCGCCGACATCCCCTGATTCGGGGTCGCACCACCCTTAAGGAAAGGCACTTTTCGTGCGTAACACCGCCAAGCTCACCACCGCCGTCCTCGCCGCCGGAGCCCTCACCTTCGGGCTGACCGCCTGCGGCTCCGGCAAGGACTCCGCCTCCTCCGACTACAGCGGCCCGCTGGTCGTCGCCGCGAGCCCGACCCCGCACGCCGAGATCCTGAACTTCGTCAAGGACAACCTGGCGAAGAAGGCGGGCCTCGACCTGGAGGTCAAGGAGTTCACGGACTACATCACGCCGAACACGGCGACCGAGGACGGCTCGGTGGACGCCAACTACTTCCAGAACCAGCCGTACCTGGACGACTTCAACACCAAGCGCGGCACCCACATCGTGCCGGTCGTCACGGTGCACCTGGAGCCGCTCGGCCTGTACTCCCACAAGGTCAAGAAGGCCGACGCCCTGAAGAGCGGTGCGACCATCGCCGTCCCGAACGACGCCGTCAACGAGGCCCGCGCGCTGAAGCTGCTCGCCGACAACGGGCTCATCGCCCTCAAGTCCGGTGTCGGCAACGAGGCGACCCCGCAGGACATCACCAAGAACCCCAGGAACCTCAAGTTCAAGGAGGTCGAGGCGGCTCAGACCCCGCGCTCCCTGGACGACGTGGACGCGGCCGTGGTGAACGGCAACTACGCCATCTCCGCGGGTCTGAAGCCCGCCAAGGACGCCATCGTCCTGGAGTCCGCGAAGAACAACCCGTACGGCAACTTCCTCGCCGTGAAGAAGGGCAACGAGAAGGACCCGCGGGTCAAGAAGCTCGCCAAGCTCCTCGTCTCGCCCGAGGTCAAGAAGTTCATCGAGGACAAGTACCAGGGTTCGGTCATCCCGTCCTTCTGATCCGGCTCGCACAGCTACGGGGTCCACTCCCTCACCCGGGGTGGACCCCGTCGTGCGGTTCAGTGGTTTCATGCTGCATGCTGGGCAGTTCAGCAGGCCCTGAAGGTTTTTCAGAAGTTACGGAGCGGCGCATGACTGGCACCTTTCCCAACGTCTCCATCAGCACGGAGCGGTTGGTCCTGCGCCCCTTCGAGGAGTCGGACATCGAGGCCTTCGCCGAGATGATGAACGACGAACTGGTCACCACCTGGACCTCGGTCCCCCAGCCCTACACCGAGGCCGACGCCCGGGACTGGATCACCACACAGGCCCCTGCCGAGCGCGCCGACGGCCGCGGCATCGTGTTCGCCGTCGACGAGTTCCTCACCCAGCGTCTGGTCGGCACCGTCCACCTGAGCAACACCGACTGGCGGGTGCGCTCGGCGGAGATCGCCTACGTCGTCGCGCCCTGGGCCCGCGGCGAGGGCTACGCCTCCGAGGCCGCCCTGGCCACCGCGCAGTGGCTGTTCCACGACCAGAGGTTCGAACGCCTGGAGCTGCGCACCGCCGCCGACAACACCGCCTCCCAGCAGGTCGCCCAGAAGATCGGCTGCATCAGCGAGGGTGTGCTGCGCGGCGCCTGGATAGCGCGCAGCAGAACAGCGGACGGCACCTGGACGGATGTCCGCACCGACGTCATCGTCTGGAGCCTGCTGCCGGAGGACCTGGCCGGGGCCGGCGAGCAGCTGGCCGACACGGGCGGTTTCACGTCGTACTCCGATTGGAACTGAGCCCGTCGGCCTCACCAGGTACGCTCAGGGAGCCCGCCATGGGTCCGCCCCCCTGACGACCTGCGAAGACCTGGAGAGAAACGACGATGGCCGACCGGGTCACGGTGATCGGCTGGGACGGCTCGCCGCTGACCGACGCGGCACGCGCCGCCCTCGGCGCCGCCACGCTCGTGGCGGGCGCGGCCCACCACCTGGCGCTGCCCGAGGTCCCGCCCACCGCGGAACGCGTCCGCCTGGGCAGCGTCGCGCTCGCCGCCCGCCGGATCGCCGCCCACCGCGGCACCGCCGTCGTGTTCGCCGACGGCGACCCCGGCTTCTTCGGCGTCGTACGCACCCTGCGCGCTCCGGAGTTCGGCCTGGAGGTCGAGGTCGTGCCCGCCGTCTCCGCCGTGGCCGCCGCCTTCGCCCGCGCCGGCATGCCCTGGGACGACGCCCAGGTGGTCGTCGCCCACCCGCGCACCCTGCGCCGGGCCGTGAACGTCTGCCGCGCCCACACCAAGGTCGCCGTCCTCACCGCACCCGGCGCCGGACCCGCCGAACTCGGGCTCCTGCTGGAAGGCGTCCACCGGACGTTCGTCATCTGCGAGGAGCTGGGCACCGAACGCGAGCAGGTCACCGTCGTCACCTCCGACAAGGCCGCCGACCACACCTGGCGCGACCCCAACGTCGTCATCGTCATCGGCGGATCCGTGGGAGCCGGTGGCAGCGGCGGCTGGATCGCCGGGCGCGACCCGGGCGCCGGCCCGCGCGGCTGGGTGCAGCCCGACGCGTCGTACGGAGACGGAGCCGGTCGCGGTCTCGGCGAGGGCGAGACGGAGTTGCTGCGCGCCACCCAACTGGCCCGCCTCGGGCCGCGGGTCGGCGACCTCGTCTGGGACATCGGCTGCGGCTCCGGCGCGTTCGCCGCCGAGGCCGCGTGCGCCGGAGCGGCCGTCATCGCCGTCGACCGGGACCCGGGCGCCTGCGCCCGGACCGACGCGGCCGCGCGCCGGTACGGCGTCCAGCTCCAAGTGGTCCAGGGCACCGCCCCGCACGTCCTGGAGGACCTGCCCGAACCGGACGTCGTCCGGGTCGGCGGCGGGGGAGCGGCCGTGGTCTCCGCGGTCGCCGACCGGCGCCCGCAGCGCATCGTCGCGCACGCGGCGACCCGCGACGCGGCCGAACTCGTCGGCCGCGACCTGACCGAGCACGGATACCGCGTCGAGTGCGCCCTGCTGCAGTCGGTCGAACTCGACACCCGCGCCTGGACCGAGACCGAGCGGAGCGTCGCATTCCTGCTCACTGGAGAACTGCTGCGGCGCGAAGCGCCTCGTTGAGGGGTGGTGGTCGGGCGACGGGCGGGCCCTCCCGGATCGCGCCCCGTGATCCTGTTGTCGTACTGCGCGCGGTAGGCTGGCCGATCGTTGTGCCACACCGGGCGGCCCGGAACTTCGTTCGCCAATGTCCGGAAAGCGCGCCCGTTTTGGGGTGGGTGTGGTACTGCGGAACCGGAGGACGCGCAACGTGGCGCAGTCCACAGCGGGCTGTCGCGGATCATGCTGTCGCGACGGCGGAACAGCCGGGACAATGCCACGGAATGGCTTTGTCGCCTTTTCCGGAGGGTCGTTCGTGCCGCTGGGCACGGACGCTCGTTCTTCACTACGGGCGGTCGGTGCGCCGTTCCGGGTGAGCTGGTCGTAGGAGCACTAAACCGATGGGCGAGGGGTACGCATGACCGACACCGGCCAGGTCCCGGCCGAGGGGCAGCCGGAGAGCGCAGGCATGGTGGAGCAGCCGGGCGTCGCCGCGCACGGTGCGTACACCTACCTCTCCGAGACACCCGCCGAGGACGAAGACCTGCTGCTGCCGGGCGCCCAGGGCGCGTGGGGCAACGAGGTGCCGCCACCCGCTCCGGAACCGGTCGTCGAGGCCGTCCACGAGCCGGGCCCGCACGAGACGGCCGGCCGCGACAGTGGCTCCGTCGACCTCAGCGGCGTCCGCCTGCCGAACCCGGCCCCGGCGTCCGTGCCGCCGTCACCCATCCTCTCGGCCCCGCAGGTCCAGCCGGCCGCCGCGCAGCCGTCCCGCCGTCCGCTGCACCTCGGCCCGCCGATTCCCGACGCCTCCGCCAGCCCGGTCCGCTCCCTCGCCGACCGCGGCCCGGCAGGAGCGCCGGTACGGCAGCCCGGGCCCCAGACGGCCGGCCCCGAGTACCTCGACGCCCAGCCGCTGCATGACGCCCAGCCGCTGCGCGACATGGCGCCGCCGAGCGCGGCCCCCTGGGGTGCGGCGCCCGCCGCCGCGGTGGCCGGGGCCGCCGCACCGGCACCGGCCGCGGTGGCCCAGGTCGGCGTGCAGACGCCGGCTGCCGAAACGGTTGACCCGGCCGCCACCTCGGCGGACGCCGCCGCCCAGGCCGACCCGTCCGGCGCCGCCCGGGCCGCCGTCGCCCGCCTCGCGAACCAGGCCGTCGCACAGGCACCGGGCACTGCACAGGTGGTCCACGGCCATGACGGCGTGCAGCCGGTGCATGGCCACGACGGCGTGTACGCGGCTCCTGCGGGCGCGGTGCCCGAAGGTGTTCAGCCGCTTGTCGCGGGTCACGGTCCCGAGGGCGCTTTCGGCCCTGCCGCGGCCGAGGGCCCCGAGGGTGCGCAGTCGCCTGTTCCGGTTCAGGGCGCCGACGGCGTCAACCAGTTCTCCGGCGAGGCCGGTCAGGGCCTGACCGGTGCGCAGCCGATGGATGTTACGGCCGCCGTGGACGGTGACTTCGCCGCCGCCGACGGCACCGCCGGTGCCGGCGCGCCCGTGGCCGAAGCGGAGGCCGGCCTGGCTGTCGAGGGTGTCGTGGTGGCGCCCGAGGCCGAGCAGGCCGCCGCCCTGGAGAGCGACGCGGCAGCCGATCCGGCTGCGGCGGCCCCGGTGGCCGACGCCGCCCCCGAGCCCGTGACCCCCGCCGATCCGGGTGGCGCTCATGCGGCCCAGGTCAAGGCGGTGCAGGGCGAGCCCGTGCCCGGTCAGGTTCCGGAGGACGCCGGGGCAGCCACCGGCGCCGAAGCGTCCGCGCCGGCTCAGCCCTCGGCCCCCGCTCATCCCGGCGAGATCTCTGAGCAGGGCGAGGGCACGCCGGTCGCCGACGCCGGGCAGGCCGCAACGACCGATGCGGTGAGGGTAGTCGCGCAGGGCGCCGCCGAGACCACGGACTCCGATCCCGCACAACAGGCGCCGGGCGCGGTCCAGTTCACCGAGGAGGCCGTCCCGGGCGAGGCCGCCGCCCCGGCACAGCCGGACCCGAACGGCCCCGTTGCCGTCGAGCCGCAGCGCGGCGCGGTGGAGGGGCAGCCCTCCGCTCCCCAGGACGCGCCCGCCGCCGAAGCCGCACCGGCACCCGCGCCGGCGGCCGTGCCCGACCCCGGCACTGCGGCCCACGCTCCGCAGCCGGTGCAGGCAGAGGCCCCGGCACCCTCCCCGACGCAGGACCGCACACCGGCAGCGGCCGCCACTGACGGCACCGCAACTGTGCAGCGCTACCCGGCGCAGGGCCCCCAGTTGGCCGAACCGGTCGCGGCCGAGACCGTGCCCGGCACGGCGCAGCCCCCCGTCGTACCGCAGCCGCAGGCCGAGCCCGCCGCCCAGGACCCGGTCCACCAGGTCGCTCAGGCCGCTGCCGCCGCCGATACGACCCCCGCGCACGGCCTGGACCTGCCCGCCGGCCCGCAGACGCAGCCCGCCGAGGCCTTCGCCGTGCCGGTCGCCGACGACGGCGCCCCGATGCCGTCCCCCACCGAGGCCGGGGCCACCCCGGGCGACCCCGCCGGCGGTTCCCCCGAGCACCCGGAGACCGCCGAGCAGACCGAGCCGCTGCCGTCCAACGTCCCGCTCCAGGCGCACCCGGAGCAGCCGCTCGGGCAGTTCGTGCCGGTCGAGGGCCAGGTGCCGACGACCCCGCACCTGGCGCCCACCCCGCCGCAGCCCCTGGTCCTCCCCACGGAGGACGCGCAGGAGCCGGTGGCCTCGGTGCCGGCACCGCGCGAGGCCGAGCCCGCACCGACGGCGGCCCCGGATGTCGTACAGCACGCGGAGGACCTGCAGACCAGGGCCGCCGACCAGGAGGAAGAGGGCACGGCCGCGGTGGCGGAAGCACGACAGCCCAACGGCCCCGCCGCGCCCGGCTACGCCGACGCCGAGCGCGAGGCCGTCCTGAAGGTCATGCGCGAGCGCAGAGACATCCGCAACGGCTTCCGCAGCGACCCCATCCCGCACGAGGTGCTGCTGCGCGTCCTGGAGGCCGCCCACACGGCGCCCTCCGTGGGCCACTCGCAGCCCTGGGACTTCGTCGTCATCCGCTCCGCCGAGACCCGGCGGACGATGCACGAACTGGCGATGCGTCAGCGCGAGGCCTACGCCAAGTCGCTGCCGAAGGGCCGGGCCAAGCAGTTCAAGGAACTGAAGATCGAGGCCATCCTCGACACCCCGGTCAACATCGTCGTCACCGCCGACCCCACCCGCGGCGGCCGGCACACCCTCGGCCGTCACACCCAGCCGCAGATGGCGCCCTACTCCTCGGCGCTCGCGGTGGAGAACCTCTGGCTCGCCGCCCGCGCCGAAGGCCTCGGCGTCGGCTGGGTCAGCTTCTTCGACGAGCGGGAGATGGTCCGCGCGCTCGGTCTGCCCGAGCACCTGGAGGTCGTCGCCTACCTGTGTATCGGGTACGTCGACGAGTTCCCGGACGAGCCCGAGCTGATGCAGGCCGGCTGGTCCAAGCGACGCCCCCTGTCCTGGGTGGTGCACGAGGAGACGTACGGCCGCCGCGCCCTGCCCGGAGAGGAACCCCACGACCTGCTTGCCGAGACCGTCGCACAGATCCGCCCGCTCGACGCCAAGGCCCTCGGCGAGGCCTGGGAGCGCCAGAAGCGCATGACCAAGCCGGCCGGCGCGCTGGGCATGCTGGAGATCATCTCCGCGCAGCTGTCCGGGCTGTCCCGGCAGTGCCCGCCGCCGATCCCGGAGCCCGCCGCCGTCGCGATCTTCGCCGGCGACCACGGCGTGCACGCCCAGGGCGTCACCCCCTGGCCGCAGGAGGTCACCGCCCAGATGGTGGCCAACTTCCTGGGCGGGGGAGCGGTCTGCAACGCCTTCGCGAGCCAGGTCGGCGCCGAGGTGTGCGTCGTGGACGTCGGCGTCGCCGCCGACCTGCCCGCCACCCCCGGCCTGCTGCCCCGCAAGATCCGCGGCGGTACGTCCGACATGACCACCGGCCCCGCGATGACCCGCGAGGAGGCCAAGGCGGCCATCGAGGTCGGCATCGAGACCGCCCGCGACCTGGTGGCGGCCGGCAACAAGGCGCTGCTCACCGGCGAGATGGGCATCGCCAACACGACCGCGTCCGCCGCGCTGATCTCGGTCTTCACCGGCGCCGACCCGGCCGAGGTCACCGGTCGCGGCACCGGCATCAACGACGAGACGCTGGCCCGCAAGACCGAGGTCGTGCGCCGGGCTCTGGACCTCCACCAGCCGGACCCGGCCGACCCCATCGGCGTCCTCGCGGCCATCGGCGGCTTCGAGCACGCCGCGATGGTCGGCCTGCTCCTCGGCGGCGCCTCGCTGCGTACGCCGGTGATCCTGGACGGCGTCAGCGCCGGTGCCGCGGCCCTGGTCGCCCGCGCCATCGCCCCCGAGGTCCTCGCGGCCTGCATCGCCGGCCACCGCAGCGCCGAACCCGGCCACGTGGCCGCCCTCAACAAGCTGGGCCTGCGCCCGCTGGTCGACTTGGACCTGCGCCTGGGCGAGGGCACGGGCGCCCTGCTGGCCCTTCCGCTGGTCCAGAGCACGGCGCGGGCGATGCACGAGGTGGCGACGTTCGATTCGGCGGGCGTCACGGAGAAGTAGGGCCTCCCGGCACGGACGTTCCGGGCGCCCCGCCGGCGGGCCGGGTGGTTGTGGGCAGTCGTTCCGCTGGGGCGGACGAGTTGGGCACGACCACCCACAGGGGCGCACCCGGCCACCCTGCCCAGCTACCGGACACCTGAGCCGCCTTCAGCCCGGCCAACGTAAAATCCGCACGTCAGCGCCACCGCACAGCCACCGGAGGAGCCACCGCCATGGCCGAACACCCCGCCTACCCCGTAGGCCTCCGCCTCTCCGGCCGCCGCGTGGTCGTCCTCGGTGCCGGCACGGTGGTCCAGCGCCGCCTCCCGGCACTCATCGCGGCCGGCGCGGACATCGTCGTCGTATCCCCCGAGGCGACCCCCTCCGTCGAGGCCATGGCGGACGCGGGCGAGATCACCTGGATCAGGCGGCCGTACCAGGACGGCGACCTCGCCGAGGCCTGGTACGCCCTCATCGCCACCAGCGACCCCGGGACCAACACCGCCGCCTCCGCCGAGGCGGAGCGCCACCGCGTCTGGTGCGTCCGCTCGGACGACGCCGACCAGGCGACCGCCTGGACCCCGGCGACCGGTCACAGCGAGGGCGTCACCGTCGCCGTACTGACCACGGACGCGCGCGTCCGCGACCCCCGCCACACCGCCGCCATCCGGGACGCGGTGGTCGAGGGCCTGCGCGACGGCACCCTGGTGGCGCCCCACCACCGCACCCGCACCCCCGGTGTCGCCCTGGTCGGCGGCGGCCCCGGCGACCCCGACCTGATCACGGTCCGCGGCCGCCGGCTGCTCGCCGAGGCGGACGTCGTCATCGCCGACCGGCTCGGCCCGCGCGACCTGCTCGACGAACTCCCGCCGCACGTCGAGGTGATCGACGCGGCGAAGATCCCGTACGGCCGTTTCATGGCCCAGGAGGCCATCAACAACGCGCTCATCGAGCACGCCAAGCAGGGCAAGTCGGTCGTCCGGCTCAAGGGTGGCGACCCGTTCGTCTTCGGCCGGGGTATGGAGGAGGTCCAGGCGCTCGCCGAGGCCGGCATCCCCTGCACCGTGGTCCCGGGCATCTCCAGCTCGATCTCTGTGCCGGGCGCGGCCGGCATCCCGGTCACCCACCGGGGCGTGGCGCACGAGTTCACGGTCGTCAGCGGCCATGTCGCCCCGGACGACGAGCGCTCGCTGGTCGACTGGCCGTCGCTGGCAAGGCTCACCGGCACGCTCGTGATCCTGATGGGCGTCGACAAGATCGGGAAGATCGCCGAGACGCTCGTCGCGCACGGCAAGTCCCCGCAGACGCCCGTCGCGCTGGTGCAGGAGGGCACGACGGCCGCGCAGCGCCGCGTCGACGCCACCCTCGCCACGGTCGGGGAGACGGTACGGACCGAGGAAGTGAAGCCCCCGGCGGTCATCGTCATCGGCGAGGTCGTGCAGGTCGGCCCGCAGCAGGCCACCCGACCCATGGCTTGATCACGCGTAACCCGGGGTAACCTACCCGTTCCCAGCCGTTGGCAGCACACCCAGGACAAGGCAGTATCACCCTGTGGCCGATCTCATCACCGTCGAGGATCCCGACGACCCGCGCCTGCGCGACTACACAGGCCTGACCGACGTCGAGCTGCGCCGCAAGCGCGAGCCCGCCGAGGGCCTGTTCATCGCCGAGGGCGAGAAGGTCATCCGCAGGGCCAAGGAAGCCGGCTACGAGATGCGCTCCATGCTGCTCTCGGCGAAGTGGATCGACGTCATGCGCGACGTCATCGACGAACTGCCCGCCCCGGTCTACGCCGTGAGCCCCGAGCTCGCCGAGCAGGTCACCGGCTACCACGTGCACCGCGGCGCGCTCGCCTCCATGCAGCGCAAGCCGCTGCCCACGGGCGGCGAACTGCTGCGCTCGGCGCGCCGGGTCGTGGTCATGGAGTCGGTCAACGACCACACCAACATCGGCGCGATCTTCCGCTCGGCCGCCGCCCTCGGCATGGACGCGGTCCTGTTGTCGCCCGACTGCGCCGACCCGCTGTACCGCCGTAGCGTCAAGGTCTCCATGGGCGCGGTGTTCTCGGTGCCGTACGCCCGGCTGGAGACCTGGCCGAAGGGCCTGGAGTCGGTCCGCGAGGCCGGCTTCACCCTGCTCGCGCTCACCCCGGACGACAAGGCCCGTGCCCTGGACGAGGCCGCCCCGCACCGGATGGACCGGGTGGCCCTGATGCTCGGCGCCGAGGGCGACGGGCTGTCCACCCAGGCCCTGGTCGCCGCCGACGAATGGGTCCGCATCCCGATGTCCCACGGCGTCGACTCGCTCAACGTGGGCGCCGCCGCGGCGGTCGCCTTCTACGCGGTGACCACCGGCCGCCCGGAGGCCTGACCTTCCCCGGCCGGCCTGCGGGCCGCCGGTTACCCCCCGAAGTCCAGGGCCGGCGTCGACCCGTACCGGTCGGAGTCCCGGTCGGACGCCGGCCCGCCGGCGTCCGCCGACGGGTGGCTCGGCTGTGCGTGCTGCCGGCGCCGGCCGCCGTCGTCGCCAAGGCCCCGGGCCGGACCCTGGCAGCCCTGTGCCACGGCGATGCCGAGCGCCACCAGCAGCGTCACCACGACGAACACGAACAGCCGCTGGCGCAGCAGCCGGGGATTGGCCGGCCGCAGTCCGGTGCCCGTCGTACGATGCGCCGGCCGCCCGGAACCGCCCCGGGCGGCGGGACGGCTCCCGCTGCCGGAGCGCGGTGCGCCGCCGCGCGGCGCCGGGGTCGGGCGCGCCGAGCCCGGCCGTGCGGGGGCACCCGTACCGTTGCCGCGCGGGCCGCTGCCGGTCCGCGAGGGTGCTCCGCCGCGCGAGGACGCACCGCCCCGGGCGGGGGCACCGGTGCGCGGCACCGGAGTGCCGGGGGCGGTGCGCCGCTGGGTGCGCTGCTGCTCGGGGTAGGTGTCGACGAGCCGCCCGGTGGGCCGGTCCGCCTCCGCGGCACGCGGCGCCGGCGGCCGTACGTCGGTCAGGCCCTGCGCCTCGCGGGCGGCGATCTCCTTCAGCCGCAGCGACAGCTGCAGCGTGCTGGGCCGGTCCTCGGGGTCCTTCGCCAGGCAGGCCCGCACCAGCGGGGCGAGCGCGTCGGGCACGCCGTGCAACTGTGGCTCCTCGTGCACCACCCGGTACAGCATCACCTCGGAACTGCCGTGCCCGAAGGGCGAGTCGCCGGTGGAGGCGTAGGCGAGGGTCGCGCCCAGGGAGAAGACGTCCGTCGCCGGGGTGACGGCCGCGCCGCGCACCTGCTCCGGCGCGAGGAAACCGGGGGAGCCGACCGCCGTACCGACGTGGGTGAGCGTGGAGGCGCCGGTGGCCCAGGCGATGCCGAAGTCGATGATCCGCGGCCCCTTCGGGGACAGCAGGATGTTGGACGGCTTGAGGTCCCGGTGGACGACACCGGCCTCGTGCACCGCGACCAGGCCCTCGGAGAGCGCCGCGCCGACCGCCGCGGTGTCGGCCGCGCTCAGCGGCCCCTCGTCGGCGACCTTGTCGTGCAGGGAGGGCCCGGGTACGTACTGCGTGGCGAACCAGGGCCGTTCGGCCTCCAGGTCCGCGGCGACCAGCCGGGCCGTGCAGCCGCCCCTGATCCGCCGGGCCGCCGAGACCTCACGCGCGAACCGCGACCGGAACTCCTGGTCCTCCGCCAGATCGGGCCGGATCACCTTCAGGGCGACGCGCTGGCCCTTCTTGTCGGAGCCGAGGTAGACCACACCCATCCCGCCCGCGCCGAGCCGTCGGTGAAGCCTGAACGAGCCGACGACGCGCGGGTCCTCGCGCCTCAGGCGCATCATCGCCATGTTCATCCCCGCTGCCCGGTCCCTGTGACGTGGCACAGCTTACGTTTCCACGGCCGCCTGCGCGCAGAGGCCGCGCCCTCCGGGCCGGACGGATTGTGCGGACCATCGGTACGACATGAAACGCGGTCAGGAAGCAAGCCCGCACGGGGTCCTTGAGCCGACATCGCCCTCAACCGCTCTGGGACATGGGGGTGTTGAGGTGACGAGACGGCAGGTGGTGCCGGTTCGGGCGGCCGTCCGGCACCCACCGCGGACCGGCCGCGGACCCGGGTGCGGGACGGGCCGGGCACCGGACCCGGCGCAGGTCCCACACCAGTACAGAGTGATCGAAGTCACTCCTTGTGGACGTCGGATCCTTCGGAAATGACCGGACACAGCGGGCGGCCCCTTCCGGGAAGACCCCGAGACCCTGACCCGCGTCTCCACCCAGGGGAGTACGTCCCGAGTTGTGGCTCATCCTCGGGGAGGCCCGGCAATCGATACGAGGGCATGACGCCCGCCGGCCGCCCCGCGCCTAGATTTGAGGTCAAGCGGCGGGTGCAGCACTCGTCCCCCGAGGTCAGACACCCGCCGCTGCCGACGACAACCGACACGGTCAGGAGAGGGACCATGGCCCACACGGCACCGCGACGCCCGACGTTCGCACGGCGCCGGACGGGCCGCCGCCACCCCCTGGTGGCGACGCTCATGGCCCTTCCCCTGGCGGCCCTGCTCCTGCTCGTCTTCGACGGCTGGGAGACGGTGGCCACACAGGCGTCGTCCGTGGGTGCGATGCTGGGGCGCTGAGCGGCGACCCCAGGCCCGGAAGAGCGGTCCGGGCGGGGACATCCATCCAGGAAACCCCGTGGGGACGGGGGTGCGGCGGACGGCACAAATGCCGGCGCAGCTGGGGAGCTGCGCCGGCATGCGCCGTTTTTCGGGGCGGCAGCTGCACGTGCCGGCGCCTTCGAGGGACCCCGCCGGCGCGGGCAAGCGACCCACTCCCGGCCGGCGCCAGTACGCTCAGGTCCGCAGCCCACCTTCCCGAGGCACCGTTGACCGCAGACAGCCCCGCCCTCGTACCCGCGCTCACCGCAAAGGCCAGAGCCGCCGCTCACCCGAACCGCACCGGCGACGCCCCCTGTGCCTGCGACGACACGCCCCTCGCCGACCGCCCCGACGCCGCCGTCGTACGGCACGCCGACACCGTCGCGAAGGCCCACGCCCCGGATGCCGACCGCGTGGAGCTGACCCGGCGCCTCGCCGTGGCCGCCCGCCTCCCGGACGTCCTCCTGCCCCCGCTCGCCCCGACCCCCGCGCCCCTCTCCGACCGCCTGGTGACCTTCTGGCCGTACGGCACCCCCGTGGACCCGGACGACCGGGACGCGGCGCCCTGGGAGGCCACCGGCGCCCTGCTCGCCCGTCTGCACCGCACGCCTCCGCCCGTCGGCCTGCCCCCGATGCGCGGCCCCGTCAAGGCCGCCCGCGCCGTCGCCCGGCTGCGCTCGGCCCTGCGCGCCGAGCCCCATCCGGCGGCCGGCCCCGTCCTCGCCGCCTGGGCCGGTCTCCCCGCCTGGGCCCGGGCCGAGGCGCCGATGCCCGGCCCGCCCGCCCTCTGCCACGGCGACCTGCATCTCGGCCAGCTCGTCCGCCACCCGGCACCGGACGGCCCCTGGCGCCTGATCGACGTCGACGACCTGGGAACCGGCGTCCCGGCCTGGGATCTGGCCCGTCCGGCCGCCTGGTACGCCTGCGGGCTCCTCCCGCCCGACGAGTGGACCCGTTTCCTCGGCACGTACCAGCGGGCCGGCGGCCCGGCCGTACCCGCGGTCGGCGATCCCTGGGCCGCTCTGGACGTACCGGGCCGCGCGCTGACCGTGCAGACGGCCGCCCTCGCCGTCAGCAAGGCGCTCGCGGCCGGCCGTCCGCTGGACGAGGTGGAACAGGCGGTCGTCGAGGCATGTGCCCGAATGGCCCCGATTCCACACCAGTTGGCGCCCGAAGCCACGGACTAAGCTGCAACCGACCAGGGCTGCACGGAGTCTGTCCTGGGGAAGCACGAAGCAGGACCGACCGGCGAGGAGTTGAGCCGACCATGCATTGTCCGAAGTGCCACGCGCCGATGCACACCTACAACCGCAACGGCGTCCAGATCGAGCAGTGCAGCGGCTGCCGCGGCATCTTCCTCGACTACGGCGAGCTGGAGGCGCTGACCCAGCTGGAGGCCCAGTGGTCCAAGCCCGTCCCGCCCGCCCCGCAGGCGTACCCGGCGGCGCCCGCGCCCGCCTGGGGCGCCCCGCACGGTGGTCACCACGGCGGTCACCACGGTGGGCATCACGGTCACCAAAAGAGCTGGGCGCACATGCTCTTCTCCAGCTGAGCGCACGGAGAAGCCCCCGGTCACGAGACCGGGGGCTTCCTGGTGTGTGGACGATACTGGGATTGAACCAGTGACCTCTTCCGTGTCAGGGAAGCGCTCTCCCGCTGAGCTAATCGTCCGCAGCCGGTGACCCGAGGGTCACGGACAGTGCGCGATACTGGGATTGAACCAGTGACCTCTTCCGTGTCAGGGAAGCGCTCTCCCGCTGAGCTAATCGCGCGGGGCGGGATCTTCGAGAAGACCCGTGGATCCTGCGAGAAGATCCAGTGGACGATACTGGGATTGAACCAGTGACCTCTTCCGTGTCAGGGAAGCGCTCTCCCGCTGAGCTAATCGTCCTTGGAGGTGGAGACGGGATTTGAACCCGTGTAGACGGCTTTGCAGGCCGTTGCCTCGCCTCTCGGCCACTCCACCAGGAGTGTAGGGGATCGGGATGACCCCTTCTTCCTTCGAGCGGACGACGAGGCTCGAACTCGCGACCTCAACCTTGGCAAGGTTGCGCTCTACCAACTGAGCTACGTCCGCTTGTCGTTTCGATCCGCTTGCGCGTCCCGGCGACGTGTTGAACTCTAGCGGATTCCCGGGCCAGTACAAAAACGCGTTTGCGCAGCGTGCTGCGCTGACCCCGACGGACCCCGTGGTCAGAGCCGCCTCCGGGACATCCCGGGGCCACCTGTCGGACACCCGACCTAGACTCGACCACGTGCTTCACCACCCTTCCGGCCCCCCTCCCCTGGCCCGCTTCGGCGACCGCGTCGCCACCGGCCTCCTCGACGTGACCAGCGATCCTGCCGCCCTGGACTCCGCGGGCTTCTGGGCCGTCTGCGCGGACTTCGAGGGCCGGCTGACCTGCGCCCGCTTCGCGGACGTACGCGAGGAGCCGGTGCCCGCCCCGGTGCCGGGCGGCTGGCGGGGCCCGGCGGTGGGGGACTGGACCTCCTCCCTGGACCGGGCCGGGTACACGGCCGCTGTCCGCCGGATACGCGAGCACATCGCGGCCGGCGAGGTCTACCAGGCCAACCTCTGCCGGGTGCTCAGCGCGCCGGTCGCCCCGGAAGCCGACGTGGACGCCCTGACCGCCCTGCTGGCCCGCGGCAACCCGGCGCCGTACGCCGGGACCATCCGGCTCCCGGAACACGGTGTGGAGATCGCCACCGCCTCGCCCGAGCTTTTCCTGCGCCGCCACGGGCGTGTCGTGGAGTCCGGGCCGATCAAGGGCACCGGACGCACCGAGGCGGACCTCCTGGAGAAGGACTACGCCGAGAACGTGATGATCGTGGACCTCGTCCGCAACGACATCGGGCGCGTCTGCGCCACCGGCAGCGTGACCGTCCCCGATCTGTGCGCCGTGGAGAAGCACCCCGGCCTGGTCCACCTGGTCTCCACGGTCCGCGGCGAGCTGCGGGACGGGGCGGGCTGGCCGGAGCTGCTCGCCGCCGCCTTCCCGCCCGGCTCGGTGACCGGTGCCCCCAAGTCGAGCGCCCTCAGGATCATCGAGGCCCTGGAGACCGCCCCGCGCGGGCCCTACTGCGGCGGCGTCGGCTGGGTCGACGCCGACCGGGGCGTGGGCGAGCTGGCCGTCGGCATCCGCACCTTCTGGATCGACCGCGCCGAGGCCGCCCTGCGCTTCGGCACCGGCGCCGGCGTCACCTGGGGCTCGGACCCCGAGGGGGAGTGGCGGGAGACCGAGCTGAAGGCGTCCCGGCTGCTCGCGGTAGCGTCGGGGGCGTACGAGGCAAGTGGAGGGGTTTTGTCATGAGGATCTGGCTGGACGGCGGGCTGCGGGACCTGGAATCCGCCCATGTCTCCGTCTTCGACCACGGGCTGACCGTCGGCGACGGCATCTTCGAGACCGTGAAGGCGGTCCACGGCAGGCCGTTCGCCCTCACCCGGCACCTGGACCGGCTGACCCGCTCGGCCCGGGGCCTCGGCCTGCCCGACCCCGACCACGACGAGGTCCGCGAGGCCTGCGCGGCCGTCCTTGAGGCCAACCCGATGCCGCTCGGCCGGCTGCGGATCACCTACACCGGCGGCCACGGCCCGCTCGGCTCCGACCGCGGCGAGCACGGCCCGACCCTCGTGGTCGCCCTCGGCGAGACCACCCGCCGCCCGGACACCACCGCCGTGATCACCGTCCCGTGGACCCGTAACGAGCGTGGTGTCCTCACCGGCCTGAAGACCACCTCGTACGCCGAGAACGTCGTCGCCCTCGCCCGCGCCCATGAACACGGTGCCTCGGAGGCGCTGTTCGGCAACACGGTCGGACAGCTCTGTGAGGGCACCGGGTCGAACGTCTTCGTCGTCCTGGACGGCGAGATCCACACCCCGCCGGTCGCCTCCGGCTGCCTCGCCGGCATCACCCGCGCGCTGGCCGTCGAGTGGACCGGCGCCAAGGAGACCGATCTGCCGCTGGACGTGTTGCAGCGTGCCGACGAGGTCTTCCTCACCTCGACCCTGCGCGACATCCAGGCCGTCCACCGGGTCGACGACCGCGAGCTGCCCGGCACCCCGGGCCCGGTGACCGCCAAGGCCATGCGGGTCTTCGACGAGCGGTCAGGGCAGGACCTGGACCCCTGAGCCCGGTACGCCGGACCCGGCTGCACCGGCACCGGAAAACGGGCTGACTTGACGGTCGGCCGCGGGTAGAACACCTGTGATGACCACGACCCTGCGGCCGACCGAGCCGCTCCAGCGCAACGCCGACGGCACTCGATCCCGCCGCTACCAGGTGTGTGTGAACAGCCGCCCCGTCGGCGAGATCCACCTCGGCACCTCGCCGTCCCTCGGCGACTCGGTGGCCCGCGTCATCGACCTGCGGATCGCCGAGCCCGACCGGCGGCGCGGCCGGGGCACGGTGGCCGCGCTCGCCGCCGAGGAGGTGGCGCGCGCCTGGGGCTGCACGCAGATCGAGACCCTGGTCCCCGCCTCGGCCGACATCGCCCCGCGGCTGTTCCGCGCCCTCGGCTACACGCTGCGCAACCGCGGCATGGAGAAGCGCCTCGGCACCACCCCACCCGAACTGCCGCCGGGCAGCCGGGAGCGGCCCATGACCGAAGCCGATTTCGCCGCGTGGCAGGCGTACGAGAGCGAGCACTACGCGCGTATGTGGATCGAACGCGGTCTCCCCGAGGCCACGGCCCACGCCAAGGCCCGCAGCGACCACGAGAGGCTGTTGCCGCGGGGTCTGGCCACCGACGGCATGATCTTCAGCGTCCTGGAGCACGAGGGGGCCCGGGTGGGCACGCTGTGGCTGGCCCTGCAGGACACCAAGGCTTTCGTGTTCGACGTCGAGGCCGACCCGGCCCACCGCGGCCGCGGGCACGGCCGTACGCTCATGCTGCTGGCCGAGCGCCAGGCGATGGAGGCCGGCCGGCCGGTTCTCGGCCTCAATGTGTTCGCGGGCAACACCCCGGCCGAGCGGCTGTACGAGTCACTCGGCTACGAGACGACGTCCCGCTCCCTCTCCAAGCCCCTGGTGTAGGTGCCGCCGGGATCCTGTCGTGCGGCTCAGTCCTCCTGGCCGCCCAGCAGCCGGTCCGTGATCTCCTCGATGCGCGTGCGCAGCCCCTCCTGGCTCTTGCCGCCGTCGAGGCGTTCGCCGCCGATGACGTACGTCGGGGTGCCGGTCACCCCGATCGCCTTGCCCTCGGCCTGGTCGGCGTCCACGATCAGGATGTGCCGGCCGTCGATCAGCGCGGTGTCGAACTCCTCGGCGTCCATGCCGAGTTCACGGGCCACCTCGACCAGGAAGGGTTCGCCCTTGCGGTCCAGTTCCTCGACGCGTGCCAGCACGGCCTCCACGTACTCCCAGCCCCGGCCCTGCTCCAGCGCCTCCTCGGCGGCCTGCGCGGCGGCGAAGGAGTGCTTGTGCTTCTCCAGCGGGAAGTGCCGCAGCCGCAGTTCCAGCCGGTCGCCGTAGCGGGCGCGCAGGGCGCGGACGTCGTCCAGGGCGGTGCGGCAGTCGGGGCACTGCAGTTCGCACCAGACGTCGAGGACCAGGACATCGGTGCGTGCGGGGGAGGAGTCGCTCATGCCGACCAGTCTCCCAGGCCGGACGCGGGCGACCCAATCGGGACGCTACGGCCGTACAGCACCGCACCGGCACTCCAGTAGGAGACGACCCGGAGATGTCCCTGATGTCCGCCGGGGGCATGGCATCGCGAGGACCGGGCGGTGCAGGATGGAGGGGACGGAGGCGGGGCGCCATGCCGTGTCCCACGTCCGCCGAGCGTCGCCCACCCGACCTAGCCCGCCAGGAGGACCGGATGATTGCCGAGACCGTCTGCTCCGCCGTGTCCGCGGCGGGCCTGGGCATCGCGGTGGTCACGGCCTACCGCAAGCGTTTCCTCGCGGCGACCCGCATCGCGGCCTATGCGCTGGTGCCGGTCGGCCTGGTCATGACCGGGGTCGTCGGCTGGCTCGCGGACACCGCCTTCAGCCCCACCGCCTGGGCGGGCTTCGGGGTGCTGGGCGCGGCCTGGCTCCTGTTCGCGGGCACCCGGGCGGTCGAACGCCGGCGCGGCGGCACCCGTGCCGAACGCAAGGCGGCCCGCGGCGACCGCTCCGCGGCCGTGGCCCCCGGCGCCTCCGCACCTTCTTTGGGCCCGGCCACCCGGCCCGCGACCGGCTCCGCCACCACCCCGCGCGCCACGGGCGCCACGGGCTCCAACGACGACTTCAGCGACATCGAGGCCATCCTCAAGAAGCACGGCATATGAGCGGCCGCATGCCGAGGGCGGCGTGACGACCCCGTCGGCGCTCTCAGACTGATGCCCGCGGACTGAAACGACACAGAGGGTCGCGCGGGCGTCCGGAACCGTTCACAACCGGAAGCAAGTCGGACGGGACGGCGCGATATGCGGCAACTCCCGCATTCACGTGTACGTTGATCGCGTTCGGGGCTTCTCCTGCGCCATGATCTGCGGCGAGATGCTGGACACGAGACAGAGCGAGGCCGCGCCGCCGAAGGACGAGCCGCGCGGGTGCCTCTTCGCCCTATCCCAGCCACCGCTGATGATCTTCCTTGCGGTGATCGGGTGTCTGCTCCTCATGGCTGCGCTGCACGACCTGCTGTTGCTGTGAGCCGTACACGTCCGTCCCGGCGCCACCCGCCGGGACCGACGTCGCCCCGGCCTCACGTCCGGAGCCGAAATCGGCTCGGTGCCGGCAGGTCTGCCCTGCGCCAGGCGTGCCGTCGGCCGGGCTGCGGGCGAGGTCAGCCCGTCGCTTCCTTACGGCGGGCCCGGTACGCGGCCACATGCAGTCGGTTCCCGCAGGTGCGGCTGTCGCAGTAGCGGCGCGAGCGGTTGCGGGAGAGGTCGACGAAGGCGCGCCGGCAGTCCGGTGCCTCGCAGCGCCGCAGTCGCTCCCGCTCCCCGGCCACCACGAAGAAGGCGAGCGCCATCCCGCAGTCGGCGGCCAGATGGTCGGCCACGGAGGCGCCGGGCGCGAAGTAGTGCACATGCCAGTCGTAGCCGTCGTGGTCCGTCAGGCGCGGGGTGGTGCCCGCCGCGGCGACCAGCTCGTTGATCAGCCCGGCGGCGGAGCGGGCGTCGGGCGCACCGAAGATCGCCGCGAAGCGCCCCCGGACCCTGCGCACCGCCGAGAGGTCGAACTCCGACAGCACACCGACATCGCTGATCTCGTGGTTTCGTACGAAATCCGCGAGAGCCGGGACATCGGGCAGTCCGTCGGCCGCCGCGTCGTCCTCCGGCGCGGTGTTCACCAGATCCACCACGGTGTCGAGGGCGCACCGGGTGTCGTGGGTGATCAGCACGTTTCGCTCCCTGGCCTGAGGGTCGGGCGGACGCCCGCCGATGCTGGCCGATGGTAGCGACAACGCCGCCCACCGCACCGGCCTCCGCCCGACCTCGATTGCCGGTGGAACGCCTCCGCGCCCGAGCGGGTTCCCGCCCGCGGCACCTTGCACACCTGACGTCCGTGGCGGGATCCGGCGCACAGACCGGCGCCGTCCCGCGTAAATCAGTCACGGTGACGGCGCCGGGCTGTGCCGTATGCGGTTGTCTTGGCCCGAGCCGTCTCCCCGAGTGGACGGCGCCGGGCTGCTTTCGAAGGCCGCGACCTAGCTCTCCGCCAGGATGTGCGAGAGCTCCTGATCCAGATCGAAGTGACGATGCTCCGTGCCGGGCGGCACGGCGGCGTCGGTTCGCTTCAGGAAGGACTCCAGGGCCCGCGCCGGGGCCTCGAGCAGGGCCTCCCCCTCCGGGGAGCTGAGGGCGATGCACACGACCCCCTGACCATGGCTGCGCGACGGCCAGACACGGACGTCGCCGGTTCCGGTGGGGCGGTGGAGCCCCTCGGCGAGGAGGTCGCGGGCGAACACCCACTCGACGGTCTCCTCGGCTCCGGTGTGGAAGGTGGCGTGCACGGCGTAGGGGTCGGCCGTGTCGTACCGCAGGCCTGCGGGGACAGGCAGGGAGGACTCGCTCGACACAACGAGGCGCAGGTGCAGCTCGCAGCTGACCGTGGTGTTCATAAGCGCCAGGGCCTTTCGCTCAGTGTGCGCTCGGGGATTCGCACGTCGGCGAAATCGACATGCCACCTACGATGCCGTTGTAAACCCCTCTGAGGGTTTTGCGTGTGTTTACGTAACTCCTTCGGCCGAGAACTCGTACGAGATCTACGACCATTCCGGTGACTGGATTCACTCCGGTAGGGTTTGTCTGTATGAATACGGGGAGTGACGAGCCGGGCGAGGTCATCGTGGCGGCGGACAAGGCGAGGGCGGACCGGCAGGAAGCCGGACAGACCGGGCACGAGACGGGTGACGGACTCGGCTCCCGGGCGCCGGAATTCATCAAGGCCCGCCGGCTGCTGCACCTGAGCTGGCAGGTCGGTGTCTTCGCGGTCGGCCTCACGGTCGTCGGCGCCGGCGTCGTCATGCTGCCGCTGCCGGGACCCGGCTGGGTGGTGATCTTCGGCGGCATGGCGATCTGGGCGACCGAGTTCGTCTGGGCCCAGCTCGTGCTCCGCTGGACCAAGCGCAAGGTCACCGAGGCCGCCCAGCGGGCCCTGGATCCCAAGGTGCGGCGCCGCAACATCACGCTGACCGTGATCGGGCTGGCGATCGTGGCCGTGCTGGTCGGGATCTACGTGTGGAAGTTCGGCCTCGTCATGCCGTGGAAGATCAAGAATCAGTGACCCGGCTCCACAGCCTGGTCGTCTGCCGCCCTGGGCGTGGTCGGAAGCACCCCCTGACATGGGGTAATGTACTTCCTGCGTCCGGGCGATTAGCTCAGTGGGAGAGCGCTTCGTTCACACCGAAGAGGTCACTGGTTCGAACCCAGTATCGCCCACCCGGACCGACGGCCCACCTGCGAAAGAGCAGGTGGGCCGTCGGCGTATGCGCGTGCGAACCAGGCTGGGGGAGCCCCGCGGGCCGACTCCGGGCGCGGGCTTCGGTTCCTGGTCGCGCGCGTGGGCCTTGGTGGCGTCCAGCGGTGTTTGGGCCTTGTGCGACGACTCCGGGTGCGGGCTCCGGTTCCGGGTCTGCTGTGCGGGCTGCGGTGGCGAGTGGCGGTGTTCGCGCCTCGCGTGCCGACTACCAGGTGTGAGCACCAACCTGACGTTGCCTGCTCCGACTAGGCGCGACCAGTGGTTCCAAGGCCTCCGTCGAGGTCGGCGATCGGCCAGGCTCGTGTCGGCCGGTGCCCGAGTCGCCGGGCCCGCATCCCTGGTCGCGGTCCCACCCCCTGCGCGTCGGCGCGCTGCCGGCAGGGACGCCTGCACCCGCGCCCGCCACCTGCGAGGTTCCGTGGCGGGAACGAGGAGTTCTGCGTGGAGTACTTCCTGGAGCCGGGCCGGGCCGAGGCGGAGATCGAGCCGGACGTGCGCGGCTGGCTCGCGGGCTTCCACGCCGCCCTGTCCGCCGGCACGATGCCCCCGCCGGGCGCCCCCGACCCGCACTTCGTCGGCCGCGGCGGCACCCTGCGCGAACGCTTCCCCGTCGGCCCGCTGCCGGCCTGGCTGGGCGAGGACGACCTCGACTTCCTGGCCGGGGAGTTCGAGCGGACCGGGATGACCCGGGCGTTGAACCGTTACCGGAACATGGACCGGGTCTGGGTGGACCTGGCCGAGCACGAGGGCGCCCCGATCAGGCAGCCCTCGCTGTTCCTCGGCGGCGCCCTGGACGCCTCGCTCGCCTGGCTGGCCGGCGCGGTCGAGGCGTACCCGAGGACCCTGCCCGGCCTGCTCGGCTCCCACGTCCTCGACGGCTGCGGACTTCGTCCAGCAGGAGCGCCCGGAGGAGACGAACCGGATCCTGATCGACTGGCTCGCCGCCCTGCCCAGCTGAATCCCGCCCGCTCGAACCCTCCGTTCGGTCTGTCGGCCACACGTCGCTCACCTGCGGGAACGGCCGACAGACCGGCTCCGGGCCCGCGTCGCCCGCAAGAAAATCCTGTCCGAATCATTGACGCACCCCGGACCCCTCCGTAACTTGTGCCAGCAAGCGCTTACTTGAAACGATTCATGACCGTTCATGATCGCGCTCATGACAGCTTTCATGACGGCGGAGACGACGCTGCGGGGAGGACCCCACCATGGGAACCAGCAGGAATCTTGAGAGGCGTACGGTCCTGAAGGCGGCCGGGGCCTCGGCGGCCGCGCTCGGGCTGGCCGCGACGACCGGGTGCGGAGGTGGAAGCGGTTCCGGGGGCGGGACGGTGACGATCCGTTACTCCTGGTGGGGTGCTGAGGAGCGGGCCAAGAAGATCAACCAGACCATCGCGCTCTTCGAGAAGAAGTACCCGAAGATCAAGGTCAAGACCGACTTCCAGACGTACGCGTCCTTCTGGGAGAAGTTCCAGACCCAGGCCGCCGGCGGAAATCCCCCGGACGTTTTCCAAAATGCCGTCACCTTTCTCCGGAAATACGACAAGCGAGGAATTCTCCTCGACCTCGAATCACAGGTCCAGGCAGGTAATCTGACCCTGAATCACTTCCGGGAAGGTGTGACGAAGGTCGGCGAGGTCGACGGAAAGCAGCTCGGAATTCCCGTCGGCTCCAACACCATGGCGCTCGTCGTCGACGAGAAGGTGTTCCAGAAGGCCGGCGTCGAGCCGCACCCGGGATGGACCTGGGACGACTACTTCAAGGCCCTGAAGACCATCCACGACAGGACGAAGGTCCCCGGGGACACCGGCTACTTCACCATCATGTACCTGTACGACCTCTACCTCCGCCAGAACGGCAAGGCGTTCTTCACCAAGGACGGACTCGGCTTCGACAAGGCCGATCTGACGGAGTGGTGGACCGACGGCTACAACCGCGTCAAGGCGGGCATCGTCACCGACCCGAAGGTCGTCCAGCAGGACATGCCCAAGTCCTCCCTCTCCGCTGGTCACGGCGCCTCGGAGTTCACCTGGGACAACTTCACCGTCCGCTACTCGGCGGAGGGCGACAGCACCTACGGCCTCGCGCCGATCCCCACCACCGACGGCAAGCACACCGGGCAGTACCTCGCCTCGCTGATGCTCAGCGCCTCCGCCCGCACCTCCCACCCCAGGGAGGTCGCCCAGTTCATCGACTTCATGGTCCACGATCCCGAGGTGGGCAAGATCATGGGCTACGACCGGGGCATCCTCGCCGGCACCGAGCAGTACGACGCGTACCAGCCGACCGATGCGGTGAACAAGGAGATCGCGCAGTACGAGGTCGACACCGCCAAGGCGGGCGTCCTCGGCACGATCACCCCGCACCCCTCCGGTGCCGACACCGTCGAGGCCGCCTTCCTGCGCATCGGCGGTGACCTCGGACAGGGCAAGACCAGGGTCGCGGACGCGGTGAAGCAGTTCTTCACCGAGTCCGAGGCCGCCTTCCAGGCCTGATGGGACGTGCCGTGACGCTCGTCAAGGACTCCGTGCCCGCGACCCGCAAGGCACGCCCGGCCGCCACCGACACCTCGGGGCGGCCGGGCCGCCGGCGCGAGAACCTCGCCGGCTACCTCTTCATGTCTCCGTGGATCGCGGGCTTCCTGCTGCTGACCGCGGGCCCCATGGTCGCCTCGCTGTACTTCGCGTTCACCGACTACAACCTCTTCAACACGCCGAAGTGGGTCGGGTTCGACAACTTCACCAAGATGTTCGACGACCCCCGCTGGCAGAAGTCGGTGGAGGTGACGGCGAAGTACGTGATCATCGGGACCCCGCTGAAGCTGCTGCTCGCTCTCGGGGTCGCCCTGCTGCTCGCGCAGAGCCGCCGTGGCCAGGCCTTCTACCGGGCCGCCTTCTACGCCCCCTCGCTGATCGGCGCGAGCGTCTCGGTCGGGTTCGTCTGGCGGTCGCTGTTCTCCGACGGCGCGATCGTGGACCGTACGCAGACGTTCTTCGGCCGGCACGTCGGAGGCTGGGTCGGCAACGCCGACTGGGTGCTGTACTGCCTGGTCGCGCTGACGGTGTGGCAGTTCGGCGCGCCCATGGTCATCTTCCTGGCGGGCCTGAAGCAGGTGCCGAAGGAGCTGTACGAGGCCGCCGAGATGGACGGCGCGGGTCCGTTCCGGAAGTTCTGGAACATCACCCTGCCCATGATCTCCCCGGTGCTGTTCTTCAACGTCCTACTGGAGACCATCCACTCCTTCCAGATCTTCGGCTCGGCCTATGTCGTCTCCAACACCTCCTGCGGCCCGGCCGACGCCACGCTCGTCTACACCTGCTACCTGTACCAGCAGGGCTTCAAGAACGCCCAGATGGGCTTCGCCGCCGCCATGGCCTGGATGCTGCTGCTCGCCGTGGCCCTCGTGACGGCCGTCCTCTTCTGGTCCCAGAAGAGGTGGGTGCACTACGAGGAGGACGCCCGATGAACGCGACCACCCCCAAACCCCTCGGCGGGGGACTCCCCCGAAAGCGCACCGGCTCGCTCGTCTGGCACCTCGGCGCCCTGGCGATCCTGGCCGTCATCCTCTACCCGGTCGTCTGGGTGATCGGTGCCTCGTTCAAGCCGAGCAAGGACATCGTCAACAGCCTCACGCTGCTCCCGTCCCACCCGGTCCTGTCCAATTTCAAGGGCCTCGCCGACGGCATAGCTGACGTCCGAATCTGGACCTTCTTCCAGAACTCCCTCTTCTACGCCCTCGGTGCCGTCGTCGGCGTGCTCATCTCCTGCTCGCTGACCGCGTACGCGTTCGCCCGGATCGGGTTCGCCGGGCGCAATCTGCTCTTCTCGCTGATGATCGGCACGCTGCTGCTGCCGTACCACGTGCTGCTGATCCCCCAGTACGTGATGTTCCAGAAGCTCGGCTGGATCAACACCTACGCCCCGCTGCTGATCGGCAAGTACCTCGCCACCGAGGCGTTCTTCGTCTTCCTCATGGTGCAGTTCATGCGGAACCTGCCCCGCGAGCTGGACGAGGCCGCCCGGCTCGACGGCTGCGGGCATCTGCGGATCTACTGGTCGATCGTGCTGCCGCTGTGCCGGCCCGCGCTGATCACCAGCGCGATCTTCACCTTCATCAACGCCTGGAACGACTTCATGGGCCCGCTGATCTACCTCAACGAGCCCGGCAAATACACGGTCTCCCTGGGCCTGATGATGTTCCGCGACTCCGACGGCGTGGCCGCCAACTACGGAGGCATGATCGCCATGTCCCTGGTCGCGCTGCTGCCCGTGCTGCTGTTCTTCCTCGCCTTCCAGCGATACCTCATCGACGGGATGGCGACCTCCGGACTGAAGGGCTGAGGCGACCGGCATGGCCGAAGCACGTGTGAAGGCACGCAAGGAGTCCGTGTTCGCCGAGAGGTTCGCCGTCTTCGCCGAGTGCCTGCTCACCGGCGTGTGGATCGCGGTGGCCTCCCTCGGAGTCGTCACCTACCCGGCCGCCTTCGCCGCCGGCGCCCGGCATCTGTGCCGCCGCACCGGCCACCAGGGCGGCGGTTGGCGGGAGTTCGCCGCCGACTTCCGGGCCGCCCTGCGCGGAGGCTGGGCGGTGGGGCTCGCCGGCTGGATCCTCGCGGCGCTGGGCTGGGTGGACGTACAGGCCGTACACGCCGGGCTGCCCGGCGGGCCGGCGGCGGGGGCCGCGGGGCTGTTCGCGCTGATCGGGCTCGCCGTGGCCGGACTGCGCGCGGCGGCCGTCTGGACACCGGGGGAGCGCTGGCGAGTGCTGCTCGCCGCGGCCGGGCGCCGTACCGTACGCGACCCCGCCGGATCATTCCTGCTGGTCGGCGGAGCGGTCCTCGTCGTCTGTTCCGCCCTGCTCATCGCCCCACTGGCGGTCCCGGTGCTCGGGGCCGTCGCGGCGGCTGCCCTCGCCGTGGAGGAGCGGTACCGGCGCCGCTGAGCCAGGAGTGCCCGCGGTCGAGATCGGCGCCCCGAGCGCCCCGCTCTCTCTGTCATGCCCCTGACCAACCATCCTCTGGATCACCCTGGAAGGAAGGCCATGTCTCCCATCCCCCGCAGATCCCTCCTCAAGGCGGCCGCCGCGGTCGGCGCCGCCACCCAGTTCAGCTGGGCGCTCGGGGCACAGGACGCGCAGGCCGTGCCCGCCGCCGCGGCCGGCGACGCCGACCCCGTCACCCTGGACTGGCTGGAGGACGGCGGCCTCGGCGCCGCGCCCG
This sequence comes from Streptomyces sp. NPDC052107, assembly GCF_040680215.1. Lineage (NCBI taxonomy): Bacteria > Bacillati > Actinomycetota > Actinomycetes > Kitasatosporales > Streptomycetaceae > Streptomyces > Streptomyces sp. NPDC052107. Next base: position 336,321 of record NZ_JBFAWG010000002.1, read on the forward strand.
GCTCCACGGTCGGCGTGCCCTGGCCCATGGGCGCCCACCAGGACGACCAGACCTTCGCGTTCACGGACGCCGACGGCAAGGGCGTCCCCGTACAGACCTGGCCGCTCGCCTACTGGCCCGACGGCTCCCTCAAGTGGACCGCCCACGCGGTGAGTTCGGGCAGCGGAAAGCTGACGTTGACCGTTGGGACGCCCGCCGCACCCGACAAGAAGGTCACCGTCGACCAGGGCGGCGGCACCGTCGACGTCTCCACCGGGGTCATCACCGCGAGGATCGGCAAGGACGGCGCCACGCTGATCAAGTCCGTCACCCGTGGTTCGACCGAGATCGCGAGGAACGGCAGGCTCGTCCTCGTCCGGCAGCCCGAGATCGAGGACGAGGACCAGGGCACGGTGAAGACCGAGCGGTTCGACGGCGCCATCGACGAGGTGACCGTCGAACAGGACGGCCCGGTCCGCGCGGTCGTCCGCGTCGACGGCAAGCACCGCAAGGGCGACCGCACTTGGCTGCCCTTCTCCATCCGCCTGTACTTCTACGCCGGCGCCGACTCCTTCCGGATGGTGCACACCATCACCTACGACGGGAGGCAAGAGCCCGGCGAAAACAGCGGCGATTTCGTCCGTGGGCTCGGCGTCCGCTTCACCGTGCCGATGCGCGACGCGGCGTACGACCGGCACATCCGCATCGGCGGCGAGGGCACCGGTCTGCTGCGCGAGGCGGTGCAGGGCATCACCGGGCTGCGCCGCGACCCGGGCGCCGCCGTGCAGGCGGCCCAGTTCGAGGGCAGGAAGCTGCCCGACCCGTCCACCTGGGACCAGCGGGTCACCAGCCGCCTGCAGTACATCCCGCGCTGGGGCGACTACACCCTCTCCCAGCTCTCCGCCGACGGCTTCACCGTCAAGAAGCGGACCAAGAAGGGGTACGGCTGGATCGCCGCCGGCGGCGGCAAGCGCGCCTCCGGTTTCGGGTACGTCGGCGGCGCGAGCGGCGGACTCTCCTTCGGGCTGCGCGACTTCTGGGAGAAGTTCCCCGCCCAGCTCGACATCCGCGACGCCCACACCGACGAGGCCACCGTCACCCTCTGGCTCTGGTCGCCCGAGGCCCAGCCGATGGACCTGCGCTTCTACCACGACGGCATGGGCCAGGACACCTACGCCAAGCAGCTCGAAGGCCTCAACATCACCTACGAGGACTACGAGCCCGAGTTCGGCACCCCGTACGGCATCGCCCGCACCTCCGAACTCCTCTTCTGGGCCAACGACTCCACCCCCGACGCCGACACCCTGGCCCGACAGGTCCAGGCGGTACGCGTGCTGCCGCAGCTCGCGGCCCCGCCCAAGCAGCTGATCAAGGCCAAGGTCTTCGGCCCCGGCCTGTTCTCCGAGCCGGACCGCTCCACCCCGGCCAAGGCGAAGATCGAGGACCACCTCGACTTCCTCTTCACCTACTACAAGGACCAGGTGGAGCAACGCCGTTGGTACGGCTTCTGGGACTACGGCGACTTCATGCACACCTACGACACCGTGCGCCACCAGTGGCGGTACGACGTCGGCGGCTACGCCTGGGACAACTCCGAACTCTCGCCCGACCTGTGGCTCTGGTACGCGTACCTCAGGAGCGGCCGCTCCGACCTCTTCCGCTTCGCCGAGGCGCTCACCCGGCACACCGGGGAGGTCGACGTCTACCACCTCGGCAAGTGGGCCGGCCTCGGCACCCGGCACGGCGTCCAGCACTTCGGCGACAGCGCCAAACAGCAGCGCATAGCCAACACCACCTACCGGCGCTTCTACTACTTCCTCACCGCCGACGAACGCGTGGGCGACCTCATGCACGCCAACGTCGACTCCGACGAGACCTTCCTCGTCCTCGACCCCCAGCGCAAGGTCCGCACCGACCCCTACACCCCCGACCGGCACGCCGTGTCGATCGGCTTCGGCACGGACTGGAGCGGCCTGGTCTCGGCCTGGCTCACGGAGTGGGAACGCAAGGGGCCCAAGTGGGAGAAGGCCAAGGCGCGCGTGCTGTCCACGATGGAGGGCATCGCCGCCCAGCCCAACGGCTTCGTCCAGGGCAGCGGGCTGTACGACCTCGACACCGGCAAGTTCGCCGTCGCCGACCAGCCGGTGGTGTCCGTGTCCCACCTCTCGGCCGTCTTCGGCCTGGGCGAGCTGTGCGCCGAGCTGATCCACCTCGTCGACATGCCGAAGTTCAAGGAGGTCTACCTGGACTACTGCCGCTACTTCAACGCCACCAAGGCCGAGCAGAAGGCCCGTTACGGCTCCGACTTCGGCAGCCTGCTGCTCTTCCAGGGGCACTCGCGCCTCGACGCCTACGCCGCCGTACAGACCGGTGACGCCACCCTCGCCAAGCGTGCCTGGACCAAGTTCTACGGCTCCGACGGCTACACCGAGTCCTCGCCGTGGAAGACCGGGAGGCTGACCGGCCCCGTCACCCTGGTCGAGGGCAGCGAGGCGAGCTGGGTGTCCAGCAACGACACCGCGCTCTACGGCCTCGCGGCCATCGAGAACCTGGCGTTGCTCGGCGACAGGATGCCCTAGAGGCCCTGTCGCCACATTCCCGCCTGCCCGGCGACGCCTGGCACGCACGCTCGGCCTAGCCCGGAGCTGGGGGAGCGCCGTCGCACGGGCGGCGGCGCTCGCCCACCGAGTGTGGTCCGGCGCACGGCGCGGCGCATGAGTACGCGTACTCAGATCGGCGGTCCCGCACGGGCAGACTCCACCCATGGACCCCATGGACTGGAACCACTACCGCTTCCGCAGCCTGTGGTCCCTGCCCGCCCCGCCCGCCGTCGTGTACGCGCTGCTGGAGCGGCCCGAGGACTATCCGAGCTGGTGGCCGCAGGTCCGCTCGGTGACGAGGCTCGACGGCGACACGGGGGTGATCACCGTCCGGTCCGTCCTGCCGTACGACATGACCTTCACCGCACGGCGGATCCGCCGCGACCCCGACGCCGGTGTGCTGGAGGTCACCCTGTCCGGCGACATCGAGGGCTGGGCGCGCTGGACGGTCACCGCCGAAGCCTCAGGAACCCTGGCCCGCTACGAACAGGAAGTGGACGTGCACAAGCCGCTGCTGCGTCGGCTCGCCGTACCCGGCCGCCCGGTCTTCCGCGCCAACCACCGTCTGATGATGCGGTCCGGACGGCGCGGGCTGCTGCGTCACCTGCAAGCGGTTTGAAGGATCGGCGCCGGGACCTGTATTGTTCAGTGCGTTCCCGGGCGATTAGCTCAGTGGGAGAGCGCTTCGTTCACACCGAAGAGGTCACTGGTTCGAACCCAGTATCGCCCACCGGGAAAGAGCCGGTCCGCCCAGCGGACCGGCTCTTTTGATGCCATGGGGGGCGTCATGGGCAAGGAACAGGGCGGGTAAAGACCGAGACTTGGCGCGCAGGTGCGCCGGCTCCGGGTCCGCAGTCTGATCAGGATCCTCCTGCTCGCACTGGTGCTGGGCGGCGTCGTGGCGCTGGCCAGGATCACCTTCAACACCGAACGGGTCACCACGATGTGGGTCGGAGCGCGGATCGCCGCCGACGGCAGCGCCCGGATCACCGAGGTCATCGACTACGACTTCGGATACCCGCACACGGAACGGCACGGCATCTACCGCGACCTGCCGGACCTGCCCTTCGACGAGGACGAGGCCCACATCGCCGTCAGCATGGACGGCCACCGCGTCCCCTGGGAACTCACGGTGGGTGATTACTACACCGAACCCGACGGCCACCGGGAGATCGCCACCCGCATCAAGATCGGCGACCCCGGTCGTGCCGTCACCGGCGTGCACCGCTACCGCGTCCAGTACACGCTGCAGGACGTCGTGAAGAAGGGCAGGCTGGCCTGGGACGCGGTCGGCACGGCTGGCAGGTCGACCGGTCCCGCGTCGAGATCCACGCCGTGGCGCCGTACGGCCTGACCGGGCTGCGCTGCGTCCAGGGCACGGACGGATCCGGGAAGCGCTGCACGGCCGAGCAGACCGGCCCCGGCCGGCTCACCGTGCGCCTCGACCGGCTCAAGGGCAAGGAAGGGCTCACCCTCTACGCCACCCGGGGCCAGGCCGTCTCCGGCGGACCGGCGGCACTGCCGGCACCGCCCGGCGGGAAGGCCGTCGGCACCACCGTGACCCATCCGCTGCTGAACGCCCTGCTCGCCGCCGCCCTCGCCCTCGCCGCCGCCCTGGCCACGATCGGGCTGCTGCGCCTCCTCGGCCGCGACCGGCCCGCACCGCGGGGCGCCGACGCGAGCCCGGGCACGCCGAGCGCCACACCCCCGCAGGGCCTGAGTCCCGCCCAGGCCGGCATCCTGGCCGACGAGCGGGGCGGTCGCCTTGCGGCGGGGGGACCGGTGCTCATCGCGGGCGCGATCGTCTTCGGTGCCGGCCTCGCGCTGGCGCGGCGCGCCTGGGAGCTGCACCGCCGCACGCCCGAGGGCAGCGCCCAATTGCTGCGGGTGGAGGCGTTCCGGCGCTACCTCGCCGACCCGTCGGCGATTCCCGCCGAGCAGCCCCTCGACGACGACCAGGTCCGCCACTACACGGCCTGGGCGGTCGCCCTCGGCCTGGGCGACACCTGGCGGCACGCCGTCGAGACGTCCGCCGTACCCACCCGGCAGCCCTCCTCGCCCGCCGTGCGGCTGGGGCCGGCGCTGGCCCTGGGACTCGTCGTCACCGCCGCGCTCTCCTCTTGGACGCCGTCGTCCAGCGGCGGTGGCTCCGGTGGCGGCTCCGGCAGGGGAGGCTCCTCCGGAGACGTCGGCGGCGGAGCGGGCGGCGGCGGAGGCGGCTCCTGGTGACCGCCGAACAGGGGGCGGTGCCCGCGCGGTGACCCAAGAGCCTAAGCCGCGGCCGGCAGCTCCGGCCTGAGCGGCCAGTCCGTGCTGACGATCTCCTCCGAGCCGCTGCGCGCGAACCACGCCTGCAGCCCGCGGGCCTGTGCCGCGTGCCAGTTGGCCTGGAGCGTGTGCAGCTCGTCGGGGGTCAGACGCTCGAGACGGGTCGCGAAACGGCGGCCCAGGGCCCGTACGACGTCCAGCGCGGCCAGTGCGTCCGCCGCCGCGTCGTGCGCGCCCTGCAGTGTCACGCCGTAGTGCGCGCACAGGTCGGTCAGCGTGCGGCGGCCCTTGCGGTAGCGGTCCAGGTGCTTGTCCAGCACCCTCGGGTCCAGCACCCTGAGCGGCGTCGACTCGAACCAGCGGTCCAGGGACGACGCCCGGTGCCGGCGCAACTCCCGGTCCAGCAACGTGAGATCGAAGGGCGCGTTCATCACCACCAGCGGGCGGCCCATCGCCGCGTGCTCCGCCAGCTGCTCGGCTATCTCGTACATCACCGGCGCCGGCCAGCGGCCGTTGAGCTGCAGGTGCTCCTCCGTAAGCCCGTGCACCGCCGTGGCCTCCTCGGGCACCGGCACTCCCGGGTTCACCAGCCAGCGGGTGACCCGGGGCCGGGTCCCCGGCGCGTCCTGGACGACGACGGCGGCCGACACGATCCGGTCGGTCTCGACGTCCACGCCCGTCGTCTCCGTGTCGAAGCCGGCCAGCGGCCCCTCGTACCAGTACGTCATCCCAACCCAACTCCTCGTTCACCCAGGGCAGGTGACGTTCCGTCTTCTGCCCGTTTGGTGATACCCGGGCCGTTTGCGCCGTACGCCGGGAGGAGACAACAGGAGTACGGGTCTTTGCTGTTCAGCGGCCCGCAGCGGGGAAACTCATTGCCTGGAAGGCTGTTGGTCATGGCCATAGCGCAGCCCGAGCGGGGCGGGCTGCTGCCCGATCGCACGGGCCCCCTTCGCGGCACGCTCGCCACCACCGCCTGCATGGAGACACTGCAGGTCGGCTATCTGCACGCGGTCGCCGCCGCGGCCGGCTGCTCGCTGTCCCAGCCCTTCCCGGACAACGGCATCGACTGGCACGTCAGCCACAGCGCGCCCGGACACACCGTCGACGACGAGGTCACCATCAAGGTGCAGCTGAAGGCCACGTACCAGGTCGCGCCGAACCCTCCGGGGCGCACCTTCTCCTTCACCCTCGACAACGACCATCTGCGCAAGCTCGCCCGCACACCCGTCTCGGTGCACAAGATCCTGGTCGTCATGCTCGTCCCGCGCTCGCAGGACGACTGGCTGCGCGCCAGCCACGACCGGCTCGACCTCAGGCACTGCTGCTACTGGGTCAACCTCGCCGGCCACCCGATCACGGGCCGGCACCGGACCACCGTGCGGATACCGACCACACGCATCTTCGACGACCGGGCGCTCTGCGAGATCATGACGCGGGTCGGGACGGGAGGCAGGCCATGAGGAGCCGTCCGTACGAGGAGCTGCCGCGCCAGGTCCGGCAGCATCCCGACGACCTCGCCTGGAACCGGCCCCCGCAGCCCGCCGAGGTCGACCCCGCCGTGCTCGGTGCCCTGCTGCACCGGCACGGCTGGCAGCGGCGCGGCGGGGCCCCCGGGCGCTACGGCCGCTGGACCCCGCCGGGGCCGGGCGCCGGCGGGACCAGCCTGCTGGTGCCGGAGAGCCGCGCCTTTCCCGACAGCGACGACCTGCTCGGCGAGGCCCTCGACGCCCTCGCCCGCAGCCACACCCCCGCCGCCCGCGAGGTGCTGATCTCCCTCGCCGTGCCCAGCGACGAGATCCGCTGGTGGCGGGACACCCCGAACGGACCCGTCGGCGCCGCGCCCTGGTCGGCCGACGAGCAACTGCGCGGCGCCGCCCGGCAGATGCTGCTCGCCGCCGCACTCGCCACACGCGCGCGTGCCGGGTACTACGGCGCCCGCCACCGCCGCGCCGCAGCCGCACTGCTGCAGGACGTCCTCGTCGGCCCCTCCGCCGAGGGCCGGCACCTCACCGCCTTCGTGCCCGTGCCCACCGGCCGCACGCTCGCCGTCCGCCTGCACCAGGCCCTGTACGCCGCCCGCGAGGCCGTCGACTACCAGCGGGCCACCGGCGGCATGGACGCCTTCGACGGCGCGGTCGAGGCCGGCGTCAGCCGCGAACTCACCGAGGCGCTGGCCGCGCTCGTGCGGGGCACCGAGGGCGCCCGGATCGCCGTTGCCTGGGCGCCCGGCGCCGGGGTCCCCGAGGGCTGCGCCCCCTCCGCCGAACCCGTCGAGTTCTCACCCGGCGACCTGCCCGTGCTGCGCGAGGCCGCCGCCCGCTATCTGCGCGAGGAACCCTCCGTACCGGTCCGGATCACCGGCGCCGTCGTCCGCATGCGCCGCTCCGGACCCGGCGGCGAGGGCACCGTCCGGCTGCGCGTCCTCGACGGAGCCGACGTCCCGCACGTCCGCGTCACCCTGGACGAGGAGGACTACCGCATCGCCGGCCACGCCCACCTCGTCGGACTCCCGGTGCGCGTGCACGGCCGGCTGGAGCGCCGGGGCGGCTTCCGCCGGCTCACCGGCGCCTCCGGGGTCGTACCCGTGCAGGTGGACGAAGGCGAGCGGGACCGGCTGATGAAGTCCCTGCAGGAGAACCTCGACTTCTTCGAGGAGGCCTGTGGGGAGGCGTACCGGGACGAGGACTGAGGAGTATCGGACAGGGGACTGTGGGTGACCGTTTCGCGGTCGGCGCCGTGGGGTCGGTACGATCGCCTGTGCGCGCGCTCCTGGTATGGCGCCGCACCCCACCTTCAGTCAGGAGAGACCGGTGTCAGACGTCCGTGTGATCATCCAACGCGATTCCGAGCGGGAAGAACGCGTGGTGACGACGGGCACTACGGCCGCCGACCTCTTCGCGGGCGAGCGCTCGATCATCGCCGCGCGTGTCGGGGGCGAGCTGAAGGACCTCGCCTACGAGGTCAAGGACGGCGAGACCGTCGAGGGCGTCGAGATCTCGTCCGAGGACGGCCTGAACATCCTGCGCCACTCCACCGCGCACGTCATGGCGCAGGCCGTGCAGGAGCTGTTCCCCGAGGCCAAGCTGGGCATCGGCCCGCCCGTCAAGGACGGCTTCTACTACGACTTCGACGTCGAGAAGCCCTTCACGCCCGAGGATCTCAAGGCCGTCGAGAAGAAGATGCAGGAGATCCAGAAGCGCGGGCAGCGCTTCTCCCGCCGTGTCGTCACCGACGAGGCCGCCCGCGAGGAGCTGGCCGCCGAGCCGTACAAGCTGGAGCTGATCGGCCTCAAGGGCTCGGCCTCCTCCGACGACGGCGCGGACGTCGAGGTCGGCGCCGGCGAGCTGACGATCTACGACAACCTGGACGCCAAGACCGGCGAGCTGTGCTGGAAGGACCTCTGCCGCGGTCCGCACCTGCCCTCGACCCGGCACATCCCGGCGTTCAAGCTGATGCGCAACGCGGCCGCCTACTGGCGCGGCAGCGAGAAGAACCCGATGCTCCAGCGCATCTACGGCACCGCATGGCCGTCCAAGGACGAGCTGAAGGGCTACCTGGACTTCCTCGCCGAGGCCGAGAAGCGCGACCACCGCAAGCTCGGCACCGAGCTGGACCTCTTCTCCATCCCGGAGCAGATCGGCTCCGGCCTCGCGGTCTTCCACCCCAAGGGCGGCATCGTCCGCCGGGTCATGGAGGACTACTCGCGCCGCCGCCACGAGGAAGAGGGCTACGAGTTCGTCTACACCCCGCACGCGACGAAGGGGAAGCTCTTCGAGACGTCCGGGCACCTGGACTGGTACGCCGAGGGCATGTACCCGCCCATGCAGCTCGACGAGGGTGTGGACTACTACCTCAAGCCCATGAACTGCCCGATGCACAACCTGATCTTCGACGCGCGCGGCCGCTCCTACCGCGAACTGCCGCTGCGCCTCTTCGAGTTCGGGACCGTGTACCGGTACGAGAAGTCGGGCGTCGTGCACGGCCTGACCCGTGCCCGTGGCTTCACCCAGGACGACGCGCACATCTACTGCACCCGTGAGCAGATGTCCGAGGAGCTGGACAAGACGCTCACCTTCGTCCTCGGCCTGCTGCGCGACTACGGCCTGACCGACTTCTACCTGGAGCTGTCCACCAAGGACCCGGAGAAGTTCGTCGGCTCCGACGAGGTCTGGGAGGAGGCGACCGAGACCCTGCGCCAGGTCGCCGAGAAGCAGGGCCTGCCCCTCGTCCCGGACCCGGGCGGCGCCGCCTTCTACGGCCCGAAGATCTCCGTCCAGGCCAAGGACGCGATCGGCCGGACCTGGCAGATGTCGACCATCCAGCTCGACTTCAACCTGCCCGAGCGCTTCAACCTGGAGTACACCGGCCCCGACGGCTCCAAGCAGCGCCCGGTCATGATCCACCGCGCGCTGTTCGGCTCCATCGAGCGGTTCTTCGCCGTCCTCCTGGAGCACTACGCGGGCGCCTTCCCGGCCTGGCTCGCCCCGGTCCAGGCGCTCGGCATCCCGATCGGCGACGCGCACGTGGAGTACCTGGAGAAGTTCGCCGTCGCGGCCCGGAAGCAGGGCCTGCGGGTCGAGGTGGACTCCTCCTCGGACCGCATGCAGAAGAAGATCCGCAACGCCCAGAAGCAGAAGGTGCCCTTCATGGTCATCGCGGGCGACGAGGACATGTCGAACGGCTCGGTGTCGTTCCGCTACCGCGACGGCTCGCAGGAGAACGGCATCCCGTTCGACGCGGCCATCGCGAAGATCGCGCAGGTCGTTCAGGAGCGGGCCCAGGTCTGATCGGGCACCCGCTCCGTTACGAAGGCCCCCGGGGAGGTTCAGCGCCCCGGGGGCCTTTCGTCTCCATCGCGGGTGAAGGTCTGCATCAGCCAGGACGAGAACGAGCCTGTCACCGCTCCGAGCAGGGCGAGGCCGCCGATCATCATCCCGGTGGCGATCGTCCGGCCCATCGGGGTGACCGGGGTGATGTCCCCGTAGCCGACCGTGGTCAGGGTGGACGCGGCCCACCACACGGCGTCCCCGAACGTACGCATGGTGGCGCCGGGCGCCCCGCGTTCCGCCTGGTAGACCGCGAGGGCACCGGAGAAGCCGAGCAGCAGGGTGGACAGGCCGGCGTAGGAGATCACGCGTGCGTGCAGCGACAGCCGGGGTTGTCCGGCCTTCCGCTGAACGGCGTCGTACAGGGGAACGATCCGCAGCGGGCGCAGCAGCGGCAGGATGACCACCACGGTGTGCAGCATGTGCGTGGGGATGAACCGCAGGCCCTGTCCGCTGAGCCGCCAGCGCACCACGTAGTCCGCGGCGAACAGCAACCAGAGGCTCAGGATCACGAACAAGCACACGACATGCCAGAAGGCGGGCATACGCGTGGCCAGAACATGCGTGGCATAGGCGGCCAGGAAGACCAGCGACGCCACGAAGAGGGGGATCTCGGTGCGCTGCGCCCAGCGCACCGAACGGCTTTCGTCCACCGGCCAAGCTTGGCCGGTGCCCTTCTTCCTGTCGCCCCGGCGACACGCCGCGAATGGGCGAAGCCATATGCTGCCTAGCATGACGAGTGAGCCGGAGCAGCAGATCGGAGTGGGGACGCAGGACGCGTTCCAGCGCCTGTGGACGCCCCACCGGATGGCCTACATCCAGGGCGAGAACAAGCCGACCGGTCCGGGGGCCGACGACGGCTGCCCCTTCTGCACGATCCCGGCCAAGTCCGACGAGGACGGACTGATCGTCCGGCGCGGTGAGCACGTCTACGCCGTACTCAACCTCTACCCGTACAACGGTGGCCATCTGATGACGGTCCCCTACCGCCATGTCGCCGACTACACGGACCTGTCCGGTCCGGAGACCGCGGAGCTCGCCGAGCTGACCAAGCAGGCGATGACCGCCCTGCGCACCGCGTCCGGCGCGCACGGGTTCAACATCGGCATGAACCAGGGCACGGTCGCGGGCGCCGGCATCGCCGCCCACCTGCACCAGCACATCGTCCCGCGCTGGGGCGGCGACACGAACTTCATGCCGGTGGTCGGCCACACGAAGGTGCTGCCGCAGCTGCTGGCCGACACCAGGAAGATGCTGGCGGAGGCCTGGCCGGCATAGGCCCCGGGTGCCCTCGGCAGAGGACACCGCTCACGCGTCGTACAGGTCGGCCTTCTTCGGTGTCGGGTCCTGGACCTGGCCGCTGAGGAAGGACGAGCGCGTGCCGAACTTGTCCGTGTCCACGCCGTTCTCCTCCAGCACCCTGATCGCCGCCGAGTGCACGACCCGGAGCACCGGCGTGGCCGCGCGCAGGGCGTCGTCGGCCATGAAGCGGTGCCGCCAGGGCTGGTCGGCCCAGGCGTGCCGCAGACCGAACGGCTCGGGCAGGACGAGCGAGCCGCCGAGCCAGTTGAGCACCGGCGGGTACCAGGTCAGCGGGGCGCGCGCGGCCAGCCGTACCACCTCGTCGGTGGTGACCAGCGGCAGCATGATCTTCCTGGTCTCCCAGGGCTTGAGGGACTTGGAGACCTCCTTGCTCGGCGGCTCCGGTTTGGAGGTGAACAGCGGGTTCACCGGTCCCAGCGCATGACCGGTCACCTCGATGCGCAGCGTCTCGTGCAGCACCGTCACCGTGATCAGCATGGTGAGCACCAGCTGCCCGTCCCACAGCGTCCACTGCACACCCAGATAGTGCCGGTCGCCGCTGCCGAACTGCTGCTTGTTGCAGATCTCCTGTATCGCGTGCGGCTTGACCTGGAAGGCCTCGACGTCGCTGCCCTCGGGCCGGGACACCGCCGTGGCCTTCTCGCCGATCGGCGTGACGATCCAGTGCTTGACGGACGGCTTGGGGAACCCGCCGGTGTTCAGCGGGCCGCGCTCCAGCAGGGCGAGCTGGTCGTGGATCGCGCGGATGACGTCCCAGCTGCGGAAGGGGTGGATCTCCCGGGCCGGGTCGGCGGGCACCAGGTCCTCGGCGAGCTGCCAGGCGCCCCAGCGGGTGCCCATGCCGAGTATGCCCTTGGGGCCGGCGTAGAAGACCGAGTTCGACTGCTGCTCGGCGCTGAGCCGGGCCAGTGACTGGCGCAGCTCCTCGGCCGCGGTCTGGCCCGGGCTCCGCGGCACGGCCTCGGGAACCTTCGCGCCGACGCTGGTGCCCGACAGCAGCCCGTCCCAGCGGGCCCGCAGATCCTTGGCCGTGCGCTCGCAGATCCGTTTGGCCCAGAACCAGCCGAGCACGGGGAGCACGACGCACGCCCGCGCGTACCACGCCCAGAAGCCGCTGAACGGCATCCTGATCAGGAACAGCGCGGCGAGCACGCCGACACCGAGGAGCAGGGCGGTGGCGAGCGCACCCACCCGTTTGTCCTCCCGCTTGGCGACGAACGTGCGCAGTTGGAAGACGAGCAGCCAGACGAGCAGCCCGGGCAGGAAGAGCACTCCGCACAGGACCGTCACGGCGGTCAGGCGGTTGTCACGCTCCCGGCGGATGTTGTTGGCCGCGAGGCAGTGCTCCACGACGAACTGGGGCTCGGAGCCGAAGGACTGGATGAGCGGCTTGCGGCCGGGAGCGAGCATCCGGGCGACCACGGCCCGCGAGAACGCCTCACCGAGATTGGGCCTCAGCAGTGCGATCCTGCCGGGCTTGAGTGTCGACTCGTGCCACTCGTTGTCGGCCTTCTTGATCTCCTCCATCGGGCTGTCCCGGTACGCCGCGGAGGCCAGCGCGGAGGTCGCCGCCTGCCCCTCGTCGCCCGAGACGGGCACCTGGGGTCCGTCCCACTCCGTTCCCAACGACATTCCCGCCCCCATCGCCGCCGGTGTCGCTTCTGCGGCCTTCCCGACTTCCCTGCCCCGCACACCTGTTGAACAGGCCGTCGCGTCGATTACCCGTCACAACCGGACGACTGCCGCACGACCCGATCACGTGATCAGCGTATCCGCCGCCACCGACAACCGGCGGGCGGACGGCCGAAGCCGCCCGCCCACAAACCCAGCGACGGCACTGAACTAGCCGTTGTCACCTGCCTGTTCGCGGATCCGTTCGGCGATCTGCGGCGGCATCGGCTCGTGCCGGGCGTAGGAGCGGTCGAACCGTGCCGTGCCGTGCGACAGCGAGCGCAGATCGACGGCGTACCGTCCGATCTCGAACTCGGGCACCTCGGCCTTGATCACGGTCCGCCCGGAACCCACCTGCTCGGTGCCGAGCACCCGGCCGCGCCGGCTGGACAGATCGCTCATCACGGCGCCCACGTAGTCGTCGCCGACCAGCACGGACACCTCGGCCACCGGCTCCAGCAGATGGATCCGCGTGTCGGCCGCGGCCTCGCGCAGCGCCAGCGCGCCCGCGGTCTGGAAGGCGGCGTCGGAGGAGTCCACCGAGTGCGCCTTGCCGTCCAGCAGCGTGACCCGCACGTCCACCAGCGGATAACCGGCGGCGACGCCCTTGGCGGCCTGCGCCCGCACGCCCTTCTCCACGGACGGGATGAACTGGCGCGGTACGGCGCCGCCGACCACCTTGTCCACGAACTCGATGCCCGAGCCGCCCGGCAGCGGCTCCACCTCGATCTCGCAGATGGCGTACTGCCCGTGCCCGCCGGACTGCTTCACATGCCGCCCGCGCCCGGAGGCCTTGTTCGCGAACGTCTCCCGCAGGGAGACCTTGTGCGGGACGACGTCGACCTGGACGCCGTAGCGACTGCGCAGCCGTTCCAGGGCGACGTCCGCGTGGGCCTCGCCCAGGCACCACAGGACCACCTGGTGGGTGTCCTGGTTCTGCTCCAGACGCATCGTCGGGTCCTCGGCCACCAGCCGGGACAGGCCCTGTGAGAGCTTGTCCTCGTCCGCCTTGCTGTGCGCCTGGATGGCGAGCGGCAGCAGCGGGTCGGGCATCCGCCAGGGCTCCATCAGGAGCGGGTCGTCCTTCCCGGAGAGGGTGTCCCCGGTCTCGGCCCGGCCGAGCTTGGCCACGCACACCAGATCGCCGGCGACGGCGTGCGTCACCGGGCGCTGCTGCTTGCCGAAGGGCATGGACAGCGCGCCGACCTTCTCGTCGACGTCGTGGTCCTCGTGGCCGCGGTCGGCCAGCCCGTGCCCGGAGACGTGCACCGTCTGGTCGGGGCGCAGGGTGCCGGAGAAGACGCGCACCAGGGAGACCCGGCCGACGTAGGGGTCGGAGGAGGTCTTGACCACCTCGGCGACCAGCGGGCCGCCGGTGTCGCACGGCTTCAGCTCGCGCGCCTTGCCGTCGATGGTGGTGACCTCGGGCATCGGGTGCTCGAACGGGGTCGGGAACCCGCCGGTGACCAGCTCCAGTACCTCGACCGTGCCGAGGCCCTGTTTGGCGCCGTCGGCGGCGGGGGCGGCCGCCAGGACGGGGAAGAACGAGCCGCGGGCGACGGCCCGCTCCAGGTCCTGGATCAGCGTCTTGACGTCGACCTGCTCGCCGCCGAGATAGCGGTCCATGAGGGTCTCGTCCTCGCTCTCGGCGATGATCCCCTCGATGAGCCGGTTGCGGGCCTCCTCGAGGTTCGGCAACTGGTCCTCGCCGGGCTCGGACTCCTTGCGCTCCCCGGTCGAGTAGTCGAACAGCTTCTGCGACAGCAGCCCGACGAGCCCGGTCACGGGCGCGTGCCCGTCGGGACCCTCGGGGCCGCGCAGCGGCAGATACAGCGGCAGCACGGCATCGGGGTCGTCGCCGCCGAAGGCCTCCGCGCAGATCCGGGTCATCTCCTCGAAGTCGGCGCGGGCCGCCTCCAGGTGGGTGACCACGATCGCGCGCGGCATGCCGACGGCCGCGCACTCCTCCCAGACCATCCGGGTGGAGCCGTCCACGCCGTCCGAGGCCGAGACGACGAAAAGGGCCGCGTCCGCGGCGCGCAGACCGGCCCTGAGCTCCCCGACGAAGTCGGCGTATCCGGGGGTGTCGAGCACGTTGATCTTGATGCCGTCCCATTCGACCGGCACCAGGGAGAGCTGCACGGAGCGCTGCTGCCGGTGCTCGATCTCGTCGTAGTCCGAGACGGTGCCGCCGTCTTCCTTGCGGCCCGCCCGGTTCACCGCCCCCGCGGCCAGCGCGAGGGCCTCCACGAGGGTCGTCTTGCCCGAACCGGAGTGGCCGACCAGCACCACGTTCCGTACGGATGCGGGCTGGTCGGCCTCCAGAGCCCTGCCGGCGGCCCCGGGGTGGTGCGTCTGAGTCTTGTCGCCCATGATCCTGCCTCCCGTGCACGGTGAGGTCACTGTGGGCGCGGACACGCGGGACCCGCGTGCACTGGCGGCTCCGGCGTCGCCCGCGGTTATTCGAGCTTTCCACTCCCGTCACGCTGCGTCCATACGAACGACAACCGCGCATGCCGATCGCGCCACGCGCGCCCCGCGCACGGCGGCGCGCACCGGGTCGCGCGACGGGCCGCGGGTGGCCCGCCCGCCACGCGCACGCGCGCGTGGCTACGATGGGCCAGCCGGCGGCCACCAGGGGCCGCGGCGACACCGACCGTCGGGAAGGCCATGCTGAACAAGTACGCGCGTGCATTCTTCACGCGTGTCCTCACGCCGTTCGCCGCGTTTCTCATCCGCCGGGGCGTGAGCCCCGACACGGTCACGCTCATCGGGACGGCCGGAGTGGTCGCGGGCGCGCTGGTCTTCTACCCCCGGGGCGAGTTCTTCTGGGGCACGGTCGTGATCACCCTGTTCGTCTTCTCCGACCTGGTCGACGGCAACATGGCCCGCCAGCTGGGCCGCTCCAGCCGCTGGGGCGCCTTCCTGGACTCCACCCTCGACCGGGTCGCCGACGGCGCGATCTTCGGCGGCTTCGCGCTCTGGTACGCGGGCAACGGAAACAACAACGTCCTGTGCGCCGTGTCGATCTTCTGCCTGGCCAGCGGCCAGGTGGTGTCGTACACCAAGGCGCGCGGCGAGTCGATCGGGCTGCCGGTCGCCGTCAACGGTCTGGTCGAACGCGCCGAGCGCCTGGTCATCTCGCTGGTCGCGGCCGGTTTCGCGGGCCTGCACACGTTCGGTGTGCCGGGCATCCAGTGGCTGCTGCCGATCGCCCTGTGGATCGTCGCCGTCGGCAGCCTCGTCACGCTGATCCAGCGGGTCGTCACCGTCCGCCGCGAGTCCGCCGAGGCCGAGGCCGAAGCGGCCCGGCAGAGCCCCAGTGAGGCCGCGAAATGAGCGCCGCGGAACGGTTCACCGACGGCCTGTACGGGCTCGGCTGGGGCACCGTGAAGAAGCTCCCCGAACCGGTCGCGGTCCGGCTCGGGCAGACCATCGCCGACCTCGTCTGGAAGCAGCGCGGCAAGGGCGTGCTGCGGCTGGAGGGCAACTACGCCCGCGTGGTGCCCGACGCCGGCCCGGAGCGCCTGCGCGAGCTGTCGCGCGCGGGGATGCGCTCGTACCTGCGCTACTGGATGGAGTCCTTCCGGCTGCCGGCCTGGAGCCGCGAGCGGGTGAAGTCGGGCTTCGACCCCAAGGACATACATTTCCTGACCGACGGGCTGGCCGCCGGCGGCGTGATCCTGGCCCTGCCGCACATGGCCAACTACGACCTGGCCGGCGCCTGGGTCACCACCAAGCTGGAGACTCCGTTCACGACGGTCGCCGAGCGGCTCAAGCCCGAGACGCTGTACGACCGTTTCGTCGCCTACCGCGAGGGCCTCGGCATGGAGGTCCTGCCGCACAGTGGCGGCTCCGCCTTCGGCACCCTGGCCCGCAGGCTGCGCGAGGGCGGCCTGGTCTGCCTGGTCGCCGACCGGGACCTGTCCGCCTCCGGCGTCGAGGTCGACTTCTTCGGCGAGAAGACCCGGATGCCCGCGGGCCCGGCCCTGCTCGCCCAGCAGACCGGCGCGCTGCTGCTCCCGGTCACGCTCTGGTACGACGACTCGCCCGTCATGCAGGGGCAGGTTCATCCCCCGATCGAGGTACCCGAGTCAGGTGGCCGGGCCGAGAAGACGTCTGTCATGACACAGGCGCTGGCCGACGCCTTCGCCACCGGGATCGCCGACCATCCGGAGGACTGGCACATGCTGCAGCGGCTGTGGCTCGCCGACCTCGACCCCGCGAAGGGACCCTCGTGAGAATCGGGATCGTCTGCCCGTACTCCTGGGACGTGCCCGGTGGCGTCCAGTTCCACATCCGCGACCTCGCCGAGTACTTCCTCCGCCTCGGCCACGAGGTGTCCGTGCTCGCCCCGGCCGACGACGACACCCCGCTGCCGCCGTACGTCGTCTCGGCCGGCCGCGCCGTCCCGGTGCCGTACAACGGCTCGGTGGCCCGCCTCAACTTCGGCTTCCTTTCGGCCGCGCGGGTGCGGCGCTGGCTGCACGAGGGCGCCTTCGACGTGGTCCACATCCACGAGCCGACCTCGCCCTCGCTGGGCCTGCTGACCTGCTGGGCGGCCTCCGGCCCGATCGTGGCCACCTTCCACACCTCCAACCCCCGCTCGCGCGCGATGATCGCCGCGTACGCCATCCTCCAGGCGGCCCTGGAGAAGATCAGCGCGCGGATCGCGGTCAGCGAGTACGCCCGCCGGACGCTGGTCGAGCACCTGGGCGGGGACGCGGTGGTCATCCCCAACGGCGTCGACGTGGACTTCTTCGCCAAGGCCGACCCGAACCCCGCTTGGCAGGGCGACACCATCGGTTTCATCGGCCGTATCGACGAGCCCCGCAAGGGCCTGCCGGTCCTCATGAAGGCCCTGCCGAAGATCCTGGCCGCCCGCCCGCAGACCCGCCTCCTGGTCGCCGGCCGGGGAGACGAGGAGGCGGCCGTGGAGGAGCTCCCGAAGGAGCTACGCGCGCGTGTGGAGTTCCTCGGCATGATCAGTGACGAGGACAAGGCGCGCTTTCTGCGCAGCGTCGACGTGTACGTGGCGCCCAACACCGGCGGCGAGAGCTTCGGCATCATCCTCGTCGAGGCGATGTCGGCGGGCGCCCCCGTGCTCGCCTCCAACCTGGACGCCTTCGTACAGGTCCTCGACCAGGGCGAGGCGGGCGAGCTGTTCGCCAACGAGAACGCCGACGCGCTCGCCGACGCCGCCGTACGCCTCCTGGAGAACCCCGCCCGCCGCACGGAACTGCGTGAACGCGGCAGCGCCCATGTACGGCGCTTCGACTGGTCGACGGTCGGCGCGGACATCCTGTCCGTCTACGAGACCGTGACGGCAGGCGCGGCAGCGGTCGCGGCGGACGAACGCACCACAGGGCTCCGGGCACGCTTCGGGCTCGCGCGGGACTGAGGCCCGGTACGACGTCGGGCCGGCGCCGGACCGCCCTCAGCGGCAGCGACGGCCCCGGGGCCGGTCCCGCGTCAGCGACGGGCCGCTGGAGGGCCCCGTGGGGTGCCGACGGCTTCGAGCCCGGGGACGGCGGCCCGATAGCCTTCCGGCGTGACCGCAACCCTCATCTGGATCCTTGTCGCGCTCGTCGCGATCGGCGTGTACCTGAGCTGGACGGCCGGGCGGCTGGACCGGCTGCATGTGCGGATGGACGCCGCGCGGGCCGCGCTCGACGCGCAGTTGCTGCGCCGGGCCTCCGTCGCGCAGGAACTGGCCACCTCCGGCGTGCTGGACCCGGCAGCCTCGATCGTGCTGTACGAGGCAGCGCACGCCGCCCGGCAGGCCGAGGAGGAGCAGAGGGAGGTCGCCGAGAGCGAGCTGAGCCAGGCGCTGCGCGCGGTCTTCGAGGCTCCGGCGCAGGTGGAGGCTGTCAGGGACGCCCCAGGAGGGGAGGAGGCGGCGCGTGAGCTGGCCGAGGCGGTACGCCGGGTCCCGATGGCCCGCCGCTTCCACAACGACGCCGTGGGAGCCGCACGCAGGCTCCGCGAGCACCGCAAGGTCCGCTGGTTCCGGCTGGCCGGCCACGCCCCGTTCCCGCTGGCCTTCGAGATGGACGACGAGCCTCCCGCGGCCCTGGTGGAGCGGGTCTCCTGAACCCCGGGGGAACCCTCCCTGGACGAAAAGGATCCACCGGCTTGCCATTGGCCCTTGCTGTGGCCTGGTCCACTCGCGTTTCCTCGGTGAAGCATCAACCACCTTTCACATCAGTGAGGTCACCCGTGTCCACCATCGAGAACCAGGCTCCCGAGACCGGCACCGCCCGCGTGAAGCGCGGTATGGCCGAGCAGCTCAAGGGCGGCGTGATCATGGACGTCGTCACGCCGGAGCAGGCGAAGATCGCCGAGGACGCGGGCGCCGTCGCCGTCATGGCCCTGGAGCGGGTCCCGGCCGACATCCGCAAGGACGGCGGCGTGGCCCGTATGTCCGACCCGGACATGATCGAGGGCATCATCGACGCCGTCTCGATCCCGGTCATGGCCAAGTCCCGCATCGGCCACTTCGTCGAGGCCCAGGTGCTGCAGTCCCTCGGCGTCGACTACATCGACGAGTCCGAGGTCCTGACCCCGGCCGACGAGGTCAACCACTCCGACAAGTGGGCCTTCACCACCCCGTTCGTGTGTGGCGCCACCAACCTGGGCGAGGCCCTGCGCCGCATCGCCGAGGGCGCCGCGATGATCCGCTCCAAGGGCGAGGCCGGCACCGGCAACGTCGTCGAGGCCGTCCGCCACCTGCGCCAGATCAAGAACGAGATCGCCAAGCTGCGCGGCTTCGACAACCACGAGCTGTACGCCGCCGCCAAGGAGCTGCGCGCCCCGTACGAGCTGGTCAAGGAGGTCGCCGAGCTGGGCAAGCTCCCGGTGGTCCTCTTCTCGGCCGGTGGCGTCGCCACCCCGGCCGACGCGGCCCTGATGCGTCAGCTCGGCGCCGAGGGCGTCTTCGTCGGCTCCGGCATCTTCAAGTCCGGCGACCCGGCCAAGCGCGCCGCCGCCATCGTGAAGGCCACCACCTTCTACGACGACCCGAAGATCATCGCGGACGCGTCCCGCAACCTCGGCGAGGCCATGGTCGGCATCAACTGCGACACCCTCCCCGAGACCGAGCGCTACGCGAACCGCGGCTGGTAAGAACCGAGGAACTGCACCTACATGACTGACGCACCCGTCATAGGCGTCCTGGCCCTCCAGGGCGACGTACGGGAGCACCTCATCGCCCTGGCCGCGGCCGACGCCGTGGCCAGGCCGGTGCGGCGCCCCGAGGAACTCGCCGAGGTCGACGGCCTCGTCCTGCCCGGCGGCGAGTCCACCACCATCTCCAAGCTGGCCGTCCTCTTCGGCGTGATGGAGCCCCTCCGCGCGCGCGTGGCCGAGGGCATGCCCGTCTACGGCACGTGCGCCGGCATGATCATGCTCGCCGACAAGATCCTCGACCCGCGCTCGGGCCAGGAGACCATCGGCGGCATCGACATGATCGTGCGCCGC
This sequence comes from Streptomyces sp. NPDC052107, assembly GCF_040680215.1. Taxonomy (NCBI): domain Bacteria; kingdom Bacillati; phylum Actinomycetota; class Actinomycetes; order Kitasatosporales; family Streptomycetaceae; genus Streptomyces; species Streptomyces sp. NPDC052107. The sequence continues at coordinate 356,470 of NZ_JBFAWG010000002.1, forward strand.
AACGCCTTCGGCCGGCAGAACGAGTCGTTCGAGGCCGCGGTCGACGTGAAGGGCGTCACAGGCGATCCTGTGGAGGGCGTCTTCATCCGCGCCCCCTGGGTGGAATCCGTGGGCGCCAAGGCCGAGGTGCTCGCCGAGCACGACGGCCACATCGTCGCCGTCCGCCAGGGCAACGCGCTCGCCACGTCGTTCCACCCGGAACTCACCGGCGACCACCGCGTGCACTCCCTGTTCGTCGACATGGTGCGCGCCAACCGAGCGCCGGAGTCCTTGTAGGATCTCTGACGTTCGTACAGAGATTGGTTACGCGAAGGAGACAGGCAGATGTCCGGCCACTCTAAATGGGCCACGACGAAGCACAAGAAGGCCGTGATCGATGCCAAGCGCGGCAAGCTCTTCGCGAAGCTGATCAAGAACATCGAGGTCGCGGCCCGCATGGGCGGCGTCGATCTCGACGGCAACCCGACGCTCTACGACGCCGTCCAGAAGGCGAAGAAGCAGTCGGTGCCGAACAAGAACATCGACTCCGCGATCAAGCGCGGTGGCGGTCTCGAGGCCGGCGGCGCCGACTACGAGACGATCATGTACGAGGGTTACGGCCCCAGCGGCGTCGCGGTGCTCATCGAGTGCCTCACCGACAACCGCAACCGCGCCGCCTCGGACGTCCGCGTGGCCATGACCCGCAACGGCGGCTCCATGGCCGACCCGGGCTCGGTGTCGTACCTGTTCAACCGCAAGGGCGTGGTCATCGTTCCCAAGGGCGAGCTGACCGAGGACGACGTGCTCGGCGCCGTCCTGGACGCGGGTGCCGAGGAAGTCAACGACCTCGGCGAGAACTTCGAGGTCATCAGCGAGGCCACCGACCTGGTCGCGGTCCGCACCGCCCTCCAGGAGGCGGGCATCGACTACGAGTCCGCCGAGGCCAACTTCGTCCCGACCATGCAGGTCGAGCTGGACGAGGAGGGCGCCAAGAAGATCTTCAAGCTGATCGACGCGCTCGAGGACAGTGACGACGTGCAGAACGTCTTCGCCAACTTCGACGTCAGCGACGAGATCATGGAGAAGGTCGACGCGTAACGCCGCGCGGGTTCAGCGGATTTCCGGCGGGCCGGTGGGACACGTCCCACCGGCCCGCCGTCATTGTCACCGGCACCCGATAGCCTGCACAAACAGGTGATCGAGCCGGCGAAGGGAGGGGCCCGGTGCGGGTACTGGGGGTGGACCCGGGGCTGACGCGCTGCGGTGTCGGCGTCGTCGAGGGGGTCGCGGGCCGCCCGCTCACCATGCTCGGCGTCGGTGTCGTGCGCACGCCCGTGGACGCCGATCTCAGCCACCGCCTCCTCGCCGTCGAGCAGGGCATCGAGCACTGGCTGGACGAGCACCGGCCCGAGTTCGTCGCCGTCGAACGCGTCTTCAGCCAGCACAACGTGCGCACGGTGATGGGCACCGCCCAGGCCAGCGCCGTGGCCATGCTGTGCGCCGCCCGGCGCGGCATCCCCGTCGCCCTGCACACCCCGAGCGAGGTCAAGGCGGCCGTCACCGGCTCCGGACGCGCCGACAAGGCACAGGTCGGCGCCATGATCACCCGTCTGCTCCGGCTCTCCGCGCCACCGAAGCCGGCCGACGCCGCCGACGCCCTCGCGCTCGCCATCTGCCACATCTGGCGCGCCCCCGCCCAGACCCGGCTCCAGCAGGCGGTCGCCCGCCACACAGTCAACGCAACGAAAGGCCGTACGGCATGATCGCCTTCGTCAGCGGCACGGTCGCCGCGCTCGCCCCCGACGCCGCGGTCGTCGAGGTCGGCGGCGTGGGCATGGCCGTCCAGTGCACGCCCAACACGCTGTCCACGCTCCGCATGGGCCAGCCCGCCAAGCTGCACACCTCGCTCGTCGTCCGCGAGGACTCGCTGACCCTGTACGGCTTCGCCGACGACGACGAACGACAGGTCTTCGAGCTGCTGCAGACCGCGAGCGGTGTCGGCCCGCGCCTGGCCCAGGCCATGCTCGCCGTGCACACCCCGGACGCGCTGCGCCGCGCCGTCGCCACCGGTGACGAGAAGGCCCTCACCGCCGTCCCCGGCATCGGCAAGAAGGGCGCGCAGAAGCTGCTGCTGGAGCTGAAGGACCGGCTCGGCGAGCCCGTCGGCGCCCCCGCGATCGGCGCCCCGGTCACCCAGGGCTGGCGCGACCAGCTGCACGCGGCCCTCATCGGCCTCGGCTACGCCACCCGCGAGGCCGACGAGGCCGTCGCCGCGGTGGCGCCCCAGGCCGAGGCCGCCGACGGCACACCGCAGGTCGGACAGCTGCTGAGGGCCGCCCTGCAGACCCTGAACCGCGCCCGCTGACCCCACGACGATCGAGGCACATTCCATGAACTGGGACGACACCACCGACACCTCCGCCCCCGAGCGGCTCGTCGGTGCGTCCGCCGACCGGGACGACCAGGCCGTCGAGGCCGCGCTGCGCCCCAAGGACCTCGGCGAGTTCATCGGCCAGGAGAAGGTCCGCGAACAGCTCGACCTCGTCCTGCGGGCCGCACGCGCGCGTGGCGCCACCGCCGACCATGTGCTGCTCTCCGGCGCGCCCGGCCTCGGCAAGACCACGCTGTCGATGATCATCGCCGCCGAGATGGGCGCCCCCATCCGTATCACCTCCGGCCCCGCCATCCAGCACGCCGGCGACCTCGCCGCGATCCTCTCCTCCCTCCAGGAGGGCGAGGTCCTCTTCCTGGACGAGATCCACCGCATGTCCCGGCCCGCCGAGGAGATGCTGTACATGGCGATGGAGGACTTCCGCGTCGACGTCATCGTCGGCAAGGGCCCCGGCGCCACCGCGATCCCGCTCGAACTGCCCCCGTTCACCCTGGTCGGCGCCACCACCCGCGCTGGCCTGCTGCCGCCCCCGCTGCGCGACCGCTTCGGCTTCACCGCGCACATGGAGTTCTACGAGCCCCACGAACTCGAGCGGGTCGTGCACCGCTCGGCGAACCTGCTGGACGTCGAGATCGAGCCGGACGGCGCCGCCGAGATCGCCGGCCGCTCCCGCGGCACCCCCCGCATCGCCAACCGCCTGCTGCGCCGCGTCCGCGACTATGCGCAGGTCAAGGCGGACGGCCTGATCACCCGCGAGATCGCCGCGGCCGCCCTCGCCGTCTACGAGGTCGACCCGCGCGGCCTCGACCGACTCGACCGCGCCGTCCTGGAGGCCCTGCTGAAACTCTTCGGCGGCGGCCCGGTCGGCCTGTCCACGCTCGCCGTCGCGGTGGGGGAGGAGCGGGAGACCGTCGAGGAGGTCGCCGAACCGTTCCTCGTCCGGGAGGGCCTGCTCGCCCGCACCCCGCGCGGCCGGGTCGCCACCCCGGCCGCCTGGGAGCACCTCGGTCTGACCCCGCCCCGCTCGGCGAGCGGGGGAGCGACCCGCGGAAACGGACAACAGGACTTGTTCGGGACCTGACGGCGCGATGATGTCCTGGTGGCGGCGAGGACATTGGCCCGGTCAGGAACTCAGGTGCCATGCTGAGCGTTGTTCCATGCACGCGGACTCGCTTAGACTCCGCCGATGCCGCCTTTGTGGGCGGCGCCGACCCACACCCCCATCAACAGGCCGCTCTCCGTCGCGGTCGCGCGAAGGAAACCCCGTCCCGTGAATGCCTTTACCCTTCTCCCCTTCATCGTGCTCATCGCGGCCATGTTCCTGATGACGCGCTCGGCCAAGAAGAAGCAGCAGCAGGCCGCCACTATGCGGAACGAGATGCAGCCCGGCTCCGGTGTCCGCACGATCGGGGGAATGTACGCGACGGTCAAGGAGGTCAACGAGGACACCGTCCTCCTCGACGCCGGCCCGGGCGTCGAGCTCCTCTTCGCCAAGAACGCGATCGGCGCCGTCCTCACCGACGACGAGTACAACCGCATCGTTCACGGCATCGAGCACGACCTGAAGTCCGACGCCGACATCGTCCCGGACGACGCCTCCTCCCTCACCGAGACCGACGAGTCCGACTCGCCCGCTGCCGCCGCCTCCGACGACAAGGCCGTCGATCTCGGTAAGAAGGACGCCGACGAGGACGGCACCGACCCGGCCGTGGCCGCCGAGGCCAAGGCGGAGGACGAGCCGAAGAAGACCGACGGCGACACCGACGCGAAGTAGTCACGCCCCGGTGGTGCGCTGCGCGGAATGATCGCGCCCCGCGCACCACCGGGCGTCTGTTTCCCGCACGGAACAGCCCGACACCATGTCATGGCCGACCGCGCCGACCGCGTGGGGCGGCCCGAGAGGGAGTACGAGAAGGTGGCAGCACCTAAGAGGGGCCGGAGCGCGAGCGCCCAGAGCAAGCCAGGGCGCTCGCTGGCCCTCATCCTGATCGCCATCGTGGCGCTCACCGGAGGCATGTTCCTGTCCGGGAACAAAACTCCGCGTCTCGGCATCGACCTCGCCGGTGGCACGAGCATCACGCTCAAGGCGAAGGCCGACCAGGGGTCTGTGGTCAACAAGGCCAACATGGACACCGCGGTCGACATCATGAACCGCCGTGTCAACGGCCTCGGCGTCTCCGAGGCGGAGGTGCAGACCCAGGGGACCGACAACATCATCGTCAACATCCCCAAGGGCACCAATTCCAAGGAGGCCCAGCAGCAGGTCGGCACCACCGCCAAGCTGTACTTCCGCCCGGTCCTGGCCACCGAGCCCAGCGGTGGCGCCGCGCAGAGCCCGTCGCCGAGCGCGTCCCCCAGCGGCAGCTCCTCGACGAAGCCGAGCACGAGTCCCTCCGCCTCTTCCTCCTCCAAGGAGAAGGCGTCCTCGTCCTCCACCTCCACCGCGTCCCCCACGGCCTCGGCGACATCCCAGGGCCGCGCCGTCACCGACGCGCTGAAGGCCGGCTCCACCCCCACGCCGAGCGCGTCCGCCTCCGGCAGCACCAAGCCGTCGTCCACCCCGTCGGCGACCCCCTCGGCCTCCTCCAGCGCCGGTACCACCGCTGCCAAGCTCCAGGCCCAGTACGCCGCCCTGGACTGCTCCAAGCCCGCCGAGCGGGCCAAGGTGGGAGGCGCCTCGAAGCCCGGTGAGCCCACGGTGGCCTGCGGCCAGATCCACAAGGTCTGGTACAAGTACGTGCTCGGCCCGGCCGCCGTCGACGGCACCGAGGTGAAGAAGGCGCAGGCCGTCTTCGACACCCAGGGCGCCTCCGGCTGGCAGGTCCAGATGACCTTCAGCAGCAGCGGCGCCAAGAAGTTCGCCGACATCACGGGCCAGCTGGCGAAGAACCAGTCCCCGCAGAACGAGTTCGGCATCGTCCTGGACGGCGAGGTCGTCTCCAGCCCGTTCGTGCAGGGGGCCATCACCGGCGGCCAGGCGGAGATCTCCGGCAGCTTCACGCAGCAGGACGCCCAGAGCCTCGCCAACATGCTGTCGTACGGCGCCCTGCCGCTGTCCTTCCAGGAGCAGTCCGTCACCACCGTCACCGCCGCGCTCGGCGGTGAGCAGCTGCACGCCGGCCTGCTCGCCGGCGCGATCGGCCTGGCCCTGGTCGTGATCTACCTGGTCGTCTACTACCGGGGCCTGTCGGTCGTCGCCATGGCCTCGCTGCTGGTGTCCGCGATCCTCACCTACGTGATCATGTCGCTGCTCGGCCCGGCCATCGGCTTCGCGCTGAACCTGCCGGCCGTCTGCGGTGCCATCGTCGCCATCGGTATCACCGCGGACTCGTTCATCGTCTACTTCGAACGCATCCGGGACGAGATCCGCGAGGGCCGCTCGCTGCGCCCCGCCGTCGAGCGGGCCTGGCCGCGCGCCCGGCGCACCATCCTGGTCTCCGACTTCGTGTCGTTCCTCGCCGCCGCCGTCCTGTTCATCGTGACCGTCGGCAAGGTCCAGGGCTTCGCGTTCACGCTCGGCCTGACCACCGTGCTCGACGTGGTCGTCGTCTTCCTGTTCACCAAGCCGCTGATGACGCTCCTCGCCCGCCGCAAGTTCTTCGCGAGCGGCCACAAGTGGTCCGGCCTCGACCCGAAGAGCCTGGGTGCCAAGCCGCCGCTGCGCCGCACCCGCCGTCCCGCCGGCCCCGCCGCCGGCTCTGTCGACCCGAAGGAGGCCTGAGCGATGTCGAAACTGGGCAACCTCGGCGCTCGACTGCACCGCGGCGAGATCTCGTACGACTTCGTCGGCAAGCGCAAGATCTGGTACGGCGTCTCCATCCTGATCACCATCACGGCCATCGTCGGCCTGGCGGTGCGCGGGCTGAACATGGGCATCGAGTTCAAGGGCGGCGCGGTCTTCACCACGCCGACCCACATGAGCACCTCGGTGACCCAGGCGGAGAACTACGCCAAGGACGCCTCCGGCCACGAGGCGATCGTGCAGAAGCTCGGCAACGGCAGCCTGCGCATCCAGATCGCCGGTATCGACACCGGCCAGTCCGACAAGATCAAGCAGGAGCTGGCCAAGGACCTGAACCTCAACCCCGAGAAGCTCGCCGCCGACCTGGTCGGCCCGAGCTGGGGCCAGCAGATCGCCAACAAGGCCTGGGAGGGCCTGGGCATCTTCATGGTGCTCGTCGTGATCTACCTGGCCATCGCCTTCGAGTGGCGCATGGCCGTCGCGGCCCTGGTCGCGCTGATCCACGACATCACGATCACGACCGGTATCTACGCCCTCGTCGGTTTCGAGGTCACGCCCGGTACGGTCATCGGTCTGCTGACGATCCTCGGTTACTCGCTCTACGACACGGTCGTCGTCTTCGACAGCCTCAAGGAGCAGACGAAGGACATCACCAAGCAGAGCCGCTGGACGTACAGCGATATCGCCAACCGGTCGATCAACGGCACCCTGGTCCGTTCCATCAACACCACGGTCGTCGCCCTGCTGCCGGTCGCGGGCCTGCTGTTCATCGGCGGTGGCTTCCTCGGCGCCGGCACGCTGAACGACATCTCGCTGTCGCTGTTCGTCGGCCTCGCGGCCGGTGCCTACTCGTCGATCTTCATCGCCACGCCGCTCGTCGCCGACCTCAAGGAGCGCGAGCCGGCGATGAAGGCCCTCACCAAGCGGGTCCTGGCCAAACGTGCCCAGGCCGCCGCCGAGGAGGACCTCGCCGCGGACCGCGCCGACGACGACTCCGCCGATGCGGCCCCCGCCGTCGTGGGCCCCCGCAACCAGCCCGCGTCCCGCGGCCGGGGCCGCGGCCGACCCTCCGGGAAGCGCCGATGACCGACATCCAGGAGTTGCTCCTCAGCCGCATCCGTGACGTCGCCGACTACCCCGAGCCGGGCGTGATGTTCAAGGACATCACCCCGCTCCTGGCGGACCCGGCCGCGTTCACGGCGCTGACCGACACGCTGGCCGAGATCGCCACGAACACCGGCGCGACCAAGATCGTCGGTCTGGAGGCCCGGGGCTTCATCCTGGGCGCCCCGGTCGCCGTCCGCGCGGGCCTCGGCTTCATTCCGGTCCGCAAGGCGGGCAAGCTGCCCGGAGCGACGCTGCGCCAGGCGTACGACCTGGAGTACGGCTCGGCCGAGATCGAGGTGCACGCGGAGGACCTGGCCTCCGGTGACCGGGTGCTGATCGTGGACGACGTCCTCGCCACGGGCGGTACGGCCGAGGCGGCGATCCAGCTGATCCAGCGCGCCGGTGCGGACGTCTCCGGCCTCGCGGTGCTGATGGAGCTGGGCTTCCTGGGCGGCCGTGCCCGGCTGGAGCCGGCGCTGGACGGGGCGCCGCTGGAGGCGCTGCTTCAGGTCTGAGCGGGTTGTTGCACAAGCGGCCTCGGCTTCGCCGTAGGCCGCTTCGTGTTTCCCACGCGCACCACCGGTGCGGCTCTCGTCGTCGGGTGCGGGTGGCCCCGGTGGGTGGTGCTCGCCGTCGGCGGCCGCAGGTACATGGTCGGCCACCGGCCGGAGCCACCTGCGGCCCGAGGCCACCCCCATGACAGCTCCCGCACGCCCCCGAATCACCCGGAATCCACCTCACGGAATCCGGCGGAAGTCCCCCGCGTTGCACAGGTGGACGGTCCTCACTTCCGCCTGAAGGCGATGACCAGCCGCAGGATCGCTACCATGGGGTCTCCGGAGCCTGACCGGGGGACCCGGATCGCGCACGAGGAGTCCTCTTGCCAGACGAGGCCCAGCACCTGACCGCCGCAAAGCCCGAGTCCGCCTCGGCCGCCGCGGCGAAGCCCGCGCCGCACGTGTCCCACGCGAAGAACGACACCCGCGGGCCGATCGAGCACGCCCAGTCCGCGCCCGTCGAGAAGGCTGCCGAGGCCTCGCGTCCCAAGCCCGCCCCGCCCGAGCGTCCGGCCCAGCCGCCCGTGGTGCGCCCGCCCGTCGTCCAGCCCGGCCGCACCGGCTCCTCCAACCGCGTCCGCGCCCGCCTGGCCCGCCTCGGGGTGCAGCGCGCGAACCCCTACAACCCGGTTCTCGAACCGCTGCTGCGGATAGTGCGCAGCAATGATCCGAAGATCGAGAACTCGACTCTGCGGCAGATCGAGCGCGCCTATCAGGTCGCCGAGCGCTGGCACCGCGGGCAGAAGCGCAAGAGCGGCGACCCGTACATCACGCATCCGCTCGCCGTGACCACCATCCTCGCCGAGCTGGGCATGGACCCCGCCACGCTCATGGCGGGGCTGCTGCACGACACCGTCGAGGACACCGAGTACGGCCTGGACCAGCTGCGCCGCGACTTCGGCGACACCGTCGCCCTGCTCGTCGACGGCGTCACCAAGCTGGACAAGGTCAAGTTCGGCGAGGCCGCCCAGGCCGAGACGGTGCGCAAGATGGTCGTGGCGATGGCCAAGGACCCGCGCGTCCTGGTCATCAAGCTCGCCGACCGCCTGCACAACATGCGCACCATGCGCTACTTGAAGCGTGAGAAGCAGGAGAAGAAGGCGCGGGAGACGCTGGAGATCTACGCGCCGCTCGCCCACCGGCTGGGCATGAACACCATCAAGTGGGAGCTGGAGGACCTCGCGTTCGCGATCCTCTACCCCAAGATGTACGACGAGATCGTCCGGCTGGTGGCCGAAAGGGCACCGAAGCGTGACGAATACCTGGCCATAGTGACCGACGAGGTCCAGGCCGACCTGCGCGCCGCTCGCATCAAGGCGACCGTCACCGGCCGCCCGAAGCACTACTACAGCGTCTACCAGAAGATGATCGTGCGGGGTCGCGACTTCGCCGAGATCTACGACCTGGTCGGCATTCGTGTACTTGTCGACACGGTCCGCGACTGCTACGCCGCCCTCGGCACCGTGCACGCGCGATGGAACCCGGTCCCCGGCCGGTTCAAGGACTACATCGCGATGCCCAAGTTCAACATGTACCAGTCGCTGCACACGACGGTCATCGGGCCCAACGGCAAGCCGGTCGAGCTGCAGATCCGCACCTTCGACATGCACCGCCGCGCCGAGTACGGCATCGCCGCGCACTGGAAGTACAAGCAGGAGGCCGTCGCCGGCGCCTCCAAGGTTCGTACGGACGCGCCCCGGACGTCCGCGAAGGACAAGGACGCCATCAACGACATGGCGTGGCTGCGGCAGCTGCTGGACTGGCAGAAGGAGACCGAGGACCCGGGCGAGTTCCTGGAGTCCCTGCGCTTCGATCTGTCCCGCAACGAGGTCTTCGTCTTCACCCCCAAGGGCGATGTCATCGCCCTGCCCGCGGGCGCCACACCCGTCGACTTCGCCTACGCCGTCCACACCGAGGTCGGCCACCGCACCATAGGGGCGCGGGTAAACGGCAGGCTCGTACCGCTCGAATCGACCCTGGACAACGGCGACTTGGTGGAGGTCTTCACCTCCAAGGCGCCCGGCGCCGGACCGTCCCGCGACTGGCTCGGCTTCGTCAAGTCGCCCCGGGCGCGCAACAAGATCCGGGCCTGGTTCTCCAAGGAGCGCCGGGACGAGGCGATCGAGCAGGGCAAGGACGCGATCGTACGGGCGATGCGCAAGCAGAACCTGCCCATCCAGCGCATCCTCACCGGCGACTCCCTCGTCACGCTCGCGCACGAGATGCGCTATTCGGACATCTCCGCGCTGTACGCCGCGATCGGCGAGGGCCATGTCTCCGCACAGCACATCGTGCAGAAGCTCGTGCAGGCCCTCGGCGGCGAGGAGGCCGCCACCGAGGAGATCGACGAGGCGGTCCCGCCGTCCCGCAGCCGTGGCCGCAAGCGCCGCTCCAGCGCCGACCCCGGCGTCGTGGTGAAGGGCGTCGACGACGTGTGGGTCAAGCTGGCCCGCTGCTGCACGCCCGTCCCCGGCGACCCGATCATCGGCTTCGTCACGCGGGGCAGCGGCGTATCGGTTCACCGCAGCGACTGCGTCAACGTCGAGTCGCTCTCCCGCGAGCCCGAGCGCATCCTCGACGTCGAGTGGGCGCCCACCCAGTCCTCGGTCTTCCTGGTCGCCATCCAGGTCGAGGCGCTGGACCGCTCCCGCCTGCTGTCGGACGTCACCCGCGTCCTGTCCGACCAGCACGTCAACATCCTCTCGGCGGCCGTCCAGACCTCCCGCGACCGCGTGGCCACCTCCCGGTTCACCTTCGAGATGGGCGACCCCAAGCACCTCGGTCACGTCCTGAAGGCCGTACGGGGCGTGGAGGGCGTGTACGACGTGTACCGCGTGACCTCGGGACGCTCCCGGTCGTAAGCAGCCATGTGAAAGGCCCCGTACGCGCCGTACGGGGCCTTTCATCACGTGAGCCAGGGGATCAGCCGCCGAACTCCTGCAGGCCCTTCAGAGCCTGGTCCAGGAGCGCCTGGCGGCCCTCCAGCTCGCGCTCCAGCTTGTCGGCCTTGGAGTTGTTGCCCTGGGCACGCGCCTGGTCGATCTGCGCCCTCAGCTTGTCGACGGCGGCCTGCAGCTGACCGGTCAGACCCTCGGCACGCGCGCGTGCCTCCGGGTTCGTCCGGCGCCACTCGGCCTCCTCGGCGTCCTGGATCGCCCGCTCGACCGCGTGCATCCGGCCCTCGATCTTCGGACGCGCGTCCCGCGGGACATGGCCGATGGCCTCCCAGCGCTCGTTGATCGAGCGGAAGGCGGCCCGCGCGGACTTCAGGTCGCCGATCGGCAGGAGCTTCTCGGCCTCCTCGGCCAGCTCCTCCTTCAGCTTCAGGTTCTCCGCCTGTTCCGCGTCCCGCTCGGCGAACACCGAGCTGCGGGCGGCGAAGAACACGTCCTGGGCGCCCCGGAAGCGGTTCCACAGGTCGTCCTCGTGCTCGCGCTGGGCGCGGCCCGCGGCCTTCCACTCCGCCATCAGCTCGCGGTAACGGGCCGCCGTCGGACCCCAGTCCGTCGAACCCGACAGCGCCTCGGCCTCGGCGACCAGCCGTTCCTTGGTCCGGCGGGCCTCCTCGCGCTGGGCGTCCAGCTGCGCGAAGTGCGCCTTGCGCCGCTTGGAGAACGCCGACCGGGCGTGCGAGAAGCGATGCCACAGCTCGTCGTCGGACTTGCGGTCCAGACGCGGCAGACCCTTCCAGGTGTCCACCAGCGCCCGCAGCCGCTCGCCGGCGGCCCGCCACTGGTCGGACTGCGCCAGCTGCTCCGCCTCGGTGACCAGGTCCTCCTTGGCCTTGCGGGCCTCGTCGGACTGCTTGGCCCGCTGCTGCTTGCGCTCCTCGCGGCGGGCCTCGACGGTCGCCACCAGCTTGTCCAGCCGCTTCCGCAGCGTGTCCAGGTCACCGACCGCGTGGTGGGCGTCCACCTGCTCGCGCAGGTGCGCGATCGCGGCCTGGGCGTCCTTCGCCGACAGGTCGGTGGTCTGTACTCGCTTCTCGAGGAGGCCGATCTCGACAACCAGGCCCTCGTACTTGCGCTCGAAGTAGGACAGCGCCTCCTCGGGGGAGCCGGCCGCCCAGGAGCCGACGACCTGCTCGCCGTCGGCCGTACGCACGTACACGGTCCCCGTCTCGTCGACGCGGCCCCACGGGTCGCTGCTCACAGCGCCTCCTCCACATGATGCCTGCGGGGGGCCTCAGCACCCCCGGGCATCGTCCACAGTTTCGTCACGGCCAACATAGGCGACCAGCGGGTTGCCTGTCCGCATCCAGCGCGACCGAAATTCCGCTGTTGGCCGTCTTGGTCTCCAGGTCGGCGTCAGGACTTCGTCACCGTCGCCTTGTTGATCACCACGGTCGCGTTGGGAGCGGTGTTGCCGGAGGTCGGATCGGCCGCCTGGGCACCCGCGGCGGCGATCTTCTGCAGCACCTTCATGCCCGCGTCCGACACCGTGCCGAACGGTGTGTAGCTGGGCGGCAACGGGCTGTCCTTGTAGACCAGGAAGAACTGGCTGCCGCCGGTGTGCTTCTGACCGGTGTTGGCCATCGCCACCGTGCCCGCCGGGTACGTGTTGGCCTTCAGGCTCTTGTCCTTCAGGTTCTCGTCCGGAAGCGTGTAGCCCGGTCCGCCCATGCCGGTGCCCTGCGGGTCGCCGCACTGGAGCACGTAGATGCCGGTCGTGGTCAGGCGGTGGCACTTGGTGTGGTCGAAGTAGCCCTTGCCCGCCAGGAAGTTGAACGAGTTCACGGTGTGCGGGGCCGCCGCCGTCTTCAGCGCGACGTCGATGTCACCGCACGTCGTGGCGAGCTTCATCGAGTACTTCGCCGACGTGTCGATCGTCATCGCCGGCTCCTTCTTCCAGCTCATCTTCTCGACCGAGCCGGCCGCCGGCTTCGCGCAGGGGTCCGGGGCCTTGCTGGTCGGTGTGGCGCTGGGCGTGACGTCCGCGGCGGCGTTGGCCTTCTTGTCGTCGCCCTTCAGCACTCCGGTCGTGTAGAGCGTGACACTGCCGATCACGATGACGCCCAGTACGGACGCGATGACGGAGTTGCGCACATTGGCCTTGCGGCGTGCCTGGGTACGCCGCTGCTGCTGCCGCAAGAACTTCTCCCGGGCGAGCTGACGCCGCCGCTGCTCCTGGCTGACCACCGGGTTCTCTCCTCATGGGTGTCGATGAGTGTCGTGTGCCGACCGGTACGCGTGCGTGCTCGTGAGCCGACCGCTGTGTGTAGCCCCGTACCGTATATGGGTTCGCTGAGGAAACGGCAGCGCCGGTAGGCTCTGGACCACAGCTTGTGGTCACCCGTATCGACACAACGAAGGACGATCGTGCTCATTGCCGGGTTCCCCGCCGGGGCCTGGGGGACGAACTGTTATCTCGTCGCCCCCGCCGCCGGTGAGGAGTGCGTGATCATCGACCCTGGCCACCAGGCCGCCGAAGGCGTCGAGGAAGCACTGAAGAAGCATCGGCTCAAGCCCGTCGCCGTCGTCCTCACCCACGGGCACATCGATCACGTGGCCTCGGTCGTCCCGGTCTGCGGCGCGCACGACGTGCCGGCCTGGATCCACCCCGAGGACCGGTACATGATGACCGACCCCGAGAAGTCGCTCGGCCGGTCCATCGGAATGCCCCTGATGGGCGAGCTGACCGTGGGGGAGCCGGACGACGTCCGCGAGCTCGCGAACGGCACCACCCTCGAACTGGCCGGTCTGGAGTTCTCCGTCGCGCACGCGCCGGGCCATACCAAGGGGTCGGTGACCTTCCGGATGCCCGAGACCGCCGACATCCCGTCGGTGTTCTTCTCCGGGGATCTGCTGTTCGCCGGCTCCATCGGACGCACCGACCTGCCGGGCGGATCCATGGCGGACATGCTCGAGTCGCTGGCCCGTGTGTGCCTGCCGCTCGACGACTCCACCGTGGTGCTGTCCGGTCACGGCCCCCAGACGACCATCGGCCAGGAGCGCGCCACCAACCCCTATCTGCGGCAGTTGGCGGCCGGCCAGGGAGCCTCCGCGGCTCCCCGACGAGGAATGTGACGAGAGAATTCCGTGAGCACTTTCAAGGCCCCCAAGGGCACGTACGACCTGATCCCGCCGGACAGCGCGAAGTTCCTCGCCGTGCGCGAGGCGATCGCCGCGCCGCTCAGGAGCTCCGGCTACGGCTACATCGAGACGCCCGGTTTCGAGAACGTGGAGCTGTTCGCGCGTGGCGTCGGTGAGTCCACCGACATCGTGACGAAGGAGATGTACGTCTTCGAGACGAAGGGCGGTGACAGGCTGGCCCTGCGCCCGGAGACGACCGCACCCGTGCTGCGCGCGGTCCTCGAGGCCAACCTGTACAAGACGGGCAATCTCCCGGTGAAGGTCTGGTACTCGGGCTCGCAGTACCGCTACGAGCGCCCGCAGAAGGGCCGCTACCGGCACTTCTCCCAGGTCGGCGCCGAGGCGATCGGCGCGGAGGATCCGGCGCTGGACGCGGAGCTGATCATCCTCGCGGACCAGGCGTACCGCTCGCTGGGCCTGCGCGACTTCCGGATCCTGCTGAACAGCCTGGGCGACAAGGAGTGCCGCCCGGTGTACCGGGCCGCGCTGCAGGACTTCCTGCGCGGCCTGGACCTGGACGAGGACACCCGCAGCCGTGTCGACATCAACCCGCTCCGGGTCCTCGACGACAAGCGCGAGTCGGTCCAGAAGCAGCTGACCGGCGCGCCGCTCCTCCGCGACTACCTGTGCGACGCCTGCAAGGCGTACCACGAGGAGGTCCGTGAGCTGATCACCGCGGCGGGCGTCTCCTTCGAGGACGACCCGAAGCTGGTGCGCGGCCTGGACTACTACACCCGTACCACCTTCGAGTTCGTGCACGACGGCCTGGGCTCGCAGTCCGCGGTGGGCGGCGGCGGCCGCTACGACGGACTGTCCGAGATGATCGGCGGCCCCGCGCTGCCGTCGGTCGGCTGGGCCCTCGGTGTCGACCGCACGGTCCTCGCCCTGGAGGCGGAGGGCGTGGAGCTGGACCTGCCGTCCACGACGTCGGTGTACGCCGTCCCGCTCGGCGAGGAGGCCCGCCGGGTGCTGTTCGCGAAGGTCACCGAACTGCGCAAGGTCGGCATCTCGGCGGACTTCGCGTACGGCGGCAAGGGCCTGAAGGGCGCCATGAAGAACGCCAACCGCAGCGGCGCCCGCTACACGCTCGTGGCCGGCGAACGCGACCTCGCCGAGGGCGTCGTCCAGCTCAAGGACATGGACTCCGGCGAGCAGACGGCGATCGGTGTCAACGAGATCGTGGCGGAACTGGAGTCCCGGCTCGGCTGAGTCGCGCGACGACACGAGGGCGCCGGGCACTCCCGGCGCCCTCTCACTGTTCCAGCAAGCCGTACCGCATCGCGCTGGTGACCGCCGCGGTGCGGTCGGCGACTCCCAACTTGCCGAAGATCCGCAGCAGATGGGTCTTCACGGTCGACTCGCCGATGAACAACCGGCGCCCGATCTCGGCGTTGGTGCAGCCGTCGGCCACCAGGCGGAGGACCGCCGTCTCGCGGTCGGACAGCCGGGGCCGCTCCGGCTTGGTGCGGAGCTGGTCCACCAGGCGCGCCGCGACCGACGGGGCCAGCACGGTCTCGCCCCGCGCAGCGGCCCGTACCGCGTCCGCCAGTTCCCGCCGGGGCAGGTCCTTGAGCAGATAGCCCGCGGCGCCCGCCTCCACGGCGCGCAGGATGTCCCGGTCCGTCTCGTAGGTCGTCAGCACGATCACCCGGGACGGCAGCCCGGCCGCGGTCATCCGCACGATCGAGTCCACACCTCCGCCGCCCGGCATCCGCAGGTCCATCAGCACGATGTCGGGCCGCAGCTCGGCCGCCAGCGCCTCCGCCTGCGGCCCGCTCGCCGCGTCGCCGACCACCTCGAGGTCCGGCTCGGCGCTCAGCATGGCGCGCAGTCCCTCCCGTACGACGGGGTGGTCGTCGGCCAGGACGATCCGGATCACGGGGTCCGACTCCTCACGGCGGAAGCCACGGCGGCGGGGACGGGCAGGCGTACGGTCACCGTCGTACCGTCGCCGGGTGCGCTGCGCACCGACGCCGTGCCGCCCACCTCGGCGGCGCGGGCGCGCAGCCCCGCCAGACCGTATCCGCTCGACACGGCGGCCGGGTGGAAACCGCAGCCGTCGTCGCGGACGGAGACGGTCAGCGTCTCGCCGGCGTAGCCGAGCCGTACCTCGGCCCGTGTCGAACTCCCGGCGTGCTTCCGGGAGTTGGTCAGGGCCTCCTGGCAGGCGCGCAGGGCCACCACCTCCACGCCCGCGGGCAGCATGCGCACCGGGCCGGTCACCTCCAGCGTCGCCTCGTGCCGCGCGGCCAGGCGGTCCAGCGCGTCCGGCAGCGAGGCTCCCGCCAGGTCGGCGGGCGCGCCCCCGGCGACCAGGGCACGGGCCTCGGCGAGGTTACGGCGGGCCGTCTCGTCCATCAGGGCGAGGTGGCGACGGGCCTGCGCGGGGGCGGCGTCCAACTCGGCGTCCACGGCCTGGACCAGCATCAGCAGGCTGGTGAAGCCCTGCGCGAGGGTGTCGTGGATCTCCCGGGCCAGCCGCTCGCGTTCGGCGAGGGCGCCGTGCGCGGCCGACAGCCGGGAGATCTCGTGCCGACTGGCGTCCAACTCGGCGATCAGCTCGGCCCGTTCCAGGCTCTGCTCGATGATCCGGATGATCCAGCCACCGACGACCGCCGAGAACACCAGGGTCACCAGGGCGGACAGCGTGTTGACCAGCAGATCCTCGCCGCCCGGCCGCCACAGCAGGGCCCAGCCCGCGACCGGGACCACGTTGGTCACGGTCACCGCGATCAGCGCGTCGCGCATGCGCAGAGTCATGAAGCACTGGGGGATCAGGGTGAAGGCCAGGATCCGGGTCTCACCGGCCAGCACCGCGGACGGCAGGAACAGGGCCAGCGCCCCGGCCAGGTAGTACCGGGCGCGGCGCTCGTCCGGCGGGTCCTCGCCGAGGAGCCGGCGCCCCACGACCGCGTACCAGGGCACCAGCGGCACGAGAAGCCCGGCCGCGACGGCCCGGACCCACCACTCCGGATGCTCGGCGCCCAGCAGCATGGTCTGCGTGGCCAGCCAGGCCACAGCGAAGTACACGTCCCAGAGCAGGAACGAACGGTCCCAGGCGTGGACTCCGCGGGCCCTGTCACCCTTCACCCGTCGCGCCGGTTCTTCCACCGGAAGGTCAGCAAGCACAGCACCAATCCTCCGACGCACCAGGCGGCCAGCACCAGCGCGATCCGCCCGAACTCCCAGGCGTGCGCCTGCTCCAGGACCTTCGCCGAGTCCGGCAGGAACACACCCCGCAGCCCCTGGCACATCCACTTCAGCGGGAAGAGGGCGCCGAAGTCGAGCATCCAGCCGGGGATGGTGCCGACGGCGATGTAGACCCCGGAGACGAACTGCAGGACCAGGAAGGGGAGTACGACGACGGAGCTGGCGCTCTTCGCCGACTTCGGCACCGAGCTGACGGCGATACCGAGCAGCGCGCACGCGGTCAGGCCCAGCGCGAAGATCCAGGCGAAGTCGAACCAGCGGCCGGGGTCGGACGGCAGGTGGACGCCGTAGAACACCGTGCCGACGGCCAGCAGGACCGCGGTCTCCAGGACACCGGTGAACAGAACCAGCCAGATCTTGCCCAGGAAATAGGCCGCGGGCGGCATCGGCGTGCCCCGCAGCCGCCGCAGCACCTTCTCGTCCCGTTCCACGGCGATGGAGATGCCGAGCGACTGGAAGCTCGTCGACATGATCCCGGAGGCCATCATCGCGGGAACATACAGCTGGGAGGCGGTGACGCCGGTGTGCCCGACGTGGTCGCGGAAGATCGACGCGAACAGGAACAGGAACACCACGGGGAAGGAGAAGGTGAACACCACCTGGTCGCGCAGCCGGAAGAACTGTTTGATCTCCAGGGCGCCGCGCAGCAGCCCGATCGTCCAGCCGCCGGGGACCGGCCCGGCGGACTCGCGGGCGGTGGCCCGCACGGCGGTCGTGGTCATCGGGCGGCCTCCTGGCCGGTCAGCCGGAGGTAGACGTCCTCCAGGGTGGGGCGGGTAACGGTCAGTCCCGGTATCTCGCCGTCGAAGCGGTTCAACAGACCCGCGATCGTCCTCGTCGGTGTGTCGGTGAGTTCCGTGCGCGGGGAGCCGTCGCGTTCCGCCCACCTGACGGTGGCCTCGGTGCCGTACCGTTCGCGCAGCTCACCGGGCCGGCCCACGGCGACCACCCGGCCCCTCGCGACCACGGCGAGCCGGTCCGCTAGGGCCTCGGCCTCCTCCAGGTAGTGCGTGGTGAGCAGGATCGTCGTGCCCTCGTCGGCGAGCAGCCGGATCAGGTCCCAGAACTGCCGCCGGGCGGCCGGGTCGAAGCCGGTGGTCGGCTCGTCCAGGAGCAGCAGCTCGGGATCGCCGATCACGCCGAGCGCCACGTCGAGGCGGCGCCGCTGGCCGCCGGAGAGGGCCTTGATCCGGCTGTTCGCCCTCGCCTCCAGGCCGACCAGGCGGATGACCTCCTCGGGGTGGCGTGGGCGCGGGTAGTAGCGGGCGAAGTGCCGTACGGTCTCGCGGACCGTCAACTCCGCGGGCGCCGGTTCGTCCTGCCAGACGATTCCCACACGTGATCTCCACGCCCGCGTGCCCCTCGCCGGGTCGGAGCCGAGGACGGACACCTCGCCCCCGTCCCGTTCCCGGTTGCCCTGGAGGATCTCCACCGTGGTGCTCTTGCCGGCGCCGTTGGGCCCGAGCAGGCCGAACACCTCACCGCGCCGGATGCCGAGGTCGAGCCCGTCCACCGCGGTCACGTCCCCGTACCGCTTGCGCAGCCCCCGGACGTCCACCGCGAGTTCGATCGCGTGTGTTGTCATGCCCCCGAGCATCGGCCGGAACCGAACGATCCGTGACCACCGTGCGTACCTCCTTGTGTCCACCGAACGGTGGACACACACGTACGTGCGGCACAATGAACCGTGCCCGAAGATGGTCCAGCTCTCAAGTGACGGAATCGGCGTGATGAGCAAGACGACAGTCAACGTCTCCACGGAGTCGGGTCCCGAGCGTGCCGCCGACGCCCCGCGCGCGGTGGGCGGCAGCCGTGCCTTCGCCCTGCTGCTCGTGATCACCGGGGCGGCCGGACTGCTGGCCGCCTGGGTCATCACGATCGACAAGTTCAAGATCCTCGAGGCCAAGGTCGCGGGCAAGACCTTCACGCCCGGCTGCAGCGTGAACCCGGTCGTCTCCTGCGGCAGCGTCATGGAGAGCAAGCAGGCGGCCGTCTTCGGCTTCCCGAACCCCATGCTCGGCCTGGTCTGCTACGGCATCGTGATCTGCGTCGGCATGAGCCTGCTGGCCCGCGCCCGCTTCCCGCGCTGGTACTGGCTGACCTTCAACTTCGGCACGCTCTTCGGTGTCTGTTTCGTCACCTGGCTGCAGTTCCAGTCCCTGTACCGGATCAACGCGCTGTGCCTGTGGTGCTCACTGGCCTGGGTCGCCACGATCACCATGTTCTGGTACGTGACCTCGTTCAACGTCCGCAACGACTTCCTGCCGGCCCCGCGCTGGCTGAAGTCCTTCTTCGGCGAGTTCACCTGGGTGGTGCCGGTCACGCACTGCGGCATCATCGCCATGCTGATCCTGACCCGCTGGGGCAGCCAGCTCTGGGCCTGACCCCGGGCCCGGCCGCGTTGTCGGTGCGGTGATTTAGGGTTTCGGACGTGGAACCCGACCTCTTCACCGCCGCAGCGGAAGAACGCCAGGAGAAGGACCCGGCAGCCAGCCCCCTGGCCGTGCGGATGCGCCCGCGCAGTCTCGACGAGGTCGTGGGCCAGCAGCATCTGCTGGGGCCCGGCTCCCCGCTGCGCCGGCTGGTCGGCGAGGGCTCCGGGGGCCCGGCCGGACCGTCCTCGGTGATCCTCTGGGGCCCGCCCGGCACCGGCAAGACCACCCTGGCGTACGTCGTCTCCAAGGCGACGAACAAGCGGTTCGTGGAGCTGTCCGCGATCACCGCGGGCGTCAAGGAGGTCCGCGCGGTCATCGACGGCGCCCGCCGCGCCACCGGCGGCTTCGGCAAGGAGACCGTCCTCTTCCTGGACGAGATCCACCGCTTCAGCAAGGCCCAGCAGGACTCCCTGCTCCCGGCGGTCGAGAACCGCTGGGTGACCCTGATCGCGGCCACCACGGAGAACCCGTACTTCTCGGTGATCTCGCCCCTGCTGTCCCGTTCGCTGCTGCTGACGCTCGAACCGCTCACCGACGACGACATCCGCGGCCTGCTGGGGCGCGCCCTGACCGACGAGCGCGGCCTGAAGGACTCCGTCGGCCTCCCCGAGGACACTCAGGAGCACCTGGTGCGCATCGCCGGCGGCGACGCCCGCCGGGCCCTCACCGCCCTGGAGGCCGCCGCCGGAGCCGCCCTGGACAAGGGCGAGAGCGAGATCGGCCTGGAGACGCTGGAGCAGACGGTCGACCGGGCGGCGGTGAAGTACGACCGCGACGGCGACCAGCACTACGACGTCGCCAGCGCCCTTATCAAGTCCATCCGCGGCTCCGACGTCGACGCGGCCCTGCACTACCTGGCCCGCATGATCGAGGCCGGCGAGGACCCCCGCTTCATCGCCCGCCGCCTGATGATCTCCGCCAGCGAGGACATCGGCCTGGCCGACCCGGGCGCCCTGCCCATCGCCGTCGCCGCGGCCCAGGCCGTCGCGATGATCGGCTTCCCGGAGGCCGCCCTCACCCTCAGCCACGCCACCATCGCCCTCGCGCTCGCCCCCAAGTCCAACTCGGCGACCACCGCCATCGGCGCAGCCATGGAGGACGTCCGCAAGGGCCTGGCCGGCCCGGTCCCGCCGCACCTGCGCGACGGGCACTACAAGGGCGCCGCCAAGCTGGGCCACGCGCAGGGCTATGTGTACCCGCACGACCTGCCCGAGGGCATCGCCCAGCAGCAGTACGCCCCGGACGCGCTGAAGGACCGCGAGTACTACACCCCGGGCCGGCACGGCGCCGAGGCGCGGTACGCGGACGCGGTGGAGTGGACCCGGAAGCACCTCGGTCGCAGGCGGTCGTGAGCGCCCTGTAGACTTGCCCGAAGTGCTGAGTCCCGTGCAGTCAGAGCGGGACACCCAGCCGGAACCCACGGCCGCGAGGTCGTGATGTTCCAGGAGCGTCGCGCACCGTCGAACGGTGTCGCGGGCAGCCCACCACCACCCGGAGCTCCGGGACGGTCGGTGGGCCACTCGCGTGCTGCATGTATGTGCCCAGACCAGGGAAGCGGCTGCCCGGCAGGTCCCGCAAGGACCCGGCGGGTTTTCCCGGCTGCGGATGCGACCTCCCTAACCCTGACGAGCCGAAAACTACGAAAGAGATTGAGACAGTGGCGAACCAGTCCCGCCCCAAGGTCAAGAAGTCGCGTGCCCTCGGCATCGCGCTGACCCCGAAGGCCGTCAAGTACTTCGAGGCCCGCCCCTACCCGCCGGGTGAGCACGGCCGCGGCCGCAAGCAGAACTCGGACTACAAGGTCCGTCTGCTGGAGAAGCAGCGTCTGCGCGCGCAGTACGACATCTCCGAGCGCCAGCTGGTCCGCGCCTACGAGCGCGCGTCCAAGGTTCAGGGCAAGACCGGCGAGGCCCTGATCGTGGAGCTCGAGCGCCGTCTCGACGCCCTGGTCCTGCGTTCGGGCATCGCCCGCACCATCTACCAGGCCCGTCAGATGGTCGTCCACGGCCACATCCAGGTCAACGGCCAGAAGGTCGACAAGCCGTCCTTCCGTGTCCGTCCGGACGACGTCGTGCAGGTCCGCGACCGCTCCAAGGACAAGACGCTCTTCCAGATCGCCCGTGAGGGTGGCTTCGCCCCCGAGGGTGAGACCCCGCGCTACCTGCAGGTGAACCTCAAGGCCCTGGCGTTCCGCCTGGACCGCGAGCCGAACCGCAAGGAAGTTCCGGTCATCTGCGACGAGCAGCTCGTCGTCGAGTACTACGCCCGCTGACCCCAGCCACGGCGTAATACTTCAGCCCGCCGTCTCCCCGCCCGGTCCTGTCGGGCGGGCGAGGCGGCGGGTTTGTGCTTCCCGGCTCCGTCACGTTGCAGGCAGGTCCGGTGGTTCGGACGGTGCGGGCGCCCTAGGGGGCGCGTGAGCCCCGCGTGGAGTCGGCGGCGCGCTCAGTGGCTTCGGGGCGGCTCGCGCCCCCGCCGCCCTGGGGCACCGGTCCCCGTGGAGTCGGCAGCCCGTCCAGCGGCTGTATCGCGCCTCGCCCCAGCGCTCGGTCCACCGCCGTCGCGCGGTCCAGCCGGGCCCCTTCCCCCACACACTGCTCGTACCGGGCATCCCCCAGTGCCTGCCGCGCGATGGCCTCGCACTGCTCGTGCGGGGCGTTGTAGTACGCCGAGCCGAACAGGGGCAGCCCCACGGAGGGCCACATCCGGGCCGCCGCCCCCTGCAGCAGCGCCGCCTCGGCCGGATCGCCCTGGGCCGCCGTCACCAGTGCCAGCAGCTCCATCGACAGCACCGAACCGAGCAGGTCGTGGAAGGCGTGGGCGTTACGCAGACAGTCCGAGAGCAGCTCGCGCGCCGTGTCCTGGACGCCTTCCCGCCAGGCCGCGTACGCCAGCACATAGAGCGCATAGGAGCGGGCCCAGCGCTCCCCGTGGTCCTCGCACACCCGGCGCACGTCCTCGCACAGCCGTACCGCGTCCGGCAGGTCCCCCTGGAAGGCGCGTGCCATCGCCAGCTCCACCTGGCCCATCAGCACGTTGCTGCTGAGTTCGCCGATCTCCTGATAGCGGTCCAGCGCCGACCGCAGCAGCGTTTCTGCACGGGCCATGTCATCGGTGACCAGCGCCAGACAGCCGGTGCGGTGCTCGGCGTACGCCGCCGTCGCCGGATCCGCGACCCGCTCGGCCTGCTCCCGGCACTCCCGCAGCGCCGCAAGCGCCGGCACGGTGTCGCCCTGGAGGATCGCCACATAACCGAGGACCCACAGCGCCTTCAGCCGCGACTGGTCGTACTCCGACTCCAGCTCCACGCTGCGCGCCAGCCAGCGGCGGCCCTCCGCGAGCCGCCCGCAGCCGACCCAGCAGAACCACAGCGACCCCGCGAGGTACTGGCCGAGATGGGCCTCCTCCGGCTCGGTCAGACAGAACTCCAGCGCAGCCCGCAGATTGGGCAGCTCCGCCTCGACCCGCGCGGCGACCTCGCCCTGACGGGGCGAGAACCAGTCCAGCTCGCATCAGGTCGCCAGGCCCAGGTACCAGTCCCGGTGCCGCCTGCGCAGCCGGCCCGCGTCGGCGGTGTGGTCGGTCAACCCCAGCGCCTCCGCCACCGCGTACTCCACGAACTGCGCAGCGCGCACCGGCGCCAGCTCGACGCGCCCGGACCCGTCGGCCCATCCGGCGACGAGCCGCGCGGCCAGCCGGGACTTGCCGACACCGCCGACCCCGGTCACGGTCACCAGCCGCGCCACGCCGAGCAGGTCCGCCAACTCCTCGAGTTCCGCCTGGCGCCCGACGAACGTGGTCAGTTCCAGGGGCGGATCGCCGGCGGAGAGGGGATCTGGGCGCTGAGGACCTCGCATGGGACACGGAGCGTACTGAACCGTGTTCAGTGCGTACAATCGCTTCCCGCGACTCCGTCCCCGCCGCCCGGTAATCCGGTACGGAGCCCTGGCCACGGCGCGATAGGCTCGGACACGACTTTTTCGATGGTGAGGCACGTTTCAGGGAGCGGGTGCGCACAGTGTCCGGTGGAGAGGTGGCCGGGATCCTGGTGGCCGTCTTCTGGGCGATCCTGGTCTCCTTCCTCGCGGTGGCTCTCGCGAGGCTGGCCCAGACGCTCAAGGCGACCACCAAGCTGGTGGCGGACGTGACCGACCAGGCTGTCCCGCTGCTCGCCGACGCCTCCCAGGCGGTGCGGTCCGCGCAGACCCAGATCGACCGCGTCGACGCGATCGCCTCCGACGTCCAGGAGGTCACGTCGAACGCCTCCGCGCTGTCCACCACGGTCGCCTCCACCTTCGGCGGCCCGCTGGTCAAGGTCGCGGCGTTCGGCTACGGCGTCCGCAGGGCGCTGGGCGGCCGCAAGGAGGACGTGCCCGCTAAGGCGCCCCGGCGTACCGTGATCGTGGGCCGCACGGTCCCTGCCGCACGACGCAAGCGGAAGTAAGGACTGAGACCGAGCGATGTTCCGCCGTACGTTCTGGTTCACCACCGGTGTCGCCGCCGGTGTGTGGGCGACCACCAAGGTCAACCGCAAGCTCAAGCAGCTGACCCCGGAGAGCCTCGCCGCTACGGCGGCGAACAAGGCCCTGGAGACCGGTCAGCGCCTGAAGGACCGCGCGGTGGGCTTCGCGCTCGACGTCCGCGACAACATGGCCCAGCGGGAGTCCGAGCTGGAGGAGGCCCTCGGGATCCACGAGAACCCCGAACTCCCCGCCCCCCGGCGCCACACCGCCATCGAGAACGACCGCAGCAGCAACCGCAGCACACCGAAGTACATCGAAGCCCCGATGTACTCGTACAACCGGAATGAGGACCACTGATGGAGTCGGCCGAGATTCGCCGCCGCTGGCTGAGCTTCTTCGAGGAGCGCGGGCACACCGTCGTCCCTTCGGCGTCGCTCATCGCGGACGACCCGACTCTGCTCCTCGTCCCCGCCGGCATGGTTCCCTTCAAGCCCTACTTCCTGGGTGAGGTCAAGCCGCCGTACCCGCGCGCCACCAGCGTGCAGAAGTGCGTGCGCACGCCCGACATCGAAGAGGTCGGCAAGACCACGCGGCACGGCACGTTCTTCCAGATGTGCGGCAACTTCTCCTTCGGCGACTACTTCAAGGAAGGCGCCATCAAGCTCGCCTGGGAGCTGCTCACCTCATCCCAGGACGAGGGCGGTTACGGCCTCGACCCCGAGCGTCTGTGGATCACCGTCTACAAGGACGACGACGAGGCCGAGCGCATCTGGCACGAGGTCGTCGGCGTGCCCAAGGAGCGCATCCAGCGCCTGGGTATGAAGGACAACTACTGGTCCATGGGCGTCCCCGGACCCTGCGGCCCGTGCTCCGAGATCAACTACGACCGCGGCCCCGAGTTCGGCGTCGAGGGCGGCCCCGCCGTCAACGACGAGCGGTACGTGGAGATCTGGAACCTCGTCTTCATGCAGTACGAGCGCGGCGAGGGCACCGGCAAGGACAACTTCGAGATCCTCGGTGAGCTGCCGAGCAAGAACATCGACACGGGCCTCGGCCTGGAGCGCCTCGCCATGATTCTGCAGGGCGTGCAGAACATGTACGAGATCGACACCTCCATGGCCGTCATCAACAAGGCCACCGAGCTGACCGGCGTCCGCTACGGCGACGCCCACCACTCCGACGTGTCCCTCCGCGTGGTCACCGACCACATGCGCACCGCCACCATGCTCATCGGCGACGGCGTCACCCCCGGCAACGAGGGCCGCGGCTACGTCCTGCGCCGCATCATGCGCCGCGCCATCCGCAACATGCGGCTGCTGGGCGCCACCGGTCCGGTCGTCAAGGACCTCCTGGACACCGTGATCCGGATGATGGGCCGGCAGTACCCCGAGCTGGTCACCGACCGCGAGCGCATCGAGAAGGTCGCCGTCGCCGAGGAGAACGCCTTCCTCAAGACGCTGAAGGCCGGCACCAACATCCTCGACACCGCCGTCACCGAGACCAAGCAGGCCGGTGGCACGGTCCTCGCCGGCGACAAGGCCTTCCTGCTCCACGACACCTGGGGCTTCCCGATCGACCTCACCCTGGAGATGGCCGCCGAGCAGGGCCTCTCCGTGGACGAGGAGGGCTTCCGCCGCCTGATGAAGGAGCAGCGGGAGCGCGCCAAGGCCGACGCCCAGGCCAAGAAGACCGGCCACGCCGACATGGGCGCCTACCGCGAGATCGCCGACGCCGCCGGCGAGACCGACTTCATCGGCTACTCCGACACTGAGGGCGAGACCACGATCGTCGGCATCCTCGTGGACGGCGTGTCCTCCCCGGCCGCCACCGAGGGCGACGAGGTCGAGGTCGTCCTCGACCGCACCCCGTTCTACGCCGAGGGCGGCGGCCAGATCGGCGACACCGGCCGCATCAAGGTCGACTCCGGTGCCGTCATCGAGGTCCGCGACTGCCAGAAGCCGGTCCCGGGCGTGTACGTCCACAAGGGCGTCGTCCAGGTCGGCGAGGTCACCGTGGGCGCCAAGGCCCACGCCTCCATCGACAACCGCCGTCGCAAGGCCATCGCCCGCGCCCACTCGGCCACGCACCTGACCCACCAGGCGCTGCGCGACGCCCTCGGCCCGACGGCCGCCCAGGCCGGTTCCGAGAACCAGCCCGGCCGCTTCCGCTTCGACTTCGGCTCCCCGTCCGCCGTGCCGACGGCCGTGATGACCGACGTCGAGCAGAAGATCAACGAGGTGCTCGCCCGCGACCTCGACGTGCACGCCGAGATCATGGGCATCGACGAGGCCAAGAAGCAGGGTGCCATCGCCGAGTTCGGCGAGAAGTACGGCGAGCGGGTCCGCGTCGTGACCATCGGCGACTTCTCCAAGGAGCTGTGCGGCGGCACGCACGTGCACAACACCGCCCAGCTGGGCCTGGTGAAGCTGCTCGGCGAGTCCTCCATCGGCTCGGGTGTCCGCCGTATCGAGGCCCTGGTCGGCGTGGACGCCTACAACTTCCTCGCCCGTGAGCACACGGTCGTCAACCAGCTGACCGAACTGCTCAAGGGTCGCCCGGAGGAGCTGCCGGAGAAGGTCTCCTCGATGCTCGGCAAGCTGAAGGACGCCGAGAAGGAGATCGAGAAGTTCCGCGCCGAGAAGGTGCTCCAGGCCGCCGCCGGCCTCGCCGAGTCCGCCAAGGACGTCCGCGGCGTCGCCGTCGTCACCGGCCAGGTCCCGGACGGTACGACCCCCGACGACCTGCGCAAGCTGGTCCTCGACGTGCGCGGCCGCATCCAGGGCGGACGTGCCGCCGTGGTCGCCCTCTTCACCGTCAACAACGGCAAGCCGCTGACGGTCATCGCCACCAACGAGGCCGCCCGCGAGCGTGGCCTCAAGGCCGGTGACCTGGTCCGCACGGCCGCCAAGACCCTCGGCGGCGGCGGTGGCGGCAAGCCGGACGTGGCCCAGGGCGGCGGTCAGAACCCCGCCGCTGTCGGTGACGCCGTGGACGCCGTCGAGCGCCTGGTCGCCGAGACCGCCAAGTAACGGGCACGTAAGGAAACGGTCGGAAATGCGCAGAGGACGTCGACTCGCGATCGACGTCGGGGACGCCCGGATCGGGGTCGCGTCGTGCGACCCCGACGGGATCCTCGCCACCCCGGTGGAGACCGTCCCCGGCCGGGACATCCCCGCCGCCCACCGCCGGCTCAGGCAACTGGTGGAGGAGTACGAGCCGATCGAGGTCGTCGTCGGACTCCCGCGCTCCCTCAAGGGGGGCGAGGGCCCGGCCGCCGTCAAGGTCCGCGCCTTCGCCCAGGAGCTGGCCAAGGGCATCAAGCCGGTGCCGGTGCGCCTGGTGGACGAGCGGATGACGACCGTGACGGCCAGTCAGGGACTGCGCGCCTCGGGGGTCAAGTCGAAGAAGGGCCGCTCGGTCATCGACCAGGCCGCCGCCGTCATCATCCTGCAACAGGCCCTGGAATCCGAACGAGCGTCAGGTAAAGCACCCGGCGAGGGCGTCGAAGTGGTCATCTGATCGCGATACGGTAACGTTCCGCGCGATGTGTCGGTGTTCGAACAGTCGGCGCACAGCAAGAGGCGGAACGGAAGCGGGCCCACCGGCCGTGTGACCGGTCGGCCTCGCGGCTCTAGGGGATCGATGACTGAGTATGGCCGGGGCCCGGGCTCCGAACCGTGGCATCCGCAGGACCCGTTGTACGGGGACGGCGGATGGGAAGGGCAGCAGGCCAACATGGGCCAGCAGTCTGCCCACGGCGGCCAGCCGCAGCAGCAGTACCCGCAGCAGCAGTACCCGCAGCAGCCGCAGTACGGCGACTGGAACCAGCAGCAGCACCCCGGGTACGGCCACGAGCAGTACCCGTACTACGACGAACAGGGCCATCAGCAGTACGTCGGCCACCCCCAGCAGCAGTACCGGCACCAGGGCGGCTGGGACGCGGCGGGCGGCCACGGTCAGGTGCCGTACGCCGCCGACCCCAATGACCCGTACGGCCAGCAGCCCATGGCCTACGGCGGGCAGCAGCCCGACTTCTACGGCACCGAGGACGCCTACCCGCCGCCGGTGCCGCCCGGCCGCAGGCGCCCCGAGCCGGAACCCGAACCCGAGGACGTGCCCGAGGAGGAGAATCACCCCTTCTTCACGGGCAGCGGCGATGACGATGACGACGAGGAGCACGAGCTCCAGAACCGCGGCGACCGGCGCGGCAAAGGGAAGAAAGACGGCAAGAAGGGTCAGAAGCGACGCAACGGCTGTGCCTGCATGGTCGTCGTCCTGGTCCTCGGTGGCGGCGTCGTCACGGCGGGTTACTACGGCTACCAGTTCTACCAAAATCGTTTCGCCCCGGCGCCCGACTACACGGGGGACGGCATCGACCAGACCGTGACGGTCGAGATTCCCAAGGGCGCGGGCGGCTGGGACATCGGCAACCGTCTGAAGGAGGCCGGGGTCGTCAAGAGCGCCGAGGCCTTCGTGCATGCGCAGAACGGCATTCCGGGCGCCGGTGGAATCCAGGCCGGCGCATATGTCCTGAAAAAGGAGATGTCCGCCGCCAGCGCTGTGAAACTGATGCTCGACCCGAAGAGCCAGAGTTATGTCATCGTGACGCCGGGCGAGCGCAACGCGGGCGTCTACGAGGCGATCGACAAGAAACTCGAACTCTCCGACGGCACCGCCAAGAAGGTCGCCGAGACGGAATACAAGAACCTCGGCATGCCCGCCTGGGCGCAGAAGAGCGGCGAGGTCAAGGACCCGCTGGAAGGCTTCCTCTTCCCGGGCACCTATCCGGCTGCCAAGGGCATGAAGCCGGACGCGATCCTGAAGCAGATGGTCGCCCAGGCCAAGTCCAGGTACGACGCCTACGGTCTCACGTCGAAGGCCCAGGCCCTGGGCCTGAAGAACGCGTTCGAGCTCGTCACCGTAGCGAGCCTGGTGCAGGCGGAGGGCAAGACGCACGACGACTTCCGCAAGATGGCGGAAGTGGTCTACAACCGTCTGAAGCCCACCAACACCGAGACGAACCAGCTGCTGCAGTTCGACTCGACCTACAACTACCTCAAGGGCACCAGCAACATCCATATCTCCCTCAAGGAGATCAACAGCAACACCAGCCCGTACAACACTTACCGGCACAAGGGACTCCCGCCCGGTCCGATCGGCAACCCCGGCGAGGACGCGCTGAAGGCGGCACTGAATCCGACCCACGACGGCTGGATGTATTTCGTGGCGACCGACGGAGTGAACAACACCGAATTCGCCAAGACCCTCGCCGAATTCCAGCGACTCAAGGACAAGTTCGATGCCAGCTCGGGCAACTGACGCCCGCCGGGCCGCCGTGCTCGGTAAGCCCATCGCCCACTCCCTCTCTCCGGTTCTGCACCGGGCCGCGTACGACGAACTCGGGCTCACCGACTGGTCGTACGAGCGCTTCGAGGTGGACGAGGCCGGACTGCCCGGCTTCGTCGAGAAGCTCGGGCCGGAGTGGGCGGGGCTGTCGCTGACCATGCCGCTGAAGCGGGCGGTCATCCCGTTGGTGGACGAGATCAGCGAGACGGCCGCCTCCGTCGACGCGGTCAACACGGTCGTCTTCGCCGAGGACGGCCGTCGGATCGGCGACAACACGGACATCCCGGGCATGATGGCCGCCCTGCGCGAGCACGGCATCGAGCAGGTCGACTCCGCCGCGATCCTCGGCGCCGGCGCCACGGCCTCCTCCGCGCTCGCCGCCCTCGCCCGGATCTGCACCGGCGAGGTCGTCGCCTACGTCCGCAGCGAGGCCCGCGCCGCCGAGATGCGGCAGTGGGGCGAGCGGCTCGACGTGGAGGTGCGTACGGCGGACTGGGCGGACGCCGAGCAGGCGCTGCGCGCCCCACTGATCATCGCCACCACGCCCGCCGGCACCACCGACGCCCTCGCCACCGCCGTACCCGAGCGCCCCGCCACCCTCTTCGACGTGCTGTACGAGCCCTGGCCCACCGAGCTGGCGGCCCGCTGGTCCATGTTCGGCGGCGCCGTGGTCAGCGGCCTCGACCTGCTGGTCCACCAGGCCGTGCTGCAGGTCGAGCAGATGACCGGCCGCTCCCCGGCACCCCTGGACGCCATGCGCCGCGCCGGCGAGAAGGCCCTCGCCGCCCGCTGATCGCTTCGCCACGTCCGCCTTGTGGACCGGCGACCGGATTCCGGCCCCGGACGTGGGAGGATCGGAGGTGGCGGGCCGGGGTCGCGCACCCGGTCGCGCTGTCGCCGTACGCGAAGACGCGTGTACGCCGGGCAGTACCGGGCGCGAACACTGAGGAGCACCGTTGAGCAGGCTGCGTTGGCTGACCGCGGGGGAGTCGCACGGTCCGGCACTTGTCGCGACGCTGGAGGGGCTTCCCGCCGGTGTGCCGATCACCACGGAGATGGTGGCGGACCATCTGGCGCGGCGGCGGCTCGGTTATGGCCGTGGTGCGCGTATGAAGTTCGAGCGGGACGAGGTCACGTTCCTGGGCGGTGTCCGGCACGGGCTGACCCTGGGTTCCCCGGTCGCGATCATGGTGGGGAACACCGAGTGGCCGAAGTGGGAGCAGGTGATGGCGGCCGACCCGGTCGATCCGGAGATCCTTGCCGGTCTGGCCCGTAACGCGCCGCTGACCCGGCCGCGTCCCGGTCACGCCGACCTGGCGGGGATGCAGAAGTACGGTTTCGACGAGGCCCGTCCGATTCTGGAGCGTGCCTCGGCGCGGGAGACGGCCGCCCGGGTGGCCCTGGGCGCGGTGGCGCGGTCGTATCTGAAGGAGACGGTCGGTGTCGAGATCGTCTCGCATGTCGTGGAGCTGTGCTCCGTGAGGGCTCCGCTGGGTGTGTACCCGACGCCGGCCGATGTGGAGCGGCTGGATGCCGACCCGTTGCGCTGTCTGGACGCGGATGCCTCGAAGGCGATGGTCGCGGAGGTGGATCAGGCGCACAGGGACGGTGACACGCTCGGTGGTGTGGTCGAGGTGCTGGCCTATGGCGTGCCGGTGGGTCTGGGCTCGCATGTGCACTGGGACCGCAAGCTGGACGCCCGTCTGGCCGGTGCGCTGATGGGGATCCAGGCGATCAAGGGTGTCGAGATCGGTGACGGCTTCGGGCTGGCCCGGGTGCCCGGTTCGAAGGCGCACGACGAGATCGTCGGCACGCCCGGGGGTATCAGGCGTGTCTCCGGGCGGGCCGGTGGTACCGAGGGTGGTCTGTCCAC